>BBSL01000023.1 GCA_001319865.1 Burkholderia sp. E7m39 | reverse complement strand
AAGACGCGACGCGGATGCCCGCGCAAAGGGCAACACGCAACGGCAACGCCCGCGCCGCGAAGACGCAACGCGGATGCCCACGCAAAGGGCAAGCGCCAAAGGCGAAACCCACCCCCCGAGCGCTAGAATGCTGCCATCGGAAAACCCCACCATGGGCCGCCAGCGCCCCCAAGTCCGGAACGGATGAAAAGCAATGCGCATACTTCTCGTTGAAGACGACCGCATGATCGCCGAAGGCGTGCGCAAGGCGCTGCGCGGCGACGGCTTCGCGGTCGACTGGGTGCAGGACGGCGAGTCCGCGTTGAACGCGGTCGCGGGCCAGCCGTACGATCTCGTGCTGCTCGATCTCGGCTTGCCCAAGCGCGACGGCCTCGATGTGCTGCGCACGCTGCGCGCCCGCGGCAACCCGTTGCCCGTGCTGATCGTCACCGCGCGCGACGCCGTCGCGGATCGCGTCAAAGGACTCGATGCCGGCGCCGACGATTACCTCGTCAAGCCGTTCGATCTCGACGAACTCGGCGCGCGGATGCGCGCGTTGATCCGCCGGCAGTCCGGACGCAGCGAATCGACCATTCGCCACGGCAATCTCACGCTCGATCCCGCCTCGCATCAGGTGACGCTCGACGGCGCGCCCGTCGCACTGTCCGCCCGCGAGTTCGCGCTGCTCGCCGCGTTGCTCGCCCGGCCGGGCGCGGTGCTGTCGAAGAGCCAGCTCGAAGAAAAGATGTACGGCTGGGGCGAGGAGATCGGCAGCAACACCGTCGAGGTCTACATCCACGCGCTGCGCAAGAAGCTCGGCGCGGAGCTGATCCGAAACGTGCGCGGTCTCGGCTACATGATCGCGAAGGAAACCTGACAGGATGCGTTCGATTCGCCGTCAATTGCTGTTCTGGCTGCTCGCCATCGTGTTGCTCGGCGTCGGCATCGCGGGCTGGCTGATCTACCGGCAGGCGCTCGCCGAAGCCAACGAACTGTTCGATTACCAGTTGCAGGAAATCGCCGCCGCGCTGCCCGCCGAGCCGTTCTCGCAGGTGCTCAGTTCGCGCGACACGGGCGACGAAGGCATCGTGCTGCAGATATGGAACCGCAACGGCGTGCTGATGTACTACTCGCATCCGCGCGCGCCGCTCGCGCCGCGAGCCGAACTCGGCTTTTCGACGGAACGCACGGAGCGCGGCGACTGGCGCGTATATGGCGCGATCGTCGGCGATAACGTCGTGCAGCTCGCGCAGCCGCTGTCCGTGCGCAACCGGCTCGCCGCGAACGTCGCGCTGCGCACGCTGTGGCCGCTGATCGTGCTGCTGCCGCTGATGGGCGTGGCCGTGTGGGGCGTCGTCGGGCGCGGGCTGGCGCCGCTGCGGCGCCTGACGGGCGCGCTCGACACGCGTCACCCGGAAGCGCTCGATCCCTTGCCCGACTCGCGTCTGCCGCTCGAAGTGCAGCCGCTCGTGCGCGCACTGAACGGCCTGCTCGAGCGGCTCGCCGTCGCGCTCGATACGCAAAAGGCCTTCGTCGCCGATGCCGCGCACGAATTGCGCACGCCGCTCGCGGCCGTGCAGATCCAGTCGCAACTAGTCGCGCGCGCACACGACGAAGCCGAGCGCAGCGAAGCGCTGCGCGATCTGCAGGCAGGCGTCACGCGCGCGACGCGCCTTGCCGAACAACTGCTCGCGCTCGCGCGCTCCGAACCGGACGGCCACGCGGCAACAGGCACCGTCGATCTGAACGCCCTCGTGCACGAATGCGTGACGGCCAATCTGCCCCTCGCGCAGGAGCGCGGCGTCGATCTCGGCATCGAGGCAAGCGAGCCGGCCAGCGTCACGGGCGACACGGAAGCGCTGCGCGTGATGCTCAACAACCTGATCGACAACGCAACCAAATACACGCCGGCGGGAGGGCGCGTCGACGTGTGCCTGCGCGTCGAAAACGGCAGGCCGCTCGTGCAGATCGCCGACAGCGGACCAGGCATTCCCGCCGCGGAGCGCGGGCGCGTGTTCGACCGTTTCTATCGCGTCGGCGCTGGCGCGAACCGCGCGCGCACCGATGTCGCGGGCAGCGGCCTGGGGCTCGCCATCGTGCGCCGCATTGCGGTTCAGCATCACGCCAGCGTCACGCTCGACGATGCGCCCGCCGGCGGTTTGCAAGTCACCGTGCGCTTCTGAACCGGCCGCCGGGACAGGCTTTTCGCAAGGCTTTCATCGCGTCGGCGTTGTTTAAGATTGATTTAAGCGACGCCACGTACTCTTTGACTCATCGAAGAGTCAACTCTCCCAATCAGGAGTACACGATGAAAGCAAAAATGCTGACCCGTAGCGCCGTCGCCGCGGCTGTCGTTATCGCATTGTCGGCGGGTTATGTGGCTGGCCATCACAACGTGTCCGCGCCCCAAGTGATTTCGCCGGCGGCTGCCGCGATGATGCCCGCGGAGGCCGCTGCGAAGACGGGCATTCCCGATTTCTCGGGGCTCGTCGAAACGTACGGGCCGGCCGTCGTGAACATCAGCGCGAAGCACGTGGTCAAGCAGACGGCGATGCGCGGCGGCAATAACAGCGGCCAGCTCCCGATCGATCCGAGCGATCCGTTCTACCAGTTCTATCGCCACTTCTTCGGCCAGATGCCGGGCGGACAGGGTGGCCCCGGCGGCCCGAACGGCGGCGACGACGGCGACCGCCCGAGCGCGAGCCTCGGCTCCGGCTTCATCATCAGCAGCGACGGCTACGTGCTGACCAACGCGCACGTCGTCGACGGCGCGAACGTCGTCACCGTCAAGCTCACCGACAAGCGCGAATACAAGGCGAAAGTGGTCGGCGCGGACAAGCAGTCGGACGTCGCGGTGCTGAAGATCGACGCGAAGGATCTGCCGACCGTGAAGATCGGCGATCCGCGCGCCAGCAAGGTGGGCCAGTGGGTCGTCGCGATCGGCTCGCCGTACGGCTTCGACAACACGGTGACGTCGGGCATCATCAGCGCGAAGTCGCGCTCGCTGCCGGACGAGAACTACACGCCGTTCATCCAGACGGACGTGCCCGTGAATCCGGGTAACTCGGGCGGCCCGCTGTTCAATCTGCAAGGCGAAGTGATCGGCATCAACTCGATGATCTATTCGCAGACGGGCGGCTTCCAGGGCCTTTCGTTCGCTATCCCGATCAACGAGGCGATGAAGGTCAAGGACGATCTGGTGAAAACGGGCCACGTGGACCGCGGCCGTCTCGGCGTCGCCGTGCAGAGCGTGAACCAGACGCTCGCCGATTCGTTCGGCATGAAAAAGCCGCAAGGCGCGCTCGTCAGCTCCGTCGATCCGGGCGGTCCGGCTGCGAAGGCCGGCCTGCAGCCGGGCGACGTGATCCTGTCGGTGAACGGCATCGACGTGGCGGATTCGTCGGCGCTGCCGTCGCAAATCGCGGGCATCAAGCCGGGCACGCAAGCCGACGTCGAGGTGTGGCGCGACAAGGCGACCAAAAACCTGAAAGTGACGATCGGCTCGCTGGCGGACACGAAGGTCGCATCCAACGACAACGCCGGCCCCGCGCAGATGCAAGGGCGCCTCGGCGTGGCCGTGCGGCCGCTCACGCCGCAGGAAAAGAGCGGCGCGTCGGTGTCGCACGGTTTGCTGGTGCAGGACGCGAGCGGCGCGGCCGCGAGCGCGGGCATCCAGCCGGGCGATGTGATCCTCGCCGTCAACGGCCGCCCGGTGTCGAACATCGAGCAGTTGAAGCAGGCGGTGTCGTCGGCGGGCAACAGCATCGCGCTGCTGATCCAGCGCGACAACTCGCAGATCTTCGTGCCCGTCGACCTCGGCTGAAGGCAGGCGGCGGCAGAACCGGCGGGGGCCGCGAGGCGACCGCCGGTAAAACCTGCCGGATGTGGAAAAATTGTCGGTTGGCAACCGGGCGCACGCAGCGTCCGGGAAAACGTACAGCCCCGATTTTCGGGCCTGTATCGCTTTTGCGACGCCGTCGGCGAATAGGCATATAGATTGCGTGCGGACTGTCGTCAGAACGCTTTGGGCTTGCCCCAAAAGGAGCCACGCAATGATCCATCGTCGTATCGTCGCCCGCGCCGTCACGGTTGCGGCTGCGGCTCTCCTCACGCTCGGGCTGTCGGGCGGCGCGTATGCGCAGCAATCGAACGGCGTCACGGGCGGCAGCACCACCGACGACACCAGCGCCGGCAACGCCAATGGCGGCGGCCTGCCTCAGGTGCAGCAGCAGGGCGACGTGTCATTCACGTCCGGCGGCGTCGGCCTCGACGAATCGAAGGCGCTGCTCGCGGCGCAGAGCCAATGGCCGTTGTCGTTGCGCTTCACGGGGCCTGGTTCCGACTATCTCTCCGACGTCAAAGTGAAGATTCTCGATGCGCACGGCGGCAGCGTGCTCGACACCACGTCGCGCGGGCCGTACATGCTGGTCAAACTGCGTCCCGGCCGCTACACCGTGCATGCCGCGTACAAGGAGAGCGACCAGACCAAGCCCGTGACCATTCCGGCGAAGGGCACGGCCAAGGCCTCGTTCTATTGGGGTTCGCAGTAAGGGCTTCGCAGGACAGCAGATGCCGTCCGCGCGCTGGCGCGCCGCAAAC
>BBSL01000022.1 GCA_001319865.1 Burkholderia sp. E7m39 | reverse complement strand
CAACGCGAGGGCGCTGCGCGCGTGACCGCGCGCGCCCCGCTGCGCTGCCGCAACGGATGCCGGCGGATGGTACACGTGGCAGAGGGTGGCGCCGGGGCGGCGCGATGCGATGTCGCGAATCGACGCGAGGCGCTTACGCGAGCAATTCGGCGACGGCACGGTGAGCGCCGGACCGTCAACGCGTCACTGCTGGGACGGCCGCCGTCGGCTGAAACGCGTCCGGTTCACCCCGGCAATCGGGAGCAACCCGATGCCAACGAACGTCGCGCAAGCCAGGCGCGTTTGGTCAATAATGAAGCCACGGACGCGTTCCGTGGCTTTCATCTTTGCAAGCCATCGCGTGACCGAGGGAGACGCGCTCCGCAGAATCATAACGAAGCGGCGCGTGCCACGGGTGCCGGGCTGCCACATCAGCCGGGCGGCCGACCGGAGAGTGCGCGCATTTGCCTATCAGCGGAGCGGACGACATGAATGCCCCACCCAGCGGAAGCCCCGACAGCGCCGACAGCGACAGCGCGAGGCGAACTGGCGCGCCCGTCGATGCGGCGGGCGGTGCGCCAGCGCACAGCGGCGGCGATGCGGACCCTACCATCACCATCACGGCCAACCGGCATCGCGTGCGGGTGATTCATCAGGGCGTGACGTTCGCGGACACGCAAGCCGCGCTGACGCTCAGCGAAAGCGGCTATCCCGATGTGTTCTACTTCCCGCGCGCCGACGTCAACATGGCGCGGCTCGTGCGTTCCGATCACAAGACGCACTGTCCGCACAAGGGAGAAGCGTCGTACTTCCACTTGCACACGGAAGACGAGACGATCGAGAACGTCGTGTGGAGTTATGAAAACCCATTCGAGCAGGTCAAGCGGATCGCTGGGTATCTTGCGTTTTTCGTGTCGCGTGTCGACCGCATCGATCAGACGTCCTGATCCCGCAGTCGCACGGTTATCGGGGAGGCTGTCATGGAATTGAACGACGCGTTGAGAGTGCCGCTGGCGCCGTCCGAAGTCTGGGACGCGCTGCAGGATCTCGCGTTGTTGCGCGCGAGTCTCGACAACTGCGAGTCGTTGCGCCGGCTCCAGGGCGGCGAATATCTGCTGACGATGACGGTGCCGCTCGGCCCGCTGCGCGCGCATTATCACATCCGCGCGCACGTCGCGAGCGAGGACGGCGGCAACAGCGCGAAGCCTCACCGGACGCTGAACTTCAAGGCGCGCGCGGAAGGCATCGGTGCGCTGCGCGGGCAGATCGACGTGTCGCTGCGCAATGACGATCACCTTCATCTGCCCGGCCGCGGGCCGAGCACGCGCATCGACTACTCGGTGTGGGCGACATCGACGGGGCCGCTCGCGCAGCTGCCCGCGCGCCAGATCGAAAACGCCCTGCACGAACTCGCCGACGATTTCTTCACCGAATTTTGCGCCGTCGTCGAAGCGAAGCACGGCAAGCGGCCGAATCGCGCGGCGGGTACGCAAGGGCGCCGCCAGCACGTGTTTTTGCGGCCGATCAGCCTGTCGGGCGTCGCGCGCCGCGCGCGGCTGCACGACCATTCGCATGCGGGCACGCTGACGGGCCGCGCCGCGCATTCGCTGCTGCACGGCCTGCATCACGATCAGGAATCGCCTGTGCTGCCGCACTGGGCGTGGGGCGCGATGATTTTCTTCGTCGCGTTGCTGCTCTACGTCGCGCATTACTTCACGCAAGGCTGACGGCGCGCGGCGGGCGCGGCCTGCGTCCGGCGCGCTCGCCTCTGCCGCGGAAAGTCTCCTTCCCGTATCCGCTTCCTCCGGATCTTCGAAATTGCCGGGCGATGGCTGCACGCGCGAGCCTCCGTCGCCGCCCGCGTTATCCTTGTGAAGCGTCCCGTCCTTGCGAATTCGTTTATTCGTTTGGCCGCCGCCCGTCGCGCGGCGCACGAATAAACAACAATGCGCACATTGCGGCGGCGCGCAGCGGCCGCTCAACCTCGAATCGCTCAACATCCACCATCAAGGAGCCTTGCCATGTCGACGCCCCGTCGTGCCCTGATCGTCATCGATGTCCAGAACGAATACGTGACGGGTGATTTGCCCATCGAATATCCGGACGTGCAGATGTCGCTCGCGAACATCGGACGCGCGATCGACGCGGCGCGCACCGCGCAGATTCCCGTCGTCGTCGTGCAGAACTTCGCGCCGCCGGGGTCACCCATCTTCGCACGCGGTGGCGAGGGCGCGGAACTGCACGCCGTGGTGGCGTCGCGCGAGTGGGATCACCATGTCGAGAAAGCGCTGCCGAGCGCATTCACGAACACCGATCTCGCCGGCTGGCTCGCCGAACGCGAGATCGACACGCTCACGGTGACGGGCTACATGACGCACAACTGTGATGCGTCGACGATCGTTCACGCGCTGCACATGGGGCTGGCCGTCGAGTTCCTGCACGACGCGACGGGTTCCGTTCCATACGAGAACAGCGCGGGCTTTGCAAGCGCCGAGGACATTCACCGGGTGTTCAGTGTGGTGCTGCAGTCGCGATTCGCGGCCGTCGCGAGCACCCAGCAATGGATCGCGGCGGTGGAAGCCGGCAAGCCGCTGGAGCGCGGCTCGATCTACGCATCGAACCAGAAGGCGCGCGCGAAGTCGGCTGTCTGACAGGACGGAAACAGGCGGACGGCAAGAAGCGAGCGGCAAGAAGCGGCCGGCCAGAAGCTGACGGGAAAAGTCCGTCCAATAGAGGCGGGCATGCGGTCCGCGCTCCGCGCCGCCCTCACGCCCCCATGCGCAGCGCCGGGCTGCGCAGCGCGTCGATCAGCCCATCGACCATCTGCCGCGCGTGCCGCCCGAAGTCGAATGCGTCCGGCACGAACAGCATGTCGCGCAGCGATCCGCTGATGAACGCATGCACCATCGAGGCGGCCACGGGCACGTTCATGTCGGCCGGCAGCTGCCCTTTGGAAATCGCGTTGCGCATGCCCGCCTGAATGCTCGTCAGCGCCTCGCGCACGACGTTCTGATAGCGCGCCATCACGGGCCCCATCTCTTCGACGAACTCGCATTTGTGAAACAGGATGTCGAACACGCGCCGGCGATGCGGGTCGTTCGCAGTGTCGCGCAGGCACACGGTGCAGATATCGATCAGGCGGCCGAGGGGATCGGCCTCGTTCGGGTCGATCGACGCCGCCTTCAGTTCGTCGAGCGGCAGCAGCACGCGGTCGAACATTTCAGTGAACAGATCGCCCTTGTTGGCGAAATGCCAGTAAATCGCCCCGCGCGTGACGCCCGCCGTCTGCGCGATATCGGCCAGCGACGTGCGCGACACTCCCTTTTCGAAAAAGACCTGTTCTGCTGCATCGAGGATGCGGGTGCGCGTCTCCTGCGCTTCTTCCTTGGTTCGACGGACCATTCGTGTGACCTGCGTGATGACGGGGTTTCCCCTGACGCTTTTAAACGCCGCCGATAACGAACATTTCTTGTGCCGGTTATTGCGCGAGGGATCTTGCGGGGAAAACGTACTTACAGACTGGAACGCACTTTTACGTGCATTCATGAATGTATATATAATAGCACCCCATCGATCGGATGACTCATGTCTGAGTGAACGGTTAATATCCGTCACCGTTGACTTTTTCAAATAGCTTGCGCTGTCTCAATCACTGGACGGCGTCGTGCGGCATTTCCCGGGTTGGCGCATTTAGCGATGGCTGCACCGCAGGAAAAGCATTCGTGAGCGTCCGGTCAAGGCGTCGTGAGGCGCCACCGTGCGCAGCCTTCTCCGCAGAGAGATGCACGCACTTTTTCCTTCTCAGTCTTTGACAGAGGTCGCTCCATGCGCGTCGAACGGGTTCCATTCCGCTTACTCACTGCCGCGACGGCTGCCGTAATGCTGGCAGCGTGCGGACAAAAACAATCAGCACCTCCGCCTCAAACGCCCGAAGTCGGTATCGTCACGGTCCAGCCGCAGCCGGTGCCCGTCGTCACGGAACTCCCGGGCCGCACCAGCGCGTTCCTCGTCGCGCAGGTGCGCGCGCGGGTCGACGGCATCGTGCTGCGTCGTGAATTCACGGAAGGCACGCAGGTCAAGGCCGGCCAGCGTCTGTACAAGATCGACCCGGCGCCGTACATCGCCACGCTGAACAATGCAAAGGCGGCGCTCGCGAAGGCGCAGGCGAACCTCGCGTCGACCACCGCGCAAGCCAACCGCTACAAGGTGCTGGTGGCCGCGAACGCGGTCTCGAAGCAGGACTACGACAACGCCGTGGCCGCGCAAGGCCAGGCCGTCGCCGACGTGGCGGCGGGCAAGGCCGCTGTCGATACCGCGCAGATCAACCTCGGCTACACGGATGTCGTGTCGCCCGTGACGGGCCAGGTCGGTATTTCGCAGGTGACGCCGGGCGCCTATGTGCAGGCGAGCCAGGCGACGCTGATGTCGACCGTGCAGCAGCTCGATCCCGTGTATGTCGACGTCACGCAGTCGAGCCTCGCGGGCCTGAAGCTGCGTCGCGACATCCAGCAGGGCCGTCTGGTGACGGCGGGCCCGAACGCCGCGAAGGTCGACCTGATCCTCGAAGACGGCCGTGTCTATTCGGAGAAGGGCAAGCTGCAGTTCACCGACGTGACCGTCGACCAGACCACGGGCTCCGTGACGATCCGCGCGATCTTCCCGAACAAGGACCACGTGCTGCTGCCGGGCATGTTCGTGCGGGCGCGCATCGAGGAAGGCATGAACGACCACGCGCTGCTCGTGCCGCAAGTGGGCGTCACGCACGACCAGAAGGGCCAGCCGACGGCGCTCGTGCTCGGCAAGGACGACAAGGTCGAACTGCGCACGCTGCAGACCTCCGCCACCTATGGCCAGTACTGGGTCGTCGAAGGCGGCCTGAATGCGGGCGATCGCGTGATCGTGCAGGGCACCGACAAGGTCCGTCCGGGCGCGCAGGCGAAGGGCGTGCCGGCGCAGTTGCCGCCGGCGCCCGCCGCGTCGGATGCAGCGGCGCAGAGCTCGCCGGCCAGCGGCGCGGCCGCCGCCTCCGCTGCATCGGGCGCGTAATCAAAGGGAGCCTGCTTCATGGCAAAGTTTTTTATCGATCGCCCGATCTTCGCGTGGGTGATCGCCATCATTCTGATGCTGGCGGGTCTGGCGTCGATCTTCACGCTGCCCGTCGCGCAATATCCGACCATCGCGCCGCCGGCCGTGCAGATCAGCGCCACGTATCCGGGCGCATCGGCGAAAACGGTTGAAAACACCGTCACGCAGGTGATCGAGCAGCAGATGAGCGGCCTCGACCACCTGCTGTATCTGTCGTCGACGTCTGACGACTCGGGTACGGCCACGATCACGCTGACCTTCGCGGCGGGCACCAACCCCGACATCGCGCAAGTGCAGGTGCAGAACAAGCTGCAGCTCGCCACGCCGTTGCTGCCGCAGGTCGTGCAGCAACTGGGCACGAAGGTGACCAAGTCGAGCAGCAGCTTCCTGCTGGTGCTGGCGTTCGTGTCGACGGACGGCAGCATGAGCAAGTACGACCTCGCGAACTACGTCGCGTCGAACGTGCAGGACCCCGTCAGCCGTATCGACGGCGTGGGTACCGTCACGCTGTTCGGCTCGCAGTACGCGATGCGGATCTGGCTCGACGCGCACAAGCTGACCAACTACGGCCTGACGCCCGTCGACGTCGAAACCGCGTTGCAGGCGCAGAACGTCCAGGTGGCGGGGGGCTCGCTCGGCGGCACCCCGTCCATTCCCGGCCAGCTGCTGCAGGCAACCATCAGCGAGGCGACGCTGCTGCAGACGCCCGAGCAGTTCGGCAACGTGCTGCTGAAGGTCAACCAGGACGGCTCGCAGGTGCGCATCAAGGACGTGGCGCGCATCGAACTCGGCGGCGAAAACTACAACTTCGACACCAAGTACAACGGCCAGCCCACTGCCGGCTTCGGTATCCAGCTGGCGACGGGCGCGAATGCGCTGGCCACCGCGAAGGCCGTGCGCGACAAGATCGACCAGTTGTCGAAGTACTTCCCGCACGGTCTCGTCGTGAAGTACCCGTACGACACGACGCCGTTCGTGCGCCTGTCCATTGAGGAAGTGGTCAAGACGCTGCTCGAAGGTATCGTGCTGGTGTTCCTGGTCATGTACCTGTTCCTGCAGAACCTGCGCGCCACGCTGATCCCGACGATCGCGGTGCCCGTGGTGCTGCTGGGCACGTTCGCGATCATGAGTGCCGTGGGTTTCTCGATCAACGTGCTGTCGATGTTCGGTCTCGTGCTCGCCATCGGCCTGCTGGTGGACGATGCGATCGTGGTGGTGGAAAACGTCGAGCGCGTGATGTCCGAAGAAGGGCTGTCGCCGCGCGAGGCAACCCGCAAGGCGATGGACCAGATCACGGGCGCGCTGATCGGCGTGGCGCTGGTGCTGTCCGCCGTGTTCGTGCCCGTGGCGTTCTCGGGCGGCTCGGTCGGCGCGATCTACCGGCAGTTCTCGCTGACTATCGTGGCCGCCATGGTGCTGTCCGTGCTGGTCGCGTTGATTCTGACGCCGGCGCTGTGCGCGACGATCCTCAAGCCGATTCCGCAGGGCCATCACGAAGAGAAGAAGGGCTTCTTCGGCTGGTTCAACCGGACCTTCGACAAGAGCCGCGACAAGTATCACGCGGGCGTGCATCACGTGATCAGGCGCTCGGGCCGCTGGCTCATCATCTATCTGGTGGTGATCGTCGCCGTCGGTCTGCTGTTCGTGCGTCTGCCGAAGTCGTTCCTGCCGGACGAAGACCAGGGCACGATGTTCGTGCTGGTGCAGACGCCGTCGGGCTCGACGCAGGAAACCACGGCGCGCGCGCTGAAGGACATCTCCGACTGGCTGCTGACCGACGAGAAATCGATCATCGAGTCGACCTTCACGGTGAACGGCTTCAGCTTCGCGGGCCGCGGCCAGAATGCGGGTCTCGTGTTCGTGCGGATGAAGGACTACGCGGAGCGCCAGCATTCGGACCAGAAGGTGCAGGCGCTGGTGCGGCGGATGTACATGCACTTCGCGGGCTACAAGAACGCGGTCGTGTTCCCCGTCAATCCGCCGTCCATTCCTGAACTCGGCACGGCGTCGGGCTTCGACTTCGAGCTGCAGGACCGCGCGGGTCTCGGCCACGAAAAGCTGATGGCCGCGCGCAACCAGCTGCTCGGCATGGCCGCGAAAGACCCGATGCTTGCGCAGGTGCGTCCGAACGGCCTGAACGACACGCCGCAGTTCAAGGTGTCGATCGATCAGGAAAAGGCGGCGGCGCAAGGCGTGAACCTCGCGACCATCGACCAGACGTTCTCGATCGCGTGGGCGTCGGCGTACGTCAACAACTTCCTCGATACCGACAGCCGGATCAAGAAGGTGTACCTGCAAGGCGACGCGCCGTTCCGCATGACGCCGGAGAACCTGAGCGACTGGTACGTGCGCAACTCGGCGGGCAGCATGGTGCCGTTCTCGTCGTTCGCGAGCGGCAAGTGGACCTACGGTTCGCCGAAGCTCGAGCGCTACAACGGTATCTCGGCCGTCGAAATCCAGGGCCAGGCGTCGCCGGGCAAGTCGACGGGCCAGGCAATGACGGCGATGGAAGCGCTCGCGGCGAAGCTGCCGGCGGGTATCGGCTACGAATGGACGGGTCTGTCGTTCCAGGAGCGCCAGTCCGGTTCGCAGGCGCCGATCCTGTACGGCATCTCGATCCTCGTCGTGTTCCTCTGTCTCGCGGCGCTGTATGAAAGCTGGTCGATCCCGTTCTCGGTGATCATGGTGGTGCCGCTCGGCGTGCTGGGCGCGCTGCTGGCCGCGACGCTGCGCGGGCTCGAAAACGACGTGTTCTTCCAGGTGGGTCTGCTGACCACCGTCGGTCTGTCCGCGAAGAATGCGATTCTGATCGTCGAATTCGCGCGCGAGCTGCAGCAGGGCGAGGGCATGGGGCCGGTGGAAGCCGCGCTCGAGGCAGCACGCTTGCGGCTGCGCCCCATTCTGATGACGTCGCTCGCGTTCATTCTCGGCGTGCTGCCGCTCGCGATCAGCAACGGCGCCGGTTCGGCAAGCCAGCACGCGATCGGCACGGGCGTGATCGGCGGCATGTTGACGGCGACCTTCCTCGCAATTTTCATGATCCCGATGTTCTTCGTCGTGATTCGCGCGAAGTTCACCGGCGACAAGGAAGACCCGGACGAAGCGATGAAGCACTATAACGAGCACCATCCGCATGACCCGCAGGGCGGCAGCGGCTCGGGCAACGCCAGCTGAGGACATTGAGATGCTTAAGTATTCTTTGATGGCAGTGGCCGTCGCGGTGTTCGCCGCGGGCTGCACGATGGAGCCGAAGTACCACCAGCCGGCCGCGCCCGTTTCGGGCGCGTTCCCGAGCGACGGCGTCTACGCGACGCAACCCGCGCCCGGCGCGGGCGCGCGCACGGCGAACGGGCAGGCGGCCGTCGATATCGGCTGGCGCGACTTCTTCGTCGATCAGCGCCTGCAACAGCTGATCGAGATCGCGTTGAAGAACAACCGCGATCTGCGCGTGTCGGTGCTGAACATCGAGGCTTCGCGCGCGCAGTACCAGATCGTGCGCGCGGCGCTGATGCCGACCATCGATGCGGCCGCTTCACAGTCGAAGTCGCGTACGCCGAAAAACCTGTCGTTCCTCGACCGGACGATCTCCAACGAGTACTCGGTCGGATTGAATGCGTCGTGGGAAATCGACTTCTTCGGCCGCATCCGCAGCCTGAAGGATCAGGCGTTGGCGCAGTATCTGGCGACGGCGCAGGCGCGCAAGGCGGCGGAAATCGCGCTGGTCGCGTCGGTGGCGGATCAGTACCTGACGTTGCTCGCCTTTGACGATCTGTTGAAGGTCACGCAGGACACACTGAAGACTGCGCAAGAGTCCTATCGCATCACAAAGCTGCAGTACGAAACCGGCACGGGTTCTGAACTCGACCTGCGTCAGGCTGAGACTGTGGTCGAGCAGGCCAATGCGAATCTGCAATCGCAGGCGCGTCTGCGCGCTCAGGCTGAGAATGCGCTCGTTCTGCTGATCGGCGAACCGTTGCCGTCCGATCTGCCGGGCGGTCTTGCGCTCGACAACCAGGATCTGCTGACCGACATTCCGGCTGGCTTGCCGTCGGATCTGCTCACGCGCCGTCCCGACATCATGGAGGCCGAGCAGAACCTGCTGGCCGCCAATGCGAATATCGGCGCGGCGCGCGCGGCGTTTTTCCCGCGCGTGTCGCTGACGGGCAGCTTCGGCACGTTGAGCCCGACGCTTGGCGGACTGTTCAAGCCGGGCTCGGCGGCGTGGAGCTTTGCGCCGCAAATCACGCTGCCGATCTTCACAGGGGGCGAGAACAAGGCGAACCTCGATCTCGCGAACGTGCAGAAGAACATCCAGATCGCGCAGTACGAGAAAGCGATCCAGACGGCGTTCCGTGAAGTGGCAGACGGACTTGCCGCCCGCGGCACGTACGATCAGGAGATCAGGGCGCTCGAACGCAATACGTTCGCGGAACAGCGCCGTCTCGATCTGTCTGATCTGCGCTACCGGAACGGCGTCGACAGCTATCTCGCCGTGTTGACGGCTCAGACTGCTCTGTATTCGTCTCAGCAATCGCTGATTACGGCTCGGATGGAGCGCCTGACCAACCTGGTCGATCTGTACAAGGCGCTGGGTGGCGGCTGGATCGAGCGCGCAGGCGAGCAGCCGCGTCCCGCCGACGCACCTGTCGACTACGGTGCGGGCAGCGCGCCCGTAGCGGCTTCGGCGGCGACGTCGGGCTGATTCGGGCTGGCCCGACAGCCGCTTTCTACTTCTCCGATAACGAAACGCCACGGCATGCCGTGGCGTTTTTTTTGGGCGACTTCCGTACCTTCAGACCCTTGTCCAAACGGCTAATTAAGTTATCCGGATGATTTTTTGGTCAATGATGAAAGCGTGCGCAAGGCAAGATGCTCGCGCACGCCGGTTGTGATGGCGGTGTCGTGGAATCAATGCATGTCGGCGGCGCGCAGCATTTCGTCGCCGGCAATGCCGTCGTCCTTGCTGCCGCGTCCGTCGAAGTCGTGGCCGGCGCGGCGAATATCGCGAGTCGCGGCACGTTCGCCCTTCACGCCGTTGAAGATCAGGTTCAGCACAACGGCCGAAACCGACGCCAGCAGAATGCCGCTATGCAACAGCGGCGACAGCGCGGCCGGCAGTCTCGCGAAGAAGTGCGGCGAGACCACGGGCACGAGGCCCAGCCCAATGCTGACCGCGACGATGAAGAGGTTGTGATGGTTCTTCACGAAATCCACTTTCGACAGCACCTTGATGCCGTTCGCGGCGACCATGCCGAACATCACGATGCCCGCGCCGCCCAGCACGAAGGCGGGCACGGAGGCGACCACTTGCGCCATTTTCGGGAACAGTCCCAGCAATACGAGAATCACGCCGCCCGTCGCGCAGACAAAGCGGCTCTTGACGCCCGTCACGCCAATCAACCCGACGTTCTGCGAGAAAGACGTGTGCGGGAACGAGTTGAAGATGCCGCCAATCAATGTGCCGAGGCCGTCCACGCGCAGGCCGCGCACGAGCGTCTTCTGGTCGACGGGACGCTCCACCATGTCGCCGACGGCGAGGAACATTCCCGTCGATTCGATGAACGTGACGAACATCACGGTGACCATCGTCGCGATCGACAGCGGGTCGAAGTGCGGCAGGCCGAACTGGAACGGCATCACGAAGCCGACCCACGGTGCATGCGTCACGCCGTCCATGTTCACACGCCCAAGCAGCGCCGCGATCACGAAACCCGCAACAATGCCGAGCAGCACTGAGATGTTCGAGATGAATCCCTTGCCGAACTTGTTGATGAGCAGAATCAGCGTGAGCACGAGGAGCGACAGACCGAGATAGACGGGGTTGCCGTAATCCGGATTGCCCACGCCCCCTGCCGCCCAGTTGATGCCGACTTCCATCAGCGAAAGTCCGATCACCGAAATCACCACGCCCACCACGACAGGTGGAAAGAAGCGCAGCATCTTGCCGATCATCGGTGCGGCCACGATGCCGATCACACCTGCTGCGATCGTCGAGCCGAAGATGTCGAGTATGCCGAGGCTCGGATTCGTGCCGATCGCGATCATCGGGCCGACGGCAGCGAACGTGCAGCCCATGATGACGGGCAAGCGGATGCCGAAAATCCACAGCCCGAGGGTCTGGATCAACGTGGCGATCCCGCACGAAAAAAGGTCGGCGCTGATGAGAAACGCGACCTGCTCTTTCGGCAGTTTGAGCGCACTGCCGATAATCAGCGGTACGGCAACGGCGCCCGCGTACATCACCAGTACGTGCTGAATGCCGAGCGTCAGCAACTGGCCGAAGGGCAGTCGCTCGTCGCACGGATGAACCGTGTTCGCGTGCATCTTGTCTCTCTCCACATCTCGTTTTGGGATGCCTCCAAGGTATGCGGGACGAAAAACGCCGACAAGACCACGCGTTTCTATATCAACCTTTGCCGTGACGATATGCGTGAACCAGATTTGGAACGCGCATGTCATGCTCGATCGGGGAACCTCGCCGCGAGCCCTTGTCGTACGGTGCGTTGCGGGATGTTCATCAACGCGGCGCCCAGGATGGACGTATGCGTGCCCATATGATGTGTATTGCCGATCGCACATAATGCATTTTCGCGCTGCACCTGGCCGGGGGCGGGTTAACCCGCGTCGGATGCGCATCGCGTGTAAAAATGCACGTTCGCTGTCCCGTCGCGCGCGCGTGGCGTGCGGCGATACCCAACGATAGCTTCCAACCCGAATTCAACGCATCGCATTCATGTCCTTTCTTGGCATCGACCTTGGCACCGGTTCACTGAAACTCGCGATCATCGACGAAGAAGGTCGCGAGCAATGCGCGACGAGCGTCGCCTATGCAATCGATACGCCGCAACCCGGTTGGGCGGAAATCGATCCGCAGATCTGGTGGCGCGCGCTGTGCGAAGCGGCTGCGCGGCTGCCGGACGCGCAGCGCGGCGCGGTTCGCGCCATCGGCTTTTCCGGCCAGATGCACGGCGTCGTCCTGAGCGACGCGCACGGCGAGCCCGTGCGTCCGGCGATGCTGTGGCCCGACACGCGCGCGGTATCGCTGCTCGACGGATGGCCCGACCCGCAGCCCAACCCGGTCGCGCCGGGCATGGCGGGTCCGTTGCTGCGCTGGATCGCGCTTCGTGAACCGCAGGCGGTGCGGGCGGCGCGTTGGGCGTTGCAGCCGAAAGACTGGCTGCGCGTCAGGCTCGGCGGCGCGACGGCCACCGATCCATCGGATGCCTGCGCCACAGCGCTTGCCGATCCGGCGGGCAACTGGGATCGCGAACTGCTCGCGCGGCTCGGATTGCCGGGCGAATGGTTCGCGCCGCTTGCACCGTCGTACGCGGCGCGCGGCACGCTGTCGGGCGAAGCCGCGCGCGCGCTCGGCTTGCGCGCCGGCATCGTGCTCGCGACGGGCGCCGGCGACACGCCGTGCGCGGCGCTCGGCAGCGGCCTGTCCCGCGACGGCGACGCGTTGCTGACCACGGGCACGGGCGGTCAGATCGTCGTGCTCGCCACGCAAGAGCCCGACGCGGCGCGCGGGCTGCATCGCTATCGCGCGGCGACGGATCACTGGTATCGGATGGCGGCGATGCAGAACGTCGGCGTCGCGCTGGAAGCCGTGCGCGGCTGGCTGTCGTATGCATGGCATGACGCCTATCGCGATGCGTTCGAAGCCGATGCCGTTTCGGGGCTCACGTTTCTGCCGTATCTGACGGGCGAGCGCACGCCTTGGCTCAATCCCGCCGCGCGTGGCGGATGGCTTGGCCTCGCGCTCGGCACATCGCGCGGTGCGATGATGCGCGCGGCATTCGAAGGCGTCGCGTTTTCGCTGCGCGCGGGGCTCGACGCCATTCGCCAAAGCGGCGCGCGCGTGCCGGTGTTGCGTCTGGCCGGCGGCGGTTCGGTCGATCCGCGCTGGCGTCAGTTGCTCGCCGATGCGCTCGATGCGGAGCTGCACGCCGTCGATTGCCCGAATGCGGCGGCGCGCGGCGCGGCGATACTCGGCGGGCTCGCGGCGGGTCATTGGCATGCAGGCGATCTCGCGGCGCTCGCCCCCACCGCGACGCGCGCCGCCGAACCGCACAGCAATCCGGCACTCGCATCACGTTATGCGCGCTTTCTCGATCTGTATGGGCGCGTCGAACCGTGGTTCGCGCCGTCATGACGGGCGTCTTACGCGCCGTCGCCTGAGGACAAGCGCGCGGCGCGGCATGCCATTCGCGCGCCACGCGTTTGCGCGATGATGTCGAGAGCGCCGCGCGCGAACATGAGCGACAATCCGGGCCGCAAGCGATGTCAGCCGCAGCGGACCGACGCAGAGAACAGCACCACGCAACAGGTTTCAGGAACCAAAGGAGCATTCACGATGAAAACGAAAGCAGCAATCGCATGGAAGGCCGGCGCACCGTTGACGATCGAAGAAGTCGACCTCGAAGGGCCGCGCGAGGGTGAAGTGCTGATCGAAGTGAAGGCGACGGGTATTTGCCATACCGACTACTACACGCTGTCGGGCGCCGACCCCGAAGGCATCTTCCCGGCGATTCTCGGCCACGAAGGCGCGGGCGTCGTCGTCGATGTCGGGCCGGGCGTCGGCACGTTGAAGAAGGGCGATCACGTGATTCCCCTCTACACGCCCGAATGCCGTCAATGCAAGTTCTGCCTGTCGCGCAAGACCAATCTCTGCCAGGCGATCCGCTCGACGCAAGGCAAGGGCCTGATGCCCGATGCGACTTCGCGCTTCTCGCTCGACGGCAAGTCGCTGTTCCACTACATGGGCACGTCCACCTTTTCGAACTACATCGTCGTGCCGGAAATCGCCGTCGCGAAGATCCGCGAAGACGCGCCGTTCGACAAGGTCTGCTACATCGGCTGCGGCGTGACGACGGGCGTCGGCGCCGTCGTGTACTCGGCGAAAGTCGAGGCGGGCGCGAATGTCGTCGTGTTCGGTCTGGGCGGCATCGGCCTGAACGTGATTCAGGGCGCGAAGATGGTCGGCGCGGACAGGATCATCGGCGTCGACATCAATCCGGGCCGCGTCGAACTCGCGAAGAAGTTCGGCATGACGCACTTCATCAACCCGAACGAGGTCGAGAACGTCGTCGATCACATCGTGCAACTGACGGACGGCGGCGCGGACTATTCGTTCGAGTGCGTCGGCAACACGAAGCTGATGCGGCAGGCGCTCGAATGCACGCACAAGGGCTGGGGCCAGTCGTTCATCATCGGCGTGGCGGCGGCGGGCGAAGAAATCAGCACGCGGCCGTTCCAGCTGGTGACGGGCCGTCAG
>BBSL01000021.1 GCA_001319865.1 Burkholderia sp. E7m39 | reverse complement strand
CTTCATTGAGGACCATCTCGCGCATCACGCCAAGGTGCTGCGCGGCTGAGCGATGAAACGGTAGCAATGAAACGGTAGCAATGAAACGGTAGCAACCAAAGCAAAACGGGGTGGCCTGCAAGCCGCCCCGTTTTTTTATCGCCGCATATGTTGCGCCAGCAGGCTCGCGCCGTACACCAGCGCCGCGAGCAGCGTGATCCAGAAGCTCGTCGGCCAGTCCGTGTAAAACGCGAGCGTCACGCCGATCCACGCCTGCGCGAGCGCGAGCAGCGCGGCGAGCACGAGGCCGACGGAAAGACGCGTCGACAGATTCTGCGCCGCGGCCGCCGGTCCCACCATCAACGTGAACACGAGCAGCACGCCGACGATCTGCGTACATGCCGCCACCGCGAGCGCCGCGATCGCCAGAAACAGCACCGACACGAGCCGCAGCGACACGCCTTTCGCTTCGGCCAGTTCCGGCTGCAACGAAGCGAACAGCAACGGCCGCATGATCGCGGCCAGCGCGGCCAGACTCACGACGCCAAGCGCCGCCAGCACTGCGAGCGTCGACGAACTGACGCCGAGCACGTTGCCGAACAGCAGCGCCGTCACCTGCGTCGCGTACGCGGTGAAGAAGTGCAGGAACAGCAGACCGAAGCCGAGCGCGAGCGACAGGATCACGCCGATGGCGACATCGCGTCCCGCGAGCTTCTCGCCGAGCGCCCCCATGCCGACGCCCGCCGCGAGCGTGAAACCGATCATCCCCCAGATGGGCGAGATGCCGATCAGCACGGCGCCCGTCGCGCCCGTGAAGCCGACGTGCGACAGCGCGTGCCCCGCGAAGGTCTGCCCGCGCATCACGAGAAAGTAGCCGACGATGCCCGATAGCACCGCGACAATCCCCGACGCCGCGAAGGCGTTGACCATGAAATCGTATTCAAACATCGTGCGTGTGTCCGTCGCGTGGAGCGTGCTGATGTGCATGGCCGTGCGAATGTCCGTGGCCGCGCGGCTCGCCATGCTGATGATCGTCGTCTTCGTGCTCGTGATCGTGCTTCTCGACGTCGAAATCGCCGGACATCACGAAGATGCGGCCATTCACGCGCATCACGTCGATGGTCGAGCCGTACAGGCGCGACAGCACCGGCCGGGTGATGACTTCGTCGACGGTGCCGAGCGCGGCGACGCCGTTGCCGAGATACAGCACGCGATCGAGCGCGTGCAGCAGCGGATTGAGTTCGTGCGCGGAAAACAGCACGGCAATGCCGAGTTCCTGCTGCACGCGCTTGACCAGTTCGACGACGGTCTTCTGGTGATGCGGATCGAGGCTGATCAGCGGCTCATCGAGCAGCAGCAGACGCGGATTGCCGAGCAGACACTGCGCGAGCAGCAGGCGCTGACGCTCGCCGCCTGACAGCTCCGACAGCGGACGTGCCGCCAATGCGCTGCCGCCGACGAGTTCGAGCACGCGCTCGACATCCGCGCGCGTCTTCGCATCGGCGTGCGGCAAGCCCCAGCGATGCCCGTCGGCGGCCATCGCGACAAAATCGCGTCCGCGCACGCGGCGTCCTGCGAGCGCGCTGCGCGTCTGCGGCATATAGCCGATCCACGGATTGCCGCGCATCACCGGCTCGCCGAGCACGCGCACGGCGCCGCTGGCCGCGGGCACGAGGCCGAGCACGGAGCGCATCAACGTCGTCTTGCCCGCGCCGTTCGGCCCGAGTACGCCGATGAATTCGCCCTGCTCGATCGTGAAGCTGGCGTCGCGCAGGATGGCGCGATCGCCGAGTTCGAGCGTCACGCGATCCAGTTCGAGGACGGGCGCGCGACCCTTCGACGGCGAGTCGGACTGCGGTGCGCGGCGAGGCGTGTTCATTGCGCGGTTCCCTTGTTCGCGCCGCCCGCGTTGTTGGCGGCGAGCGCGTTGCCGAGCGCATCGAGTTGCGCCAGCATCCATTGCTGGTAGTGCTTGCCGGCCGGCTGCGTTTCCGTGACGCTCACCGTCGGCACGTGCGATTGCTGCGCGAGTGTCAGCATGCGTTTGGTGAGCGCCTCGGTGGCCTGGCTGTTGTAGATCAGCACGCGCACGCGCCGTTCCCGCAGATCGCGCTCGAAAGCGGCAATGTCCGACGCGCTCGCTTCCGTGTCGTTCATCGCGGCCAGCTGGAAGCGCTGGTTGCGCATGTCGAGGCCGATGGCATCCGACATGTAGCCGAACACAGGCTCCGTCGCGGTCACGGGCGCGTGCGCGTACTGGCTGCGCAGCGCGGCGACCTTGCCCGCGATCGGCTTGAGCGAGTCGAGAAACTTCGCGAGGTTCGCATCATACGCCGCCTTGTGCGCCGGATCAGCCGATGCGAGCGCGGCGCTCACGGCGCGCGCGACGACGGGCATCGTCGCCGGGTCGTACCACAGGTGCGGATTGTCGCCGCTCTTCTTGCCGACGAGTTCGGCCGCCACGAGCGTCTTGCGCGCGTCGTTCTTCGACGCGGTCAGCAGCTTCGTCATCCAGGGATCGTAGTCGGCGCCGTTGTAGACAACAAGGCTCGCGTGCTGCAGCGCGCGCGCCGTTTTCGGGCTCGCTTCGAACAGGTGCGGGTCCTGATCGGGATTGCTGAGAATGCTCGCCACATCGACGCGGTCGCCGCCGAGTTGCTGTACGACATCGCCGTAAAAATTCTCCGCGGCGACCACGGGAATCTTCGCGTCCTGCGCATGCGCGGCCTGGCCGACGGCAAACGCCGTCAGCGCCGAGACGGCGGCGCGCAGCACACACTTCCACATCGGATTGTTGTTCTTCATCGGGATGGCCTGTTGAGTAAGCGTGGTGTCGGTTGAACGGCGTGGGTGGTTGCGTCACGCATGACCGTGCCGGCAGGCGGCGCACAGCCCGCTCAGCTCGACCACCTGGTGATGCACTTCGAATCCGTGCGCGGGCGCGCTTTGCGATAGCTGCGCGGCGAGGTTGTCGCCGGGAATTTCGACTGTTTCGCCGCACGCGTCGCACATCAGAAACTGGCTTTGATGCGGCTCGCCCATCTGGCAACACGCAAAAAACGCGTTCTTCGATTCGATCCTGTGCACGAAGCCATGCTCGACCAGGAAATCGAGCACGCGATAGACGGTGGTCGGCGGCACGCGCCCGCGCTGCGGCTCGAGCGCGGCCAGCAATTCATAGGCGCCCACGGGTCGCTCGCTCTGTGCGATCAGCGTGTAGACCTGGCGGCGCAATGTGGTGAGCGCGAGTCCGCGCTCGGCCGCGAGCACGTCGGCGCGCGTGAGCTTCAGCGCGAGCCGGGCGGTCTGTTCGGCGGACGGGGCGGCCGAAGGGGCGTCCGGAAAAGCGGATTGGATATCGGATGAGCGCGACGAGCGGGACATGGCGCAAACGCCGGATAGCGTCGGATTGAGCGAAGGCGCAATGATATAACGTATCTCGAAAAATTGTCATTGCCCGATGCAAAGTCATCGCCGATTCTTAAGAAGGACTGCCGTAAAGAGGCGGCTGGTGCTGCCGCGCTGCACCATCGAAATTGCGCGGCGCGCCTTGACATGACCGGACGCGTATCCGATCATTCGATCACAACGAGAGCAATTGCTCGATCAGCGAGCGTTAGCTCAGCGGAAATCGAAGAATCAAACGAACCGGAGACAGGTTGTGACAGCCCGACTGCAAGGCAAAGTGGCGATTCTCACGGGCGCGGCGAGTGGAATCGGCGAGGCGGTAGCCCGTCGATATCTGGAGGAAGGCGCGCGCTGCGTGCTGGTGGACGTCAAGCCAGCCGGCGACTTCGCGCATGCGTTGCGCGACACGGCAGCGGAGCGCGTGCTGACGATCAGCGCCGACGTCACCAAACGCGAAGACATCGCGCGCATCGTCGAGCAGACGGTGCAGCGCTTTGGCCAGATCGACATTCTTTTCAACAACGCGGCGCTGTTCGACATGCGCCCGCTACTCGACGAATCCTGGGACATCTTCGACAAGCTCTTCGCCGTCAACGTGAAGGGCATGTTCTTTCTGATGCAGGCGGTCGCGCAACGCATGGTCGAGCAGGGCCACGGCGGCAAGATCATCAATATGTCGTCGCAGGCGGGCCGCCGCGGCGAGGCGCTCGTGTCGCACTACTGCGCGACCAAGGCGGCCGTGCTCAGCTATACGCAGTCGGCCGCGCTCGCGCTCGCGCCGCACAAGATCAACGTGAACGGCATCGCACCGGGCGTCGTCGATACGCCGATGTGGGAACAGGTCGATGCGCTTTTCGCGCGTTACGAGAACCGGCCGCTTGGCGAGAAGAAGCGTCTCGTCGGTGAAGCGGTGCCGCTGGGCAGGATGGGGCTGCCTGCGGATCTGACGGGTGCGGCATTGTTTCTCGCGTCTTCGGATGCGGATTACATCACCGCGCAAACCCTGAACGTCGACGGCGGCAACTGGATGAGCTGACCGTCTTTCATTCACAGGCATCCGCATCACGGCGTCGCACAGCCACTAGCGCCGAGCACGTACCGATCAGGTAACAACACGCAAAGTACGAATAAAGGAGACAAACGATGAAGCCCACTTTCAAACCCGCGCTCAACGTATTCGGCGCCGCCGCGCTCGCGTGCGCCGCCTTCAGTGCGAACGCCGCGACAGTGACGATCGCAACGTTGAACAACCCGGACATGATCGAGTTGAAGAAGCTGTCGCCGGCATTCGAGAAAGCGAATCCCGACATCAAGCTCAACTGGGTGATTCTCGAAGAAAACGTGCTGCGTCAGCGCGCGACGACGGACATCACGACGGGCAGCGGCCAGTTCGACGTGATGACGATCGGCGCCTATGAAACGCCGCAGTGGGGCAAGCGCGGCTGGCTCACGCCGCTCACGGACCTTCCCGCCGATTACGACCTGAACGACGTCGTCAAGACGGCGCGCGACGGCCTGTCGTACAACGGCTCGCTGTATGCGCTGCCGTTCTACGTCGAAAGCTCGATGACGTACTACCGCAAGGACCTGTTCGCGGCGAAGGGCCTGAAGATGCCCGACAACCCGACCTACGACCAGATCGCCCAGTTCGCCGACAAGCTCACGGACAAAGCCGCGGGCATGTATGGCATCTGCCTGCGCGGCAAGGCGGGCTGGGGCGAGAACATGGCCTACGTGACGACGCTCGTCAACACCTTCGGCGGCCGCTGGTTCGACGAAAAGTGGCACGCGCAGCTGACCACGCCGGAATGGAAGAAGGCTGTCTCGTTCTACGTCGACCTGCTGAAGAAAGACGGCCCGCCGGGAGCGAGCTCGAACGGCTTCAACGAGAACCTGACGCTGATGTCGTCGGGCAAGTGCGCGATGTGGATCGACGCGACGGTGGCGGCGGGCATGCTGTACAACAAGCAGCAGTCCCAGATCGCGGACAAGGTCGGCTTCGCTGCTGCGCCGACGCAGGCCACGCCGAACGGCTCGCACTGGCTGTGGGCGTGGGCACTGGCGATTCCGAAGTCGTCGAAGCAGGCCGACGCCGCGAAGAAGTTCATCACGTGGGCGACGTCGAAGCAGTACATCGAACTGGCCGCGAAGGATGAAGGCTGGGCCTCCGTGCCGCCGGGCACGCGCCAGTCCACCTACGCGCGTCCCGAGTACAAGCAGGCCGCGCCGTTCGCCGACTTCGTGCTGAAGGCCATCGAAACGGCTGATCCGAACCATCCGACCGCAAAGCCGGTGCCGTACACGGGCGTGCAGTTCGTCGGCATTCCCGAGTTCCAGTCGTTCGGCACGGTGGTCGGTCAGAGCATCTCGGGCGCGGTGGCGGGCCAGATGTCGGTCGATCAGGCGCTCGCAGCCGGCAATGCGACAGCCGACCGCGCCGTCAAGCAGGCTGGCTATCAGAAGTAACGTTTGAAGAAAATGGCACGCCGTCTGCTTGACCGTCACGCGGACGGCGCGTCCACCGAGCAGCCTCGAAGTAAGCCGGAGCCGATGCAAAACGCCGGCTGACAGCGCAACGTCAGCCGGACCCTGGCAGCACAGCGGCACGCCGTCTCCCCTGCGGCGTTCCGCGCACTACCGAAGAGGTGGTCCACCATGCGTCAACATCTGCGTCTACCCCTCATGCACGCCCATCCTCAAACCGAACACGAGCGCGAAGAGCGCAAGGCCGCGCACGCGCGCTGGCTCGTGGCCCCATCCGTTGGCGTACTCGTCCTGTGGATGGCCATTCCGCTTGCGATGACGATCTGGTTTTCGTTCTCGCGCTACAACCTGCTGAATCCCGACGAAAAGGGCTTCACGGGCTTCGACAACTACAAGTTCCTCGCCAGTGATCCCGCGTTCGGTCCATCGATCGCGCATACGCTTGAGCTGATCATCGCCGTGCTGGTCATCACGGTGGTCGGCGGCGTGCTGATGGCGGTGCTGTTCGACCGCAAGTTCTACGGGCAAGGCATCGCGCGGCTGCTGGCCATCGCGCCGTTCTTCGTGATGCCGACGGTGAGCGCGCTGATCTGGAAGAACATGATCCTGCACCCGGTGTACGGTCTCGTCGCGCAAGGCATGCGCGCGGTGGGCCTCACGCCGATCGACTGGTTCGCCGACTATCCGCTGACAGCCGTGATCATCATCGTCGCGTGGCAGTGGCTGCCGTTCGCGTTCCTCATTCTGTTCACGGCGATCCAGTCGCTCGACCAGGAACAGAAGGAAGCCGCGAAGATCGACGGCGCGGGCGCGTTCACGATGTTCTTCTACATCACGCTGCCGCATCTGAGGCGCGCGATCGCCGTGGTGGTGATGATGGAAACCATCTTCCTGCTGTCGATCTTCGCCGAAATCTACACGACGACGGGCGGCGGTCCGGGCACCGCGACCACTAACCTGTCGTACCTGATCTACGCGCTCGGCCTGCAGCAGTTCGACGTCGGTCTCGCGTCGGCGGGCGGGATTCTCGCGGTGGTGCTTGCGAATATCGTGTCGTTCTTCCTCGTGCGCATGCTCGCGAAGAACCTGAAAGGGGAGTACGAAAAATGAGCCAGATTGCTGCTTCTCCCGTTGCGACAACCGCGACGAAGACGGATTCACCCTTCGCCATGGTTCGCCGCAGTATCCCTGGCATCATCGCGTGGCTGATCGCGCTGCTGCTGTTCTTCCCGATCTTCTGGATGACGATCACGGCGTTCAAGACGGAGCAGCAGGCGTATGCGTCGTCGCTGTTCTTCATGCCGACGCTGGAGAGCTTCCGCGAAGTGTTCGCGCGCAGCAATTACTTCGGCTTTGCGTGGAACTCGATCCTGATCTCGGTCGGCGTCACGCTGCTGTGCCTGATTCTGGCCGTGCCGTGCGCATACGCGATGGCGTTCTTCCCGACGCGCCGCACGCAGAAAGTGCTGCTGTGGATGCTGTCGACGAAGATGATGCCGTCCGTCGGCGTGCTGGTGCCGATCTATCTGCTGTGGAAGAACAGCGGTCTGCTCGACTCGGTGAGCGGTCTCGTGATCGTCTACACGCTGATC
The DNA here is from genome assembly GCA_001319865.1 of Burkholderia sp. E7m39. Lineage (GTDB taxonomy): Bacteria > Pseudomonadota > Gammaproteobacteria > Burkholderiales > Burkholderiaceae > Paraburkholderia > Paraburkholderia bengalensis. Next base: position 6,684 of record BBSL01000021.1, on the reverse strand, counting down.
AATCTGCCCATCGCCGTGTGGATGTCGTTCACGTACTTCGCGGAGATTCCACGCGACATTCTCGAAGCAGGGCGCATCGACGGCGCGGCGACGTGGCAGGAGATCGTCTATCTGCTGATGCCGATGTCGCTGCCGGGACTCGCATCGACGGCGCTGCTGCTCGTGATCCTGTCGTGGAACGAGGCGTTCTGGAGCATCAACCTGTCCAGTTCGAACGCCGCGCCGCTCACGGTGTTCATCGCGTCGTATTCGAGCCCTGAAGGGTTGTTCTGGGCGAAGCTGTCGGCGGCATCGCTGCTGGCCGTGGCGCCGATCCTGATCGTCGGCTGGGTGTCGCAGAAGCAACTGGTGCGCGGCCTTACCTTCGGGGCGGTCAAGTGACGCCAATGCGCACAGAAGCCCACCTCGCGCTGATCTGCGATTGCGACGGCGTGCTGATCGACAGCGAAGCCGTCGCCGCCGCGGTGCTCGTTCAGGAGCTCGAAGCGCGCTGGCCCGATGCCGACGTCGCGCCCATCGTGATGCCGCTGCTCGGGCTGCGCACGGAGCGCGTGCTGGAAGGCACGGCGGCGGCGCTCGGCAGGACGCTCGCCGAAGCCGACGTCGAAGCGATTCGTGTCGAGGTCGAGCGGGCGGCCGTGAAGGCGCCGATGGTCGACGGCATCGAGGCGGCGCTCGCGGCGATTCCGCTGACCAAGGCCTGCGCGAGCAACAGTTTCCGCGCGTATGTCGAGGCGGCGCTGGCGCGCACGGGGCTCGTCGAGTTTTTCGGCGACCGGCTTTTCTGCGCGGATTCCGTCGCGCAACCGAAGCCTGCGCCCGACGTCTACCTCGCCGCCGCACGCGAACTCGGCGTGAGCACCGACGGCTGCCTCGTGATCGAAGACAGCGTGGCCGGCGTCACGGCGGCCACGGCGGCGGGCATGACGGTGTATGGATTCATCGGTGGCGGCCACGCGAGCGAGGAGCAGGTTGGCGCGCTGCGCCGCGTGGGCGCGCAACACGTATTCGACGATATGAAACAGTTGCCGGAACTCGTCGCGCGCTGGCTGCAGCGCACGACGGTGGCGTGAAGGTGGCAGACGCCAGGTTTCGGATGGAACGACTGAACGCAGTATTGAATTTCGGAGACACATCATGGCAAGCGTAACGCTGCGCAACATCAGAAAGGCCTACGACGACAACGAGGTGATGCGCAACATCAACCTCGACATCCAGGACGGCGAGTTCGTCGTATTCGTGGGCCCAAGCGGCTGCGGCAAGTCCACGCTGATGCGGATGATTGCCGGCCTCGAAGACATCTCGGGCGGCGACCTGCAGATCGACGGCACGCGCATGAACGACGTGCCGCCCGCCAAGCGCGGCATCGCGATGGTGTTCCAGTCGTACGCGCTCTATCCGCACATGACGCTGTACGACAACATGGCGTTCGGGCTGAAGCTCGCCGGCACGAAGAAGCCGGAGATCGACGCCGCCGTGCGCAACGCCGCGAAGATCCTGCACATCGACCATCTGCTGGAGCGCAAGCCGAAGCAGTTGTCGGGCGGCCAGCGTCAGCGCGTTGCGATCGGCCGCGCGATCACGCGCAAGCCGAAGGTGTTCCTGTTCGACGAGCCGCTGTCGAACCTCGACGCCGCGCTGCGCGTCAAGATGCGCCTCGAATTCGCGCGTCTGCACGACGAGCTGAAGACGACGATGATCTACGTGACGCACGATCAGGTCGAAGCGATGACGCTCGCGGACAAGATCGTCGTGTTGTCGGCGGGCAATCTGGAACAGGTGGGCAGCCCCAACACGCTGTATCACGCGCCGGCGAACCGCTTCGTGGCGGGCTTCATCGGCTCGCCGAAGATGAACTTCCTGGAAGGCGTCGTGCAATCGGTGTCGGCGACGGGCGTGCTCGTGAAGTTCGCGACGGGCGAGACGCAGCTCGCGGCCGTCGAGCCGGGCCGCGCGAAGGAAGGCGACAAGGTGACGGTGGGCATTCGCCCCGAACATCTGCATATCGACGTGCCGGACTACGGCATTGCCGCGACCGTGATGGCCATCGAATCGCTCGGCGATGCCGCCTATCTGTACGCCGAAAGCAGCGTCGCGCCGGATGGCCTGATCGCCCGGATTCCGCCGCTTGAACGTCACGAGAAGGGCGGGACGATCCGGCTCGGTGCGACACCCGATCATTGCCATCTGTTCGACAGCGACGGGCAGGCGTTCCAGCGCAAGATCGTCGAGGTGCTGGCGGCCTGAGCCGACGTGTAGCAAACGCTGCTCTTTTCCTGATCGGCCGATAGCGCCGCTGCTGCGCGAAATGACGCGGGCAGCGGCGCTTTGCCTTGTGTGCTCTCGGACTTGTCCGATAGGCCCGCGCCGTACCCGTTATCAAAATTGTGCGTCGTCTGGGGGACGCGTCGGGGCGAGACTTCCGATGCGTTCTGCCCTTTCTTCCTTCCCGTCGAATACACGCCGCTCACGCGATCTTTGCGCATCGCGCGCGCTCGTGTGTGACCGGCGAACGAGGACGCCATGCACAACGCTTCCGCTTTCACACCGCACCACAACCTCACGAACCCGACTGTCGATCAGGCGCTGTCGCTGCATCGGGCGGGCCAGCTGGAGCACGCCGAACAGGCGTATCGCGCGATTCTCGACGCACGTCCCGCCGATCCCGACACGCTCTACATGCTGGGCGTGCTGTACCTGCAGCGTCAGGACATCCAACGCGCGATCGAACGGTTCGACGCGGCGCTTGCGCTTGCGCCGGATCACGCTGACTGTCTGAACGATCGCGGTATCGCGGCGCTCGCGCTCGGCGACGATGAGGGCGCAGAACGCTTTTTCGGCCGTGCCGTGCCGTGCGCGCCGCATCACGCGCTGGCCCGCAGCAATCTTGGCAAGGCGCAACGGCGACTTGGCAAGCCGCACGAGGCGCTCGCCAGTTTTCAGCACGCGCTTGCGCTGGAAAGCGATCTGTTCGACGCAGCCCTCGGCTATGCCGACATGCTCGACGCGCTATCGCATCCACAGGAAGCGCTCGCCGCCTATCGCCGTGCGGCGCAACTCGCGCCGCAAGACGGGCGCGTGTTGCAGGGTCTCGGCACGACATTGAACGCAGCGCGCGAACACGCTGAAGCGGCCGAGGCCTTTCAACGCATCCTGCAGCGCGAGCCCGACGACATCCAGGCGCTCTTCGGCCTCGCATTCGCCACGGACGCGCAACTGAAATTCGACGATGCACTCGCGATCTACCAGCGCGCGCTCGAAATCGCGCCGAACTCGTCGACGCTGCACAACAACATCGCGTTCACGCTGACCTGCATGTCGCGCTATGACGAAGCGGACGCGCATCTGCGGCGTGCAATCGACATCACGCCCGATCTGTCGGCCGCGTACAAGCTGCTCGGCATGTCCGAATTGCGGCGCGGGAATTTCAGCATGGGCTGGACGTATTACGAGCATCGCAAGACGACGGAGAACGGGCCGCGCGATTACCCGAAGCTGGAACTGCCCGAATGGCAGGGCGAGCCGCTCGGCGGCAAGCGCTTTCTGCTCGCGCGTGAGCAAGGGGCGGGCGATCAGCTGCAGTTCGTGCGTTACGCCGATGTGCTGCGCGATCTCGGCGCAACCGTCGATGTATGGACCAGCGACGAACTCGCGCCGCTTTTTGCGCGCCTGCGCGGCGTGAACCGCGTGCTGACGCAGGCGCCCCGCGACAGCTACGACTACTACGCCCGGATGATGAGCGTGCCTAGATGGCTACCCGACAAAGGCGTTCCCCGCGCGGTGCCCTATCTGTCGGCGGATGCGGTGCAGGCGCACGTATGGCGCGAGCGGCTCGCGCAGTCCGCTGGCCGTAGCCGGAAGATCGGGCTCGTGTGGGCGGGCAATCCGCAGCATCACCTCGACGTGTTCCGCTCCGCGCCGCTCGCCGCGCTCGCACCGCTCGCGTCGCTGCGCGATGTCGCGTGGTTCGGGTTGCAAAAAGGCGCGGGCGAGTCTCAACTCGATGGTCTTGCGCATCGCTGGCCCGTCTGCTCGCTCGGTCAGTGGCTCGATACCTTCGATGCGACGGCGGCCGTGATCGAAGCACTCGATCTCGTGATCACCGTCGATACGTCGGTTGCGCACCTCGCGGGCGCGCTCGGCAAGCCCGTGTGGGTGCTGCTGCCGAAGCAGGCCGACTGGCGCTGGGGAATGTCGGGCGAAGCGAGTATCTGGTATCCGACTGCGCGTCTGTTCAGGCAGCAGGTGCTGGGCGACTGGACGCCGGTCGTGGAAGCGCTGCGCGCCGCGCTCGAAGCAGGTTAATTCGCTCCGGCCGCGCGGCCAGCGTCGACGTCAGGCGCGCGCCGGATCATGATTCAGCGCGGCGCGCGCGCACAGCTCGTCCGTCACGAGCCCCGACAGCCAGCCGCCCTTCAAAGCCGCGATCACCGCGTTGCGCTTGCGTTCGCCGCCCGCGAAGCCGATCACGGGGCGCTTGGGCGGCGAGTCGAGCCGCAGGCTGGTGACGCGGCGGCCCGTCGGCGATTCGACGCGCGCGCCGCTCGCATCGATCGGCAGGCCGAGCAGCTCCGCCACCGCGCCCAGCGACACGAGTTCTTCCACCTCATCCGACGTGATGAAGCCGTCCTCATGCAGAGGGCATCGCAAGCCGATGTTGCCGATGCCCACGAACGCGACATCCGCCTCGCCCGACAACGACTCGACGATCCGGTACAGACGGTGATTGCACCACTGCGCGCGCTCCGCCTCGCTATCGGCGATCAACGGCGCGGGCAGCAGAAAGTGCTTGCCGCCCGTTTTCTCGGAGATATGCAGCGCGACGTCGTAGCGGTTCGACGAGCCGTCCTGCGCGATCGCGCCGACCATCGACACGAGCCGATGCTGCGGCCGCTCCAGCTGCCCGACCTGATCGACGACGGCCTTCAGCGTCCGGCCGCTGCTGACGGCGACGACCATCGGCTTCTCTTCGCCGAGATAGCGCTCCATCACCTGCGCGCCCGCCACCGCCAGCTTGCGGTCGATCTCTTCGGGCTTGTCGTTGTCGACGGGCACGACTTCGCACATCGACAACCCGTAGCGTTTCGACAATTGATCGGCGAGCGACAGGCAGTCGGCCAGCCGATGATCGACGCGCACGCGGATCAGATTCTTCTCGACGGCGAACGCGACGAGCCGCTGCGCGACGGGCCGCGACACCTGCAGTTTTTCCGCGATCTCGTTCTGCGTGTTGCCCGCGACGTAATAGAGCCAGGCGGCGCGCGTCGCGAGATCGAGCTTTTCAGTGGACTTGGGCACGATGTTGTCGGTCTGTATGGCGCTTACGCGCTCAACGTCAAGGTGTCGTCAGGAAGCCCGCGCGGGCGCACGGGACCGCGTTGGGCGTTCTGACGCGCTGCATGCCGTGGACATTCATCGCAGTCTGCACGACTCAGGCTGCTTTCGCGTCGCGCGCGGGCGCGAACATCGGCTTTACATGCCGGTACAGCGCGCGATAGCTGGCAAGCCGCTCGCGCAGCACGGCATGGCGCTGCGCATTCGGCGTGAATTCGATCTCGACGGGCGGCTTGGTCAGCACACGCTCGGGATCGCCGCCCGCCGCGAGCCAGCCGAGCCGGGCCGCGCCGAGCGCCGCGCCCGTTTCGCCGCCGCCGTGCTTGCGCGTGGTCGTGTTCAGCGAATCGGCGAGCAGTTGCGCCCAGTAGTTGCTGCGCGCGCCGCCGCCCAGCAGCGACAGCGCGTTCACTTCGGTGCCCGCCGCGCGCAGCGCGTCGAGGCCGTCCGTCAGCGCGAGCGTGACGCCTTCGAGCACCGCGTAGCCGAGCAGCGCGCGATCGGTGGCGTGCGTCATGCCGAAGAACACGCCTTGCGAATACGGATCGTTGTGCGGCGTGCGTTCGCCCGACAGATACGGCAAAAAGAGCGGCGCGGTGACGAGCGCTTCGTCGGGCAGCTTTTCGACTTCGGCGAGCAGCGTGGGCTCGTCGGTGGAGGTGAGCTTGCAGACCCAGCGCAAGCAGCTCGCCGCCGACAGCACCACGCTCATCTGATGCCAGCGGTCGGGAATCGCGTGACAGAACGCGTGCACGGCGGACTCCGGATTCGGCCGGAAGCTGTTGCCGATCACGCACAGCACGCCCGACGTGCCCAGCGACACGAAGCCATCGCCTGGCTGCGTCGCGCCGATGCCGATCGCGCTCGTCGCGTTGTCGCCGCCGCCCGCCGCGACCACGACGGGCTCGTGCAAACCCAGTTCGCGCGCGAGTTCCGGCTTGAGCATGCCCGACGGCGCGCTGCCTTCCGCGAGACGCGGCATGTGCGAGCGGTTCAGGTCGCAGGCGGCGAGCAGCGTATCGGACCAGTCGCGCTGCGCGACGTCGAGCCACAACGTGCCGGCGGCGTCGGACGGATCGGAGACCTTGTCGCCCGTCAGTTGCAGGCGCAAGTAATCTTTCGGCAGCAGCACGCAGGCCGTCTGCCGGAAAATCTCCGGCTCGTGGCGCGCGACCCATAACAGCTTGGGCGCGGTGAAGCCGGGCATCGCCAGATTGCCGGCGATCTTGTGCAGGTCTGGCGCGCGCCGGTACAACTCTTCGCATTCCTCGACGGCGCGCATGTCGTTCCACAGAATGGCCGGGCGCAGCACGCGATCTTCGTTGTCGAGCAGCACCGCGCCGTGCATCT
>BBSL01000020.1 GCA_001319865.1 Burkholderia sp. E7m39 | reverse complement strand
CGATGCCGCGAATCTGCGCGAACTGTTCGGGAAAGCGCTCGCGCAACGCGAACAGCGCCGTGCGCGTGCCTTGCCACCAGTCGGACGGATTCTGTTCCGACCAGCGCTGATGCGGACGCGAAACCGTGAACGGAGAACCTGCCGTGCCGACCACGCGTCCGTCGGAGGCGAGCAGCAGAACTTTCACTTCGGACGTGCCGAGGTCGATGCCGAGATACATGGGCGCGAAACCTTCGTCGGTAGGAGATGCGCTACTTTAGCCGCATGCCGTCTGCGATGCCATGCGCAAAAGACCTGACGCAATGGCAGGTCGGGCGGCGACATCGGATGCGGCGATCACCAGGGAAGGCCGCGCGCGGACTCGTTGCCGTGCGCGGCTTGAAGTTGTGTGCCGGATGAAGCAGTGTTCAGACGTGACGTTTGCGAGCCACGCATCGACGCGGCCGAGCGCAGCACGAACCACTTTCTCCAGCGACGCCGTGCCCGCCATGCTGCCCCACAGCAGCTTGTCCGCGCAGAACGCCTGCACCGGGTCGGCGGCGCTGAAGAAGCCGCGCGCGACGCCTTCGTCCATCACGCCATCCTGATACGTGTACGGCAGCTTGCCTTGCTGCCATCTGTCGAGGAAACGGAAGAACAGGGCGGGCAGCATCGCCGTCGCGTTCGGCTCGACCTTGCGCGCGAAGCACTCGGACAGCGTCGGCGCGATGAAGCCTGGAATTTTCGAAAAGCCATCCGCGGCGACGCGCTGGTTCGTGTCCTGGATATAAGGATTGCCGAAGCGTTCGAGCACGACGTCGCGATACTTCGCGAGATCGAGCGGACTTGGCGTGAGGCACGGAATCACGTCCTGCGTCACGTAGTCGTGCGCGAGCTGGCGGATCTCGGGGTCGAGCGTGCCTTCGTGGATATACGAGAGCCCGACCAGCGTGCCCGCCCACGCGATACAGCTATGCGTCGCGTTCAGAATGCGGATCTTCGCTTCTTCATACGGCAGCACCGATTCGACCAGCTCCGCGCCGACCTGCTCCCATGCCGGCCGCCCGGCGATGAAGTGATCCTCGATCACCCACTGGATGAACGATTCGCCCATCACGGGACAGGCGTCGTCGAAGCCGGTTGCCGCCTTGACGCGCTCGCGCACGTCGGGCGTGGGGCGCGGCGTGATGCGGTCGACCATCGAATTCGGGCACGCCGTGTTCGCATCGAACCATTGACGCAGCGCGCTCGCGCCCCGCCGCTCCAGAAACTCGGTCATGCCCGCGCGAAAGCGGTCGCCATTGCTGCGCAGGTTGTCGCAGGTTTGCAGCGTGACGGGGCCCGCGTTGCGTTGCATGCGCGCTTCGAGAATCGCGGCGAGCGCGCCGTAGATGGTCGTGCGCGCGCCGTTCAGATCGGCGGCGAGATCGGGGTTGGCGGTGTCGAGCTTGTCGTGTTCGTCGAGGTAATAGCCGCCTTCCGTGACGGTGAACGCGATGATCTTGCATGCAGGATCGGCGCCCGCTTCGACGAGCGCATCCAGATTCGCCGACCACGGCAGCACACGTTCGATCGAGCGGATCGTCTCGTAGGCGCGCTGGCCTTGCGGCGTGACGGTTTCGAGCGTATAGACGCCGTTTTGCGCGGCGAGCGCCTCGGCGACGGCGTTCATGTCGCTGCGAATATTGCCCACGGTCAGCGACCAGTGCGGATCGTTGGGTTGCCGCGCTTCGTTGAGCCGATGCAGATACCAGGCCTGGTGCGCGCGATGGAATGAGCCTGCGCCGATATGCAGGATCACTTGCGTGCTTGCGCCGCTTTCGCCGCTGTTCATGTGTGTCTCCTGTTTTATGCGCACGGTCTTTCGCGTGCGTCCCTTGGATAAGTCTAGGTGGTGTCCGGCGAGATGGACCGGCATCTGAAGTAAAGAGCATTTGCTCTGCATGTGAACTAATGATCGTATTCGGTCGATCGAAAGTCAAGGCGAAGGACGGCGCTTTTTCGCGCGAAATCGTGGCGCAGCGCGGCAGGGCGGGCTTGACGGCGGCGCGTCGCGGGCGTGTCGCGCGCTGCCGGACGCGGCATCGGGATGCTGTTGCATTGCATCAAATTTGACAGCCGGAAGGTCGGGATTAACCCGAATGCAAAAAAGTATCGGTCGGCGGTCTCATTTCTAGTGGTCGTCCTTGCTCGCGAGGGCTAACTTTCGGTACACAACACAAATGAAATGCATGGGCCTCATGCGGGGCTCATTCGGGACGCAAACCGGAGCACAGGAGGAAGCAGGATGAATGTCATCGTCATGCCGGCAACGTGGTTGCATCCGCATCTGACAGCGTGTCGCCCGGTACGCGCGCACGCGCAGCGCACCGTCTGAGCACCGACCCCAGGAGACCGACGTGCAACCCGATCTCGAACTGGTCACCGTGCGCCGCGACGAGTCATTCAAGGCCTGGTATCACGGCTATCCGTATCGCACGGTGCGCTGGCACTTTCACCCTGAGTTCGAAATTCACCTGATCGTCGCGACGACGGGCAAGATGTTCGTCGGCGATTACATCGGCAGTTTCGCGCCGGGCAATCTCGTGCTGATGGGCCCGAACCTGCCGCACAACTGGGTCAGCGAAGTGCCCGAGGGCGTGACGATCGCGCAACGCAATCTCGTCGTGCAGTTCCCGCAGGATTTCGTCGCGCACTGCACGGAGAGCTTCCCGGAGTGGCGCACGCTTGCAGCGCTGCTGGAGGATTCGCGGCGCGGCGTGTCGTTTGGTCCGCAAACCAGCGCGAAGATCCAGCCGCTCTTCATGGAACTGCTCGACGCGCGCGGTCTGCGCCGCATCACGCTGTTCCTGACGATGATGGAGATCCTGCTGAACGCGACCGACCGCGAACTGCTCGCGAGTCCCGCGTACCAGATCGACCCGACCAGTTACGCATCGACGCGCATCAATCACGTGCTGTCGTATATCGGCAAGAACCTCGCGTCGGAGTTGCGCGAATCCGATCTCGCGCAGCTCGCGGGACAAAGCGTGAGCGCGTTCTCGCGCTACTTTCGCCGGCATACGGGCCTGACGTTCGTGCAGTACGTGAACCGCATGCGCATCAACCTCG
>BBSL01000019.1 GCA_001319865.1 Burkholderia sp. E7m39 | reverse complement strand
GCTACAAGGTCGGCTTCAATAATCTGTCGAACTTCAACCGGCAGTTTCTCACCGCGAAAGGCATGGCCCCGTCGAAGTTCCGCCGCTTCCAGCAACTGAACGACGCAAGCCGCGACGCTTCAGAGGCTGCGGCGGCGCTTGGCAAGGGCATCGCCAACGCGCCCTCGATCGTGCCGGCCGCGCAGACGCAGCATCCTGCGCATGGCCAGCCGCGCGCCGCGCCCGCGGCGTATCCGCCTCTGGGTTCGCCGCTCGCGACGACTTAGGGCACTTCGTTCAGCTCCACGCTTCACCGGCTCATCGTGCAGCGGATTGCGAAATCCGCGCGCGAGGGACGCACTCATCCTCATAAACGGAGACAAACCATGACGCAACCCACTTCACTTCAGCCGCGCTCGCCGCGTGCGCGTGCTTCGCTTGCCGCCTCGCTCGCGCTTTCGGCCGTGATGCTCGGCGCGCCGCTGTTGGCCGCGACGAACGCAAACGCCGCGCCGCTGAAGATCGGCATGACGTTCCAGGAACTGAACAACCCGTACTTCGTCACGATGCAAAAGGCGCTCAACGACGCGGCGGCTTCGATCGGCGCGACGGTCGTCGTCACCGATGCGCACCACGACGTCAGCAAGCAGGTCAGCGACGTCGAAGACATGCTGCAAAAGAAGATCGACATACTGCTCGTCAACCCGACGGATTCGACGGGCATCCAGTCGGCCGTGACGTCGGCGAAGAAGGCGGGCGCCGTGGTCGTCGCCGTCGATGCGAACGCGAACGGTCCTGTCGATTCGTTCGTCGGTTCGAAGAATTTCGACGCGGGCCAGATGTCGTGCGACTACCTTGCGAAGGCGATCGGCGGCAGCGGTGAAGTGGCGATTCTCGATGGCATTCCCGTCGTGCCGATTCTCGAACGCGTGCGCGGTTGCAAGTCGGCACTCGCAAAGTATCCGAACGTGAAGGTGGTCGACACGCAGAACGGCAAGCAGGAACGCGCGACGGCGCTGTCCGTCACCGAAAACATGATTCAGGCGCATCCGAACCTGAAGGGCATTTTCAGCGTAAACGACGGCGGCTCGATGGGCGCGCTCTCCGCGATCGAATCGTCGGGCAAGGACATCAAGCTGACGAGCGTCGACGGCGCGCCCGAAGCGATCACAGCGATCCAGAAGCCGAACTCGAAGTTCATCGAAACGTCCGCGCAATTCCCGCGTGACCAGATCCGTCTCGCGATCGGCGTGGCGCTCGCGAAGAAGTGGGGCGCCAATGTGCCGAAGGCGATTCCCGTCGACGTGAAGCTCGTCGACAAGGACAACGCGAAGGGCTTCAGCTGGTAAGCCACGTGTTGCATATGCGTTGGCGCTTGTTCCTTCGGGCAAGCGCCACTGCATGAACAAGGAAACGCGATGGACACGATCCTCAAACTCGACAACATCACGAAGAGCTTTCCCGGCGTGAAGGCGTTGCAGGGCATTCATCTCGAGATCGCGCGCGGCGAGATTCACGCGCTGCTCGGCGAGAACGGCGCGGGCAAGTCGACGCTGATGAAGATCCTGTGCGGCATCTATCAGCCGGACGACGGCACGATCGTGATCAACGGGCAAGAGCGGCACTTCACGAACTATCACGATGCCGTGGCAGCAGGCGTCGGCATCGTGTTTCAGGAATTCAGCCTGATTCCGTATCTGAATGCCGTCGAGAACATGTTCCTCGGGCGCGAGTTGCGCAACCGCTTCGGCATGCTCGATCGCGCGCAGATGCGGCGCGCGGCGGCGGAGATTTTCGGGCGGCTCGGCGTCGCGATCGATCTGTCCGTGCCGATTCGCGAACTGTCCGTGGCGCAGCAGCAGTTCGTCGAAATCGGCAAGGCGTTGTCGCTGAACGCGCGCATCCTGATTCTCGATGAGCCGACCGCGACACTCACGCCCGCCGAAGCGGAGCATCTGTTCACGATCATGCGCGATCTGAAGCAGCAAGGCGTCGCGATGATTTTCATCTCGCATCACCTCGAAGAGATTTTCGAAGTGTGCGATCGCATCACGGTGCTGCGCGACGGGCAGTATGTCGGCATGACGGACGTGGCAACGACGGATGTGAGCCGCCTCGTTGAAATGATGGTCGGGCGCAAGATCGAAAACAGCTTTCCGCCGAAGCCGACGCTATCCGCCGATGCAAAGGCCGTGCTCGAAGTGAACGCGTTGCAGCTTCACAAGGATGGCCCGACCAACCGCTTCACGTTGCGCGAAGGCGAGATACTCGGCTTTGCGGGGCTGGTCGGTTCGGGGCGCACGGAGACGGCGCTTGCGGTGATCGGCGCGGACGCGGCGCATGTGAAGGACATTCGCATCAACGGCGCGCCCGCGAATCTGTCCGATCCCGCCGATGCATTAAAAGCCGGAATCGGCATTCTGCCCGAGAGCCGCAAGACGGAAGGGCTGATCACGTCGTTCTCGATCAAGCAGAACATCTCGATCAACAACCTGGGCAAGTACCGCAGCGGGCGCTTCTTCATCGATCACGGCAGCGAAGCGCGCACGACAGCCGACATCATGAAGCGCGTCGGCGTGAAGGCGCCGACGATGAACACCGAAGTCGCGACGCTCTCAGGCGGCAATCAGCAGAAAGTGGTGATCGCGCGCTGGCTCAATCACCACACGAACATCCTCATCTTCGACGAGCCCACGCGCGGCATCGACGTTGGCGCGAAAGCGGAAATCTATCTGCTGATGCGCGAACTCACGTCGCGCGGCTACTCGATCATCATGATTTCGTCGGAATTGCCGGAGATCGTCGGCATGTGCGATCGCGTCGCCGTGTTCCGGCAAGGACGCATCGAAGCGATTCTCGAAGGCGAGCAGATCGAATCGAACGCCGTGATGACTTACGCAACAGCTGGTGCATCGGCTGCAACTCGTGGAGCAACACAGCATGAACACGCCTAACTCTTCTCCCAAGACTTCGACGGTGGCATCCGATACGCCGGGCGCGCCGTTTCGCCTGAACTGGGCCAGCATCAAACGCTCGACGCTGTTCTATCCGTTCATCGGCTTGCTGGTTGTCTGCATCGTGATGGTGTTCGCGAGCGACAGCTTCTTGTCGGCGGCGAATCTGGAAAACGTGCTGCGCCAGGTGTCGATCAACGCGATCATCGCCGTTGGCATGACGGCCGTCATTTTGACGGGCGGCATCGACCTGTCTGTCGGCTCGGTGATGGCGCTGTCGGGCACGCTCTCGGCGGGCCTGATGGTCGCGGGACTGAACGGCGTTGCGGCGATCGTGGTCGGCATCGCGGTCGGACTTGGTTTCGGCTTTGCGAACGGCTTTTTCGTCGCGTTCGCGGGCATGCCGCCCATCATCGTCACGCTCGCGACGATGGGCATTGCGCGCGGCCTCGCGCTCATTTACACGGGTGGCTATCCGATCGACGGCTTGCCCGATTGGGTCGGTTTCTTCGGCAGCGGCAAGGTGTTCGGCATCCAGGCGCCCGTGCTGATCATGCTGGTCGTCTATGCGATCGCGTGGCTGCTGCTGGAGCGCATGCCATTTGGCCGCTACGTGTACGCGATCGGCGGCAACGAACAGGCGACGCGTCTTTCCGGCGTGCGCGTCGCGCGCGTGAAGCTGATCGTTTATACGCTTGCCGGTTTGACGTCGTCGTTCGCAGCGATCGTGCTGACGTCGCGTTTGATGAGCGGCCAGCCGAACGCGGGCGTCGGTTTCGAACTCGATGCGATCGCGGCCGTCGTGATGGGCGGCACGTCGATTTCCGGAGGACGCGGCTCGATCATCGGCACGTTGATCGGCGCGCTGCTGCTCGGCGTGCTGAACAACGGCCTGAACATGGTCGGCGTGAATCCGTATGTGCAGAACGTGATCAAGGGCGGAATCATTCTGCTCGCGATCTACATCAGCCGCGAACGCAAGAAGTGACACCTCGTTCATTCCATTTGTTCTCCATTAATCGCAAGGCAATGCAATGACCACTCAGGACAACACCAAAAGCATGACGGCGATCGTGTGCCACGCGCCGAAAGATTACCGCGTCGAACGCGTGACGAAACCGCAGGCGCGCGCGCATGAACTCGTGATCCGCATCGCCGCCTGCGGCATTTGCGCTAGCGATTGCAAATGCCATTCCGGCGCGAAGATGTTTTGGGGCGGCCCGAGCCCGTGGGTCAAAGCGCCCGTGATTCCGGGACACGAATTCTTCGGCTATGTCGAGGAAATCGGCGAAGGCGCAGCGGAACACTTCGGCGTGAAGCAGGGCGATCGCGTGATCGCCGAGCAGATCGTGCCGTGCGGCAAATGCCGCTATTGCAAGTCGGGGCAGTACTGGATGTGCGAAGTGCACAACATCTTCGGCTTTCAGCGCGAAGTCGCGGACGGCGGCATGGCGGAATACATGCGCATTCCGCCGACGGCCATCGTCCACAAGATTCCCGACGGCATCTCGCTCGAAGATGCCGCGATCATCGAGCCGCTCGCATGTGCGATTCACACCGTCAATCGCGGCGACATTCAACTGGACGATGTCGTCGTGATCGCGGGCGCGGGTCCGCTCGGTCTGATGATGACGCAGGTCGCGCATCTGAAGACGCCGAAGAAACTGGTCGTGATCGATCTCGTCGATGAACGCCTGGAACTCGCGCGCGAATACGGCGCGGACGTGACGATCAATCCGAAGAAAGACGATGCGCTGGCGATCGTTCAATCGCTGACGGAGAACTACGGCTGCGACGTCTACATCGAGACGACGGGCGTGCCGGCCGGCGTGAATCAAGGCATGGACCTGATTCGCAAGCTCGGGCGTTTTGTCGAGTTTTCGGTGTTCGGCGCGGAGACTACAATGGACTGGTCGATCATCGGTGACCGCAAGGAGCTCGATGTGCGCGGCGCGCATCTCGGCCCTTACTGCTATCCGATTGCGATCGATCTGCTGGCGCGCGGCCTCGTCACATCGAAAGGCATCGTCACGCATGGCTTCTCGCTCGAAGAGTGGGACGAAGCGATTCAGGTCGCGAACTCGCTCGATTCGATCAAGGTGTTGATGAAGCCGGCCAGATAGACGGCAAAAATGAACAGTGCGCGTCACAAGACGCGCACGCGGAGACACTATGAATTACGTCATCGGCGTCGATATCGGCACGCAGAGCACGAAGGCCGTGCTCGTCGGCGATAACGGCGCAATCGTCGCGCAGCATTCGAGCAGCTATCACCCTGATACGCCTAAACCGCTGTGGGCCGAGCAATGGCCGACGGTATGGATGAAAGCCGTGATCGAATGCATTGCGCGCTGCGTCGCGAAAGCGCGCGAAGCGGGCGTTGAATCGAGTGCGATCAAGGCCGTGTGCGTGAGCAGCCTGTACGGCGGCTCGGGCATTCCCGTCGATAGCGACATGAAGCCGCTCTATCCGTGTCTGATCTGGATGGACCGTCGCGCGACGGCGCAGGTCGAATGGGTGCGCAAGAACGTCGATGTCGATCGGCTGTATGCGATCACGGGCAACGGCGTCGACAGTTACTACGGCTATACGAAGATGCTGTGGCTGCGCGAAAACGAGCCGAACGTGTGGGCCAACACGCGCTTCTTTCTGCCGCCGAACGCCTACGTGATCTATCTGCTGACGGGCGAGGTGGCCATCGATCACAGTTCGGCGGGCAATATCGGCGGCGTCTACGACATCGCAAAGCGCGATTGGTCCGACGAAGCGCTCGACATGCTCGGCATCCCCGCCACGATGATGCCGGAGCATCTGGTCGAATCGTCGGATGTCGTGGGCGGACTGCTGTCGCAATGGACGGAACAACTCGGGCTCGACGCGGGCACGTCGATCGTCGCGGGCGGCGTGGATGCGGCGATGGCGACTTTCGCGGCGGGCGTCACGCGTGCGGGCCAGCACGTCGCGATGATCGGCACGAGCATGTGCTGGGGCTACATCAACCAGAGCGTCGATGCGCGGCATGGCCTCGTCAGCATGCCGCACGTGTTCAACGGTTTGCACGACATCTATGTGTTCGGCGGCGCGATCACGGCGGGCGCGTCGGTGGCGTGGTATCGCGAGCAGTTCTGTCACGCTGAAATCGAAGCGGCGAAGGCGCTTCCCGATGGCGACGCGCATCAACTGCTCGAAGAGGACGCCGCGCAAATCCCTGCGGGCGCGGACGGCGTCATGTTCCTGCCGTACCTGATGGGCGAACGCAGCCCGGTATGGGACGCGAAAGCGAGCGGTGCGTTCGTCGGTCTGAATCTGTATCACACGCGTGCGCATCTGTATCGCGCGGTGCTCGAAGGCGTTGCATTCGCGTTGCAACACAACATCGTCGCGGGTCGCAAGGGCGCGAAATCGCTCGACGACAAGCTGATCGTCGTCGGCGGCGCGGCGCATTCGGACTTGTGGATGTCGATCATCGCGGACATCACAGGCTTTCCCGTCTACACGATCGAACAGGAAGTGGAAGCGGCGATGGGCGCGGCCCTGCTTGCGGCCTATGGCGCGAAGCTGATTTCGCAGGAAACGGCGCGCGGCGGCTGGGTGAAGCTCGTCGAGCGCGTAAGGCCCGATCCTGCCCGGCAGGCCTTATATGCCGAGCGTTTCGGCATTTATACGGACCTGTATCCGGCATTGAAGCCGATCATGCATCGACTGCAAGCAAAATGAACACACACTTCGATTTTTCAGGGCGCTCTGTTCTGGTGACGGGTGCGTCGAGCGGCATCGGCCGCGTGACGGTCGAACTGCTGTGCGCCAGTGGCGCGCAGGTGGTGGCGGCGGCGCGCAACGTGAACGAACTCGCGCGGCTGGCCGAAGAGACAGGCTGCGAACCTTTGTTGCTCGATGTCGGCGATGAACGCGCGATTGACGAGGCGCTGGGTTCGCGCGACACGGCGTTCGACGGTCTGGTGAATTGCGCCGGCACGACGGTTCTGGAGCGCGCGATCGATACGACGGCTGCGAGCTTCGACAGCGTGATGAACGTGAATGCACGCGGCGCGGCGCTGGTCGCGCGGCATGTCGCGCGCGGCATGATCGATGCGAAGCGGGCGGGGAGCATCGTCAACGTATCGAGCCAGGCGGCGCTCGTCGGCCTTGAGGATCATTTGAGCTACTGCGCGTCGAAGGCGGCCATGGATGCAATAACACGTGTCCTGTGCGTCGAGCTTGGGAGTCACGGGATTCGCGTGAACAGCGTGAACCCGACGGTAACGTTGACGCCGATGGCGGTGAAGGCGTGGAGCGAGCCTTCGAAGCGTGATCCTGCGCTGCAGGCGATTCCGTTGAAGCGGTTCGCCGAACCGCGCGAAGTGGCCGAGCCGATATTGTTTCTGCTCAGCGATGCCGCTTCGATGATCAGCGGCATCGTGTTGCCTATCGATGGCGGATATACCGCGAGGTGATTTTCGGCAGCGCGCTGGCTTACGCAGTCCGCCGCGACGCGCATCGCGGGCTTTCCCGTCTACAAGGAAAGCAAACCGCGGGCGCGTCGCGGAGAACTACACGGAGAATTACAGCAACGTCCTGACGTGCCAAAGCTCGGGAAACAGCACGACGTCCAGCATCTTGCGCAAATAGGTTGCGCCGCTAGTGCCGCCCGTTCCCTGCTTGAAGCCGATGATTCTCTCGACAGTCGTCACATGTCGAAACCGCCACTGCCGGAACGCATCCTCGAGATCGACGAGCTCTTCGGCCATCTCGTACAACTCCCAATGCTGCGAAGGATTGCGATACACCTCGAGCCACGCGGCTTCCACTGAAGCATCATGCTGCGTCGGCTGGGTCCAGTCGCGCTCGAGCCGCGACGCGTCGATGGCGAATCCGCGCCGCGCCAGCAAACGCACCACTTCGTCATAGAACGACGGCGCTTCGAGCGCTGCTTTCACTTCGGCATGGACATCGGGATGATGCGCATGCGGCTTGAGCATCTGCTCGTTCTTGTTGCCGAGCATGAACTCCAGCTCGCGATACTGATACGACTGAAACCCCGACGAGCTGCCGAGAAACGGCCGCATCGCCGTGTATTCCGATGGCGTCATCGTCGACAGCACGTTCCATGCTTGCACGAGTTGCTCGAGTATTCGCGAGACACGCGCGAGCATCTTGAACGCCGGCGGCAACTCGTCGCGATGCACGCTCGCCAGCGCCGCGCGCAGTTCGTACAGCGCGAGCTTCATCCATAGCTCGCTCGTCTGATGCTGGACGATGAACAGCATCTCGTTGTGATCCGGCGACAGCGGATGCTGCGCATGCAGGATCGACCCCAGCGCGAGATAGTCGCCATAGCTCATCGACTTCGAGAAATCGAGCTTGGCGTCGTGCCAGCCCTCGGCTGCATCGGCGCTCATGTGCGGCGCGTGCGTTTCGCGCGAGGCCGCCGTGCCGCCGTGGCCGAACGGGCAACCTTGCGCGCGTGCTTCTTCCGTCATCTTCATGTGGTCGGTCATCGCGGGCTCCTCAGGTCACGGCGCCGCGCGCGGCGAATTCGGGCGCGCGCCAGGTCTCGCGCGTGAGCACGTCGCGCAGATGCTCGACGGCGTCCCACACATCGACGTAACGCGTGTAGAGCGGCGTAAAACCAAAACGCAGCACGTGCGGCTCGCGATAGTCGCCGATCACGCCGCGCGCGATCAGCGCCTGCATCACCTCGTAGCCGTGCGGATGCTCGAAGCTCGCATGCGAGCCGCGTTGCGCATGCGCATGCGGCGTAACGAGCTTGAGCGGAAATTCCTTGCAGCGCGTTTCGACCAGTTCGATGAACAGATCGGTCAACGCCAGCGACTTCTTGCGCACGGCCCGCATGTCGGTTTGCAGGAATACATCGAGCCCGCATTCGACGAGCGCCATCGACACCATGGGCTGCGTGCCGCACAGGAACCGGCCGATGCCGTCGTCGGCGGCGTAGGTCGGCTCCATCGCGAACGGCGCGCGATGTCCCCACCAGCCGGAGAGCGGCTGCTCGAACTCGCCCTGATGACGGTGCGGCACCCAGACGAACGCAGGCGAGCCCGGGCCGCCGTTCAGATATTTGTACGTGCAGCCGACGGCGCAATCCGCGCCGACGCCGTTCAGATCGACAGGCACGGCGCCCGCCGAGTGCGCGAGATCCCACAGCGCGAGCGCGCCCGCACGATGGATCAGCTGCGTGAGCGCGGCCATGTCGTGCATATAGCCGGTGCGGTAGTTCACGTGCGTGATCATCGCGACGGCGACATCGTCGGTGAGCGCGGCGGGCAGTTCCGAAGGATCGTCGATGAGCCGCAGCTCGTAGCCGCGATCGAGTTGCTTGATGAGGCCCTGCGCGATGTACAGATCGGTTGGGAAATTGGAGCGCTCGGACACGATCACGCGACGCTTGGGATCACGCGCGTCCTGCATGCGCAGCGCCGCCGACAGCACCTTGAAGAGGTTGATCGAAATCGTGTCGGTGACGACGACTTCGTTGTGCGCTGCGCCGATCAGCGGCGCGAGCTTGTTGCCGAGGCGCCTGGGCAGCGCGAACCAGCCGGCCGTGTTCCAGCTGCGGATCAGCCCGTTGCCCCATTCGGCGCCGATCACAGTCTGCGCGCGCTGCGCGGCGGCGGCGGGCGGCACGCCGAGCGAGTTGCCGTCCAGATAGATGACCTCCGGCGCGAGCGCGAACTGGTTGCGCAAGGGCGCGAGCGGATCGGCTGCGTCGAGCGCGAGTGCTTCGTCACGTTGATTCATGGTGTTCGTTCAGTCGAAAGAGAAAGCGGAAGCGGAAATAAGCGGTCAGGCGCGATGTCGCGGTTCGGGCAGCGCACGCAGCACGGCGCGCACGGGGCTGGCATCGAGCGTCGTCAGCTTGAGCGGCAGCGCGATCAGCTCGTAATCGCCGGGCGCGACGGCGTCGAGCACGATGCCTTCGAGTATCGCCATCCGATGCACGCGGATGCGCTGATGCGCGTCCATCGTTTTCGATTCCTGTGGATCGAGCGACGGCGTATCGATGCCGATCAGCTTCACGCCGCGCGCGGCGAGCAGATCGATGGTGTCCGGCGAAACGGCGCAGAACGCGCTGTCCCACGTGCGCGTCGGCGCCTCGCGATAGGTGCGCAGCAGCACGCGCGGCGGCATATCGTCGAGCGACGCCGCGATATGCGACGGCGTCACCAGCGGCTGCGCGCCGATGCAGTGAATCACCCGGCAGCGGCCCAGATAGGCATCGAGCGGCACCGCGCCGATCGCCGCGCCGTTCGCGTCGTAGTGAAGCGGCGCGTCGGTGTGCGCGCCTGTGTGCGGCGAGAGCGTCAGCCGCGCGACGTTGACGGGCGAGCCCGCCTCCATCCGCCATACGCGCTCGATGCCGACGGGCGTGTCGCCCGGCCAGACGGGCGTCGCCGTATCGACGGCGGGCGTGATATCCCACAGCGTATTCATGCGTCCCCTGTGTTGTTCTGATCCATCTATCGATGATAGGCGGCATCAGACGAAATGTGCTTGCTAAAAAAACTGTTTATTTCCGCGCCTTTGGAACATAATTTGAGACAAACGGGAAAGGGAGACCGAAAATGAACGCGATCTCACTGGACGCCACCGATTGCCGTATCTTGACGGTGCTGCAGCACGAAGGACGAATCAGCAATCTCGATCTGGCGGAGCGCATCTCGCTTTCGCCGTCAGCGTGTCTACGCCGTTTGCGCCTGCTGGAAGAGCAGGGTGTAATCGAGCGCTATCGCGCGTGCCTGAACCGTGAAGTGCTGGGGTTCGAACTGGAAGCGTTCGTGCAGGTGTCGATGCGCAACGACCAGGAAAACTGGCACGAGCGCTTCGCGGAGGCGCTGCGCGACTGGCCGGAAGTGGTCGGCGCGTTCGTCGTGACGGGGGAGACGCATTACCTGCTGCGCGTGCTCGCCCACAATCTCAAGCACTATTCGGATTTCGTGCTCGGCCGGCTGTACAAGGCGCCGGGCGTGATGGACATCCGCTCGAACATCGTGCTGCAGACGCTCAAGGAAGATTCGGGCGTGCCCGTTGCGCTCGTGACGGGCGCCAAGGTGCAGCAGCCGGGATAGCGGCGCCGCGCGCGGAGCGCGGCGAATCTGGCAGGGGTGGGGGCGCTTCAGGCTGGGTATTCAGGCCGCGCTTTGAGGCCGCAAAGTCGGGCCGCAAAATCAGGCCGCAAATTGAGGCCGCAAAATCAGGCAGCATTTTGCGCACGCGGCTCGCTTGTGCCCATCTGACGCCGAGCGTTCAGCCCAGCCGCTTCAAACCGTGGAACTCGCCATTGTGGAACACGAGCGGCTCGGTCTCCGAGGCGCGCTCATGGACGCCGCAGCGCTCCACTTCGCCGACGAAAATCACGTGATCGCCTTCGTCGTAACGGCTGCGGTTGTGACATTCGAACCACGCCAGCGCGCCATCGAGCACGGGCATGCCCGTGTCGCCCGCCGCATGCGACACCCCTTCGAACCGGTCGCCCTTGACGGTCGCAAAACGCTTGCACAACTCCAGCTGCGACGCGGCCAGCACGTTGACGACATAATGACTGTTCGAGCGGAACACGGGCATCGAGGCCGAGCGTGTCGCGAGGCTCCACAGCACGAGCGGCGGCGAAAGCGAAACCGAGTTGAATGAGCTGGCCGTGATCCCGATCAACGCACCCGATGGCGCGCGTGTCGTAATGACGGTGACGCCCGTCGCGAATTGGCCCAGCGCGCGGCGAAAGGCGGCGGCGTCGAAATTGGGTGCGTTGGCGCGCTTCATCGGTCGAGGCATTCCGGCGAATGGACCGCTTGATGCAGCGACCAGAGGGAAAAAATCAGTTCGAAGGTCATGTAGAAATTCGGCGAATTGTCCCAATTTTAACTGCAATCGCAGGGGCCTTGGCGCGAGCGGCAGGCGGGACAAGGCGGCGCGCATGGTACGGATGGTGCATGCTGCGTGCGTGAATCCCTAAAAAAGCGGAGTATGGCGCCGGTCGGATGCGGTGAAGCATCGAGTTCAAATGACTGCGGCGAGCCCGCGCCTGCTCAACAGGCAGGCGTCGCGGCGACCCAATCCAAGGAGCGAGCATGAGTCAGTCGGTCGAAACCGCCACGCTGGGCGGCGGATGTTTCTGGTGCCTGGAAGCGGTGTATCTGGGCGTCGATGGGGTGACGTCGGTGGAATCGGGCTATGCGGGCGGGCATGTGCAGAATCCGTCGTACGAGCAGGTGTGTGACGGCGACACGGGGCATGCGGAGGTCGTCAAGGTCGAGTTCGATCCGGCGCGCATCACCTATCGCGAGATCCTCGATATTTTCTTCGCGATCCATGATCCGACGCAGCTCAACCGCCAGGGCAACGACGTCGGCACGCAATATCGCTCGGTGATCTTCACGCACTCGGACGCGCAGCGCGACAGCGCGCTGCAGGCGATCCGCGACATTCAGGCAGAAGGCATCTACGACGGCCAGATCGTTACGCAGGTGCTGCCGCTCGACGGCAACTACTTCCCCGCCGAGGCGTATCACCAGAACTACTTCGCGCAGCATCCGGATCAGGGCTATTGCGCGTTCGTCGTCGCGCCGAAGGTGGCGAAGTTCCGGCAGAAGTTCGCGCACCGGATCAAGGCAGGCGTGTGATCATGGCTTGGTCCTGACGATTTGACGTAGCAGGTCGCGCGGCGCGGGTCGGATTGGCTCGCGCCGCGTTTGTTCAATCAGCTTGCGATGCGCTTTCAGCACGCGCGTTTTCAGTCTTCGCGCTTTCAGCCCTCGCGCCACGCAGCCGCTCGCAGGCGGCGGCAATTTGCGCCGCGAGCTTCACGCAGGTGAGCGGCGCGGACCCTTCGGCCTTGTTGTTCGCGGCGATCAGTACCGGCTGTCCGGCGATGGCGTAACGCGCGGCGAGTTCGGCGAGCGCGTTGCGGGTGTCCGGGTCTTCGTCGACGAGCTTGTCGAACGGTTCGTACTTCGCTTTCGCCTGCTCGTACCTGAAACCGCCGTGCAGGCTCCAGCGCACGATCAGCGGTCCCGCGGGCTGATCATGCGGTTCGTCGAGCATCGCGAGCGCGGCCGCCTGGCGCGACGGATCGGGCATCCGTGCATGAATGCCGACGCAATAGCGCACGCCCGTCGCCTTCAGCGCGCGGATCAGGCGCGGCGTCAGCAGACTCGCGTCGCGGATTTCGACGGCGTAGCAGGCGTCGCCTTCGAGAGACGGCAGCGCGGCGAGGAAGGCCGTCAGCCGGTCGACGAACAACGCGGGCTGCGCCAGCATCTGGTTCGGCAGCGGCGAGAGCTGGAACACCAGCGCGCCCGCCTTCTTGCCGAGCCCGTCGATACATGGCCGCACGAATTCGTCGATCGCCAGCTGCGCATTCAGAAAGCACGGATTCTCCGACACCGGCTCGCCGCGTTCGGCGCGCACGGTCGCGTCGGTGACGAGCGCCGGTGCTTTCACGATGAAGCGGAAATGGTCGGGCACCTGCTGCGCGTAGCGCAGGTAGTCGGTGAGCGTCAGCGGCGCGTAGAACGAGCGGTCGATGCTCACCGTGCGCAGCAGCGGATGCGCGCCGTACGCGGCGAGTCCGTCGCGCGAGAGCTTGCTGTTGCTGTAGTCGTCGCCGTAGACGATGCCTTTCCAGCCCGGAAACGACCACGTCGACGTACCCAGATGCACTTGCGGCGGCAACTGGCTCGCGAGCTGGATGATGTCGTCGGCGGGTGCAGCGGCGAGGACGTCGCGGGCGCGGCGCCTTTTGGGCGGCGCGTCGTCTGGCGAGTGAGGCGCGGTGGGCTCGGCCGCAGCCGGTGAAGGAACGGCGGGACGGGCGGCCGGCGCGGCATCGACGGGATTGCCGAACATGTCGAGTTGCACGCAGCCGTCGGGCGCGTCGGGAACGGCGTGTTCTTCCATCGATTGATCGGGAGTGACGGGAACCCCATCCGCTGCGGACGAACGCGGGAAACGCGTCCTGCCCGAAGCGGATTCAGCCCGCGATTTTACAGCGGCTTCTCGTACATGAAGCGGCGCGACCACGGCAGTGTTTTGGCGCTGCGTCCCGCCTTGCGGCACACCACCTGGAAGATCGATACGTCGTCGTGTTCGAACGCGTACGCGCAGCCGGCGAGGTACACGCGCCAGATGCGGAACTTCTCGTCGTCGATGAGCTGCTTCGCCTTCTCGGCGTTTGCTTCGAAGCGCTCGGCCCAGATGTCGAGCGTATGGGCATAGTGGCGGCGCAGGCTTTCGACGTCGAACGCTTCGAGCCCGCCGCGCTGCATCGATTCGAGCGCGAGGCTGATATGCGGCAGCTCGCCGTCGGGAAACACGTACCGGTCGATGAACTCGCCGCCGCCAAGCGCCGTTTCGCCGCTGTCGTAATCCGTCGACGTGATGCCGTGATTCATCGCGATGCCGTCGTCCGTCAGCAGGTCGTGAATCTTCTGGAAATAGCCGGGCAGATTCTTGCGTCCCACGTGCTCGAACATGCCGACGCTCGTGATGCGGTCGAACTGGCCTTCGACGTCGCGGTAGTCCTGCAGCCGGATCTCGATCTGGCCTTCGAGCCCGGCCGCCTTCACGCGCTGCGTCGCGAGATCGAACTGGTTCTGCGACAGCGTCACGCCGACGCACTTCGCGCCGAACTTCTGCGCCGCGCGCAGCACGAGCGCGCCCCAGCCGCAGCCGATATCGAGCAGACGCTGGCCCGGCTGGACCTGGATCTTGGTGAGGATGTGGTCGATCTTCTTGATCTGCGCGGTCGCGAGATCTTCGTCGCCGTTCTCGAAGTACGCGCACGAGTACACCATGTTCTCGTCGAGCCACAGCTTGTAGAACTCGTTCGAGACGTCGTAGTGATACTGGATCGCCTTCTTGTCCGACGTTTTCGTGTGATTGAAGTAGCGCCGCACGCGCGCCAGCTTGCTCGCGCTCGTCACCGTGCTGCGCGCAAGCGAATAGCTGATGTTGATGATGTCGGACAGCTTGCCTTCGATGTCGATCTTGCCCTTCACGTACGCCTCGCCGAGATTGTCGAGACTCGGTTCGAGCAGGAGGGGCAGCGCCGACGCGCTATTGACCTTCAGCGTGACCTGCGGCGACGCGAACGTGCCGAAGTCGTGTTGCTGGCCATCCCACAGCACGAGGCGCGCCGGAAGATTGGCCTTCGTTTTGACTTCTTCTACCCACTGCGCCAGCTTCTTCTCCCAGAACATGTGATTTCTCCGTGTCCAATGAATCAAAGCAAAGCCTGTTCAATCGCAGTGCGCAGCGCGCGCCCGTCTGGGCGCGCGCGTTCGGACCTTCAGTCGACGCGCATGCGATTCTGCCGGCGCAGCGGAGCGTCGCGCATCGTCGGGCACGACGCGCCGCGCGGCCGGCGTATCGAAGCGTCAGGGCGACAGACGTGAAATCGTCCAGTCGGTGCCCACGCGCGTATAGAGCATGCGGTCGTGCAGACGCGAAGGGCGCCCTTGCCAGAACTCGATCGCCTCGGGAATCAGCCGATAACCGCCCCAATGCGGCGGGCGCGGCGGATTTTCTCCGTATTGTGCGCTGAATTCACGTTCGCGCGCTTCCAGTAGCGCTCGGCTTTCAATCACCTTGCTCTGCTCGGACGCCCATGCGCCGATGCGCGAGCCGACGGGACGCGACGCGAAGTATGCATCGCTTTCTGCGTCGCTTGTCTTGACGACGGTGCCCTCGATGCGCACCTGACGCTCGAGTTCGATCCAGTAGAAAAGCAGGCTTGCGTGCGGGTTTTGCGCGAGTTCGCGGCCTTTGCGGCTTTCGTAGTTCGTGAAGAAGACGAAGCCTCGCTCGTCCACACCCTTGATCAGCACGATGCGCGCCGAAGGCCGGCCGCGCTCGTCGACCGTCGCAAGCGTCATCGTGTTCGGCTCGGGGAGTTGCGCGTCGATGGCCTGCTTGAACCAGGCGTCGAATTGACGGAACGGATTCGGGTCGACGTCGGCGATGTCCAGCGAGCCGCGCGAATAGTTTTTGCGGAGGTCGGCAAGAGTGCTCATGTTTTTATGCAAGCGCTACAGTGGGGCCAGTATAGCTAAGGACAGAATTTCCTGCGTCCAACAGGATCAGTTCGACGACGCGCGGAAGGGGACGTAAAGCAGGACGTGAAGCTCGATGTAAAGCGGGCCGCCGGCGTCGATGCGCGCGATCAGGCAAAATACGGGCTTCAATGCACGCCGACGCCCACAGGATATACGCGATACGCAAGCGAACCGTCAGCCTGCCGACGCACGAATCCGCCAAGCCACACATCATGTCCACGCCTCTCGTTACCGGGCAATCCGATCTTACTACCGACCTCAACGCGCATGAAACCATCGACCGCGCGCGCCGTTTCGGGGGCGTCGCGCGTCTGTACGGCGCGGGCGCACTGGCTGCGTTTGAGCGCGCGCGCGTGGCCGTGATCGGCATCGGCGGCGTCGGCTCGTGGGCTGCGGAAGCGCTCGCGCGCACGGCGATCGGCAGCATCACGCTGATCGATCTCGACAACGTTGCCGAGAGCAACACGAACCGGCAGATTCACGCGCTCGACGGCAACTACGGCAAGCCGAAAGTCGATGCGATGGCCGAGCGCATCAAGCTGATTGATCCGCAGTGCGACGTGCGCGTGATCGAAGACTTCATCGAGCCCGACAACTTCGCCAAGGTGCTGGGCGGCGGCTTCGACTACGTGGTCGACGCGATCGACAGCGTGCGCACGAAGACGGCGCTGATCGCGTGGTGCGTCGAACACGGGCAGCCGCTCATCACGGTCGGCGGGGCGGGCGGGCAGCTGGATCCGACGCGCATCCGCATCGACGATCTCGCGCAGACCATCCAGGACCCGCTGCTGTCGAAAGTGCGCGGCCAGTTGCGCAAGCACCACGGCTTTCCGCGCGGGCCGAAAGCGAAGTTCAAGGTCAGCGCCGTGTACTCGGACGAGCCGCTGATCTATCCGGATGCGGCCGTGTGCGATATCGACGAAGTGGCCGAGCACGTCACGACGTCGCCCGGTCATCATGGACCCGTCGGCCTGAACTGCGCGGGGTTCGGGTCGAGCGTGTGCGTGACGGCGAGCTTCGGCTTCGCGGCCGTATCGCATGTGCTGCGCGCGCTAGCGAAGAGCGCGTCCTGACGTCACTTTCGACACGCGCCCGCTGAACGAAAAAACGCGGCACATGGCCGCGCTTTTTCATGGTTGCGTGCAAACGCTCAGTTCAGCAACGCGCTCAACCTGCGACGCCATTTCGCCACCAGCTCCGGCTGGTGCGCCGCGAGATCGAACACCGACAGCATCGTCTTGCGGCCGATGTCCTCACGGAACGCGCGGTCGCGCTGCACGATCGCCAGCAGATGTTCGAGCGCCGGCTCGTACTTGCGACGCGCGATGAATGCGCTCGCGAGATCGAAGCGCGCGTCGAGATCGTCGGGATGCGCGGCCACCTGAGCTTCGAGCGCATCCGTGGGCGGCAGGTCGGCGGCGGCGTCGACGGCGTCGAGCCGCGTCTTGATCGCGTTGTAGCGCGCGTCGATGCCTTGCGTCGTTTTCGGCGACAGCAGATCGTTTTCTTTTTGCGCTTCGTCGAGGCGGTTGTCTTCGAGCAGCAGCTCCATCAGATCGAGCCGCGCTTCGTCGAAGCCCGGGTCGTAAGCGAGCGCGGCCTTCAGCGCGTCATACGCGTCGGCGCGGCGGCCTTCAGCAAGCGCCATCGCGGCTTCCGCGCGCGCGGCTTCCGCGCCGTCCGGCACGAGGCGGTCGAGGAACTGGCGCAGCTGGCCTTCGGGCAGCACGCCGATGAACTGATCGACCGGCCGTCCGTCCGCGAACGCGACGACGTGCGGAATGCTGCGCACCTGGAAGTGCGCCGCGAGTTCCTGGTTCTCGTCGACGTTCACCTTCACGAGGCGCCATTTGCCTTCGTATTCGGCTTCGAGCTTCTCGAGCATCGGGCCGAGCGTCTTGCACGGTCCGCACCACGGCGCCCAGAAGTCGACCAGTACGGGCGTGAGCATCGATGCGCTGATGACGTCCTTTTCGAAAGTCGCGAGAGTGGTGTCCATGGGCTGTCTCTTCCTTGAATCGGTACGCTTGAATAGTTGGGGGCGGCGCGCGCGGTTTCAATGCGGCGCGGCGCGGTACGACACGCGTGCCAACGCGTGCGGCATCGAAACCGCGCGCACCATCGAATGCCACCGATGCCAGTCAGTCTAGCGCGGCTTGCGCTCGGGCAGCGGAATCCACTCGGTTTCGCCGGGCACCTTGCCCATTTCCTGATGGGTCCACGCGAGCTTCGCGCGCTCGATTTTTTCGCGCGAACTCGCGACGAAGTTCCATTCGATGAAGCGCTCGCCTTCGAGTTTCTCGCCACCGAGCAGCATCACCGTTGCGCCGTTCGTGCTGGCAAGCGTGACGGTTTCGCCCGGCGCGAGCACGGCCATCTGCGCGACTTCGAAGGGCTCGCCGTCGAGCGACAGATCGCCGTCGACCAGATAGACGCCGCGTTCCTCATACTCGGGTTCGAGCGCGAGCGCGCTGCCGGGTGAAAAATGTGCAGCAGCATACAGCGTGCCGGAGAACGTGCGCGCCGGCGCCGTCTTGCCGAACGACGTGCCCGCGATGATCCGCAACGTGACGCCGTTGCGCTCGATTTCCGGCAGCGTGGCGCCCGCATGATGCTCGAACGAAGGCTCGGTGTCCTCGTCGGCGAGGGGCAGCGCGACCCATGTCTGGATGCCGTGAACCGTCGACCCGTTGGCGCGCTCCGGCTCCGGCGTGCGCTCCGAATGGACGATGCCGCGGCCCGCGGTCATCCAGTTGACGTCGCCGGGGACGATCTTTTGTTCGGAGCCGAGGCTGTCGCGATGCATGATCGCCCCTTCGAACAGATACGTGACGGTCGCGAGGCCGATATGCGGATGCGGGCGCACATCGAGGCCCGTGCCTGCGGGCAGCGTGGCAGGGCCCATGTGATCGAAGAAGATGAACGGACCAACAAGGCGCGCGGCCATGGCAGGCAAGACGCGGCGCACGGCCAGGTTGCCGATGTCGCGCACGTGAGGCTTGAGAACCGCTTTGATCGAGGAGGGCATGACGGGCTCGGTGGGTGGGGACAGGACGGGTCATTCTACTGCCCGAGGGCAGTGCACGCGTGGCAGGGCGCGCACCGGCAAGCGTCTTCAGGCGTCGGCAAGCGCGTGGCGGGCGCCGCACTTGCTCGCTGCTCCGCTACACTCACCCGTTTGAAGAAGATAAAAGAGGAGTCCGGATGTCGCCGAAAGACCTGCTGTTTGCGCTGATCGTCGTTCTGGCGTGGGGCGTCAACTTCGTGGTGATCAAGGTCGGCCTACATGGTGTCCCGCCGATGCTGCTCGGTGCGCTGCGTTTCACGCTCGCCGCCATCCCCGCCGTGTTCTTCATCAAACGCCCGCAGATGCCGTGGCGCTGGCTCGTCGCCTACGGCGCGACGATCTCGCTCGGCCAGTTCGCCTTCCTGTTTTCGGCGATGTACGTGGGCATGCCGGCCGGTCTTGCGTCGCTCGTCCTGCAGGCGCAGGCGTTCTTCACGCTCGGCTTCGCCGCGCTGTTCCTGCATGAGCGCTTTCGCGCGCAAAACGTGCTCGGCCTCGCGATCGCGGCGATCGGTCTTGCCGTGATCGGCATGCAGGGCGGCCGCGCGATGACGCTCGCCGGCTTTCTGCTCACGCTGTGCGCGGCCGTCATGTGGGCGCTCGGCAACATCGTCACGAAGAAGGTCGGCAAGTTCGATCTGGTCGGGCTGGTGGTGTGGGGCAGCCTGATTCCGCCCCTGCCGTTCTTCGCGCTGTCGTATCTGTTCGAAGGGCCGCAGCGGATTGGCGCGGCGTTGACGGGCATCGGCGTTTCGTCGGTGCTGGCGATCGTCTATCTGGCGTTCGTCGCGACGCTGCTCGGCTATGGCTTGTGGAGCCGTCTGCTGTCACGCCATCCCGCGGGGCAGGTCGCGCCGTTTTCGCTGCTGGTGCCGATCATCGGGCTGGCGTCGGCGTCGTTGTTGCTGGGCGAGTCGCTGTCGGCTGCGCAGATCGGCGGCGCGGCACTGGTGATGGCGGGGCTTGCCGTGAATGTGTTCGGCGGCTGGGTCGCCGAACGGCTTGCAGTTGCCCGCTGACGGCTTGTGGTCCGTGATGCCTTGCGATTTCGCCGGCAGCGCGAAGAACTCACGCGCATGCCGGCGAACCCGACGCGTCGCGGACAACAACCAGACGTTCAGGTCATCCGGCTCTTCGCCAGCGGCGGATTCGCCGCGAAGTACCGTTTGATACCGCTCATTATCGCGTTGGCCATCTTGTCGCGATAAGCGTCGTCGTTCAGGCGGCGTTCTTCGTCCGGGTTGCTGATGAACGCGGTCTCGACGAGGATCGACGGAATGTCGGGCGCCTTCAGTACCGCGAAGCCCGCCTGCTCGACGCTGCCCTTGTGCAGCTTGTTGATCCCGCCGATTTCCTTCAGGACGAAATTGCCGTAGCGCATCGAATCGCGGATCTGCGCGGTCGTCGACATGTCGAACAGTGCGCGGTTGACGTTGGCATCGGCGGATTTGATGTTGATGCCGCCGATCTGATCCGACGAGTTCTCCTTGTTCGCCATCCAGCGCGCGGCCGCGCTCGACGCGCCATGCTCCGACAGCGCGAACACCGATGATCCGCTCGCTTCCGGCGTCGTGAACGCGTCGGCGTGGATCGACACGAACAGGTCCGCGCCGACGCGCCGCGCCTTCTGCACGCGCACGTTCAGCGGCACGAAGAAATCGGCGTCGCGCGTCATCATCGCGCGCATGTTCGGCTGCGCGTCGATCTTCGCGCGCAGTTTCTTCGCGATGTCGAGCGCGACGTGCTTCTCGTAGGTGCCGCTGCCGCCGATCGCGCCGGGGTCTTCGCCGCCGTGGCCGGGATCGATCGCCACGGTGAGCAGGCGCACCGTATTGCTGCCTTTCTTCGGCCCTGTGAACTTGTAGGTATCGTCGTCGGCGTTGCTGTCGGTGTCCGTGTCGCTGTCGTTGTTGCGTGCGATGACGGGGGGCGCGGGCGGCGCAGCGGGCTTCGACGGCGCGTGCGGCGCAGGCGCGGGTGCAGGTGCGATGTGCGCGGGCGGCCGCAGCACGGGGGCCGATGGCGAACCCGAAGGGGCGTTGTTCTGCGCGTACTTCTCGAAGAACGCTTCGCTGCTGTCGCCGGGCGGCGTGGTCGGGCCGCTCAAGGTTGCAGCCGGCGGCGCAGCGTTGTCCTTCAGTTGCTGTTCCTTGCGCTCGGTCTGCGCGAGCAGGTCCATCAGCGGATCGGGCGCGACGGCGGGATACAGATCGAACACGAGCCGATACTTATACGTGCCGACGGGCGGCAGCGTGAACACCTGCGGCTTCACCGAGCCTTTCAGGTCGAACACCATCCGCACGACATGCGGCTGATACTGCCCGACCCGCACCGATTGAATCTGCGGATCATTCGGCGCGATCTTCGAGACCAGATCCTTCAGCGCCTGATCGAGATCGAGACCGTTCAGATCGACGACCAGCCGGTCCGGGCCTTGCAGCAACTGCTGCGTATTCTGCAGCGGCTGGTCGGACTCGATGGTCACGCGCGTGTAGTCGCGCGCGGGCCATACGCGCACGCCGAGCACGGAAGAAGCGAACGCGAAGCGCGGTGCCGCGAGCCCGAGGACGAGCGTGGAAGCGCCCGCGCGGAGAATCTGCCGGCGCCGCCAGTTATGCGTCGCGGTGGCCGCGGATTCGATCGAGCGGAACGGTTTGATCAACATCTTTCGAGACATGCCTTTCCTGGTTCGCTGTACGCCCGGGCGACCAGCACGCGGCCATCGCCGTCGACGTCGAGCGAGAAGACGAGATCCGGCACACCCAGCAGACTGCCCGCGCGCTGCGGCCATTCGACGAGGCAGACGGCGCCGCTGTCGAAGTACTCGCGAAAGCCTGCATCGGCCCATTCGGCCGGATCATTGAAACGGTAGAGATCGAAGTGGTACAGCGCGAGTTCCCCATCCGGCAGTTCGACCGTGTAGGGCTCGACGAGCGTATAGGTCGGGCTGCGCACGCGGCCCGTGTGTCCGAGGGCGCGCAATGTGGCGCGTACGAGCGTCGTCTTGCCGGCGCCGAGGTCGCCTTCGAGCTGCACCTGGAGGCCGTTGAACGTACGTTGGCCCGTCGCGCTGGCCGCGCCGCGCACGGCCGCGATGGACTGCGCGAACCGTTCGCCGAATGCCGTCGTCGCGGCTTCGTCCGCGAGCGCGAACTGGCGCTCCAGCAGGACGGCGGCAGACGGTCGATTGGCGTGACGGGGTTGATCGGGCATTCTCGTAAAATGGCGTAATGAACCAAGGCCAGAAGCATCCCGTGTCCGACCTGCATCGCGATGGATCATCGCCGCCCGATGTGCCGAATGAGACGTCGAATCGGGCACCGCATGATGAAGCACCTGTTGCGCTTCGCAATGATGAAGCGCAACTGGCCGCGCTTGCTTCGCGTATCAAGGACTGGGGGCGCGAACTGGGTTTCGGCGCGGTCGGCATCAGCGACATCGATCTGTCGAACGCCGAAGCGGGGCTTGCAGCCTGGCTCGACGCGGGTTGCCACGGCGAGATGGATTATATGGCCAAACATGGGATGAAACGTGCGCGTCCCGCCGAGCTTGTGGCCGGCACGCGACGCGTGATCTCCGTGCGCATGGCCTATCTGCCCGTTTCTTCAGGTGCGCGAAAGGGCGTTGAAAGTGCGGGAGACGCGGACCCTGCCGATCAGGACGCGCAGCAGGTCCAGCACGACTGGCGGCTCGAAGAACGCGCGCGGCTCGCCGATCCCGCTGCGGCCGTCGTGTCGATTTATGCGCGTGGCCGCGACTATCACAAGGTGATGCGCAACCGCCTGCAGCAACTCGCCGAGCGCATCGAGGCCGACATTGGCGCGTACGGCTACCGCGTGTTCACCGATTCGGCGCCCGTGCTCGAAGTCGAACTCGCGCAGAAGGCGGGCACGGGCTGGCGCGGCAAGCACACGCTGCTGCTTCAGCGCGACGCGGGCTCGCTGTTCTTTCTCGGCGAGATCTTCGTCGATCTGCCGCTGCCGACTGATGGCGACGTGCTGGACAAAGGCGCGGACAAAGGCGCGGCCGAACGTGCGGCCAAAAGCGCGCCCGAGACGCCCGGCGCGCATTGCGGAAGCTGCACGCGCTGTATCGACGTCTGTCCGACGGCGGCCATCGTCGCGCCGTATCGCGTCGATGCGCGCCGCTGCATCTCCTATCTGACGATCGAACTGAAGGGCAGTATTCCCCAGGACTTGCGGCCGCTGATCGGCAATCGTGTGTATGGCTGCGACGATTGCCAGCTCGCGTGTCCATGGAACAAGTTCGCGCAGGCCGCGCCCGTCGGCGATTTCGACGTGCGGCATGGACTGGATCGCGCGTCGCTGGTCGAGCTGTTCGGCTGGAGCGCAATGGACTTCGACACGCGCATGCAAGGCAGCGCGATACGCCGCATCGGCTACGAATGCTGGCTGCGCAATCTGGCCGTCGGCATGGGCAATGCGCTGCGGGCGCCGCGCGACACGCTGCCCGCCGATGCGCGCACGGCTATCGTCGAGGCGCTGCGCCGGCGCGCCGATGATCCGTCGGCGCTCGTGCGCGAGCATGTCGGATGGGCGCTCGAAGCCGCGTAAGCCGGCCGTTCGAAGAGAGAAGAAGGGGACCACATCATGTTCAATGCAGTGATCGATGCGCCATTCGGCAAGATCGGCGTGCGGACGCAAGGCGAGACCGTGCGCGAGATCGTCTATTTGCCGGACTCGGTGGCGAGCGTCGCGCCCGATTCGCCGCTCGCCAAAGAAGCCGTCGAGCAGATCGGACGCTACCTGGAACGGGCGTCGGCGACCTTCGATCTGCCCCTCGCAGACGTCGGCACGCCATTCCAGCGGCGCGTGTGGCAAGCGATCAGCGCGATTGCGCCTGGCGTCGTGCTGACTTACGGACAACTAGCCAAAGAGATCGGCAGCGTGCCGCGCGCGGTCGGGCAAGCGTGCGGCTCGAACTTCTTTCCCATTGTGATTCCGTGTCATCGCGTGGTCGGGGCGGGCGGCATCGGCGGCTTTGCGCATACGGGCGGCGACGGCTACTATCGCAACGTCAAACGCTGGCTACTCAAACACGAAGGCATTCCCTACGCATGACTGATGTGCAGACTGATGAGCTCGCGGGGAACGCGCAGCCCGCGTCGCCGCTGCTTTTGACGAGCGGCGCGTCGATCGACGCATTCTGCGATGCACTGTGGCTCGAGCATGGTCTCGCGCGCAACACGCTCGACGCGTATCGGCGCGACTTGCGGCTCTTTTCCGAGTGGCTCGCGCAGACGCGCACCGCTTCGCTCGATACGGCGAGCGAAGCGGATCTGACCGCGTACAGCGCCGCGCGTTCGAGCGACAAATCGACGTCGGCGAACCGGCGCCTGTCGGTTTTCCGCCGCTACTATGCGTGGGCCGTGCGCGAGCATCGCGCGGCGGCGGACCCGACGCTGCGTATCCGTTCGGCCAAGCAGCCGCCGCGCTTTCCGTCGACGCTCACGGAAGCCCAGGTCGAAGCGCTGCTCGGCGCGCCCGACGTGACCACGCCGCTCGGCCTGCGCGACCGCACGATGCTCGAGCTGATGTACGCAAGCGGCCTGCGCGTCAGCGAACTCGTCACGCTGAAGACGGTGGAAGTCGGTCTGAACGAAGGCGTCGTGCGCGTGATGGGCAAGGGCTCGAAAGAGCGGCTCATTCCGTTTGGCGAAGAGGCGCATGGATGGATCGAGCGTTATCTGCGTGAATCGCGGCCCGCGCTGCTCGGCCAGCGTTCCGCCGATGCTCTGTTCGTCACCGCGCGCGCCGAAGGCATGACGCGGCAGCAGTTCTGGAACATCATCAAGCGCCACGCGATGACGGCGCACGTTCACGCGCCGCTGTCGCCGCATACGTTGCGCCATGCGTTCGCGACGCATCTGCTCAATCACGGCGCGGATCTGCGTGTCGTGCAACAGCTGCTCGGCCACACCGACATTTCGACGACGCAGATCTACACGCACGTCGCACGCGAGCGCCTCAAGTCGCTGCACGCGACGCATCATCCGCGCGGCTGAAGCCGGCCAGCGCTTGCGCTACGCGCTTTGCACGCGGCTCGCACGTTGCTTGCTGCGCGGCGCGGCTGGCGAGCCTCACGCCAGATCGCGCAACCGATGTTTGAGAATCTTGCCCGTCGATGCCGCGGGCAACGCCGCCAGCACCTTGATTTCGGCGGGCCGCTTGTACGGCGCGAGCCTCGTTTCGCACCACGCGTCGAGATCGGCGGGCGTTGCGTGCGCGCCCGCCGTCAGTTCGACAAACGCCACGACTTCCTCGTTGCCCTCGACGGCGCGCCCGATGACCGCCGACTGCACGACCTCGGGATGCGCGTTCAGCACTTGCTCGACTTCGGCGGGATAGACGTTGAAGCCCGAGCGGATGATCAGCTCCTTGCTGCGCCCGGCGATATGCAGCGCGCCGTCCGCGTCGCGACGCGCGAGATCGCCTGTCTTGAGCCAGCCGTCCTGCGTGACGGTGGCGTGCGTCTGCTGCGGATTGCGATAG
The DNA here is from genome assembly GCA_001319865.1 of Burkholderia sp. E7m39. GTDB lineage: Bacteria > Pseudomonadota > Gammaproteobacteria > Burkholderiales > Burkholderiaceae > Paraburkholderia > Paraburkholderia bengalensis. Next base: position 1,350 of record BBSL01000019.1, on the reverse strand, counting down.
TAACCGAGCATCACGTTCGGCCCGCGCACCCATAGCTCGCCGACTTCACCTGGCGCGACGTCGACGCCATCCATCCCGACGAACCGCACTTCGACGCCCGGAATCACTTGCCCGACCGAGCAATCGGTGCGGGGTGCATCGAGCATGGTCTGGGCCACGGTCGGGCTGCTCTCCGTCATGCCATAGCCGTTGTGCAGCGTGACGCCATAGACGCTCTCGACGCGCGATTTCAGCGCGGCGTCGAGCGGCGAGCCGCCCGAATAGGCAAAGCGCAGATGCGGCGCGGACCACGGCAGGTGCTCGACTTGCAGATGATCGAGCAGCTTTGCGTGCATGGCGGGCACGCCCTGGAAGATCGACACGCGCTCGTCGGCGAGCGCGCGGCGCACGGCTTCGGGCGAAAAGCGCGGCGCGAGCCGCAACGCCGCGCCCGCAAACAGGCTGCCCAGACACACCGACGCGAGCCCGTAAACATGAGAAATGGGCAGCACGGCGTAGATGACGTCGTCGCTGTTCACGCGTCGCAATGTGCTGGAAACGGCGGCAATGAACAGCAGGTTGCGGTGCGACAGCATCACACCCTTGGGCGCGCCCGTGGTCCCCGTCGTGTAGATCAGCGCGGCGCACTGGCCGTCGCTGGCCGCGACGGTGGGCTCGGCTTGCGCGTATTCGTCGATGGCATACGACCACGCGCCGATGTCGATGGCGCCCACGCGCGCCGGCCGAGCGTCATGGCGCTGCCCATGCTGGCGCGCATCCGGCGACGCGTCGACGGCATAGGCGACCATGCGCGGCTGTGCGTGCGCGCGGATCGCATCGACCTCCGCCGCCGACAGCCGCGCGTTCGACACGAGCGCCCACGCATCGAGTTTCGCCGCCGCGAACAGCAGCACGATCTGCACGATGCTGTTCTCCGCCACGATCATCACGCGATCGCCGGGGCGCACGCCTTGTTCCGAAAGCATCGCGGCCACTTCATCGACGGCTTCGGCGAGCTGCGCGCGCGTCAGGCGCCGTTCGTCCTCGATCAGCGCGACACGCTGCGGCTCGCGCGCGGCGGCGAGTTTAACGATGTCGGTAATGCGGGAAGGGAGCGCGGCGAGCAGCGCGGTCACGTCGATACCCTGTGCGAGGGCGGGAGATTGCTGGGCTGGATTCAACGGTGTCTCCTTGATGGGCGCCGCAGGTGGGCGACAGGTGCGCGACTCTGCTGCTCTAGCAGCGCCGGCATATTGCGAACGATCGTGCCATCGATCCGGGGTGCGCACAATTGGCCATTCGGCAAATGGCCGTTGCGTTGCGCGGACATTACAATGCGCCGATGAGCAAATCCAGACACGTTTCCGAAAC
>BBSL01000018.1 GCA_001319865.1 Burkholderia sp. E7m39 | reverse complement strand
ACGGCACGGGCGAATCCGCGCGGCAGCTCGGCGTCGACGAGCATCACGTCGTCAAGACGCTGGTGATGGAGGACGAGCACGCCAAGCCGCTGATCGTGCTGATGCACGGCGACCGCACGGTGTCGACCAAGAACCTCGCGCGGCAGATCGGCGCGAAGCGCGTCGAACCGTGCAAACCCGAAGTGGCAAGCCGGCATTCGGGCTACATGATCGGCGGCACGTCGCCGTTCGGCACGAAGAAAGCGATGCCCGTCTACGTCGAATCGACGATACTCGAACTCGCGAAGATCTGGATCAACGGCGGCAGGCGTGGATTTCTCATCAGCATCGAACCCCACGCGCTGACTTCGCTGCTGTCGGCGAAGGCGGTGCAGTGCGCGAGCGTCGACTGAGACGCGTGGGTGTGGCGTGTGCCGTTGCACGCGCCTGTTGCACGCGCCTGTTGCACGCGCCTGCAAAAGCAGGTGGAGGGTTCGGTAGAATGTGCGCCGTTGCGCTAGCTGCCCCTCCTGACCAGCGCGGGCGCCCGTGCTCCTTGCGCTTTCCGACACTGATAAGAGTTTCAACATGGAAAACCTGATTGTCGCCGTCGTGAGCTACCTGATCGGCTCGGTGTCGTTTGCCGTGATCGTCAGCGCCGCGATGGGGCTGGCCGACCCGCGTTCGTACGGCTCGAAGAACCCAGGCGCGACGAACGTGCTGCGCAGCGGCAACAAGAAGGCCGCGATCCTGACGCTGCTTGGCGACGCATTCAAAGGCTGGCTCGCCGTGTGGCTCACGGGGCACTTGTCGGCGCGCTTCGGGCTCGACGATACATCCGTCGCGATTTCGGCCGTCGCCGTGTTTCTCGGTCACCTGTATCCGCTCTTCTTTCGCTTCAAGGGTGGCAAGGGCGTCGCGACGGCGGCGGGCGTGCTGCTCGGGATCAATCCCATTCTCGGTATCGCGACGCTGCTCACCTGGCTGATCGTCGCGTTCTTCACACGCTATTCGTCGCTGGCCGCGCTGTGCGCGGCAATCTTCGCGCCGCTGTTCGACGGCTTTCTGTTCGGCGCGAATGTGATCGCGCTGGCCGTCGTCGTGATGAGTGCGCTGCTGATCTGGCGGCACCGCGCAAACATCGCGAAGCTGGTGGCGGGGCAGGAGAGCCGCATCGGCGAGAAGAAGAAGGCGCAAGCGTCGACGGGCACGGCTTCGAACAAGCATTGAGCTGGCTGCCTGTTTTGCATTTGCCAGCGTTGCGCCGCGCATCGGGCGGCGCGTTTCCCTGCATGCGCCTGAAGCGCCTCTTCAAGCGCCGCCGTTGGCGCGGCGCCTGAAGACGGCCGCGCTCAATCGCGGAAGTTGTTGAAGTCGAGAGGCGTGTCGGTCACGTCCTTGCGCAGCATCGCGATCACGCTTTGCAGGTCGTCGCGCTTGGCGCCCGTCACACGCACCGCGTCGCCCTGGATGCTCGCCTGCACCTTGATCTTGCTGTCCTTCACGAGCTTGACGATCTTCTTCGCGAGATCGCCCGACACGCCCTTCTTCACGGTGACGACCTGCTTGACCTTGTCGCCGCCGATCTTCTCGATCTTGCCGTAGTCCAGGAAGCGCACGTCCACATTGCGCTTGGCCATTTTCGACACCAGCACGTCCTTCACCTGGCCGAGCTTGAATTCATCGTCGGCGAACGCGGTCAGTTCGCGTTCTTTCTGCTCGACGCGGGCGTCCGAGCCCTTGAAGTCGAAGCGCGTCGAGATTTCCTTGTTGGACTGCTCGATCGCGTTCTTCACTTCGATCATGTTGGCTTCGCAGACGACGTCAAACGATGGCATTGCTTTCTCCCATTTGTTTCGCGGGGCGCCGCGCAAGGCTGCGGGCGGCGCACTCGCTATAATCACGAACCGGTGTCATTTTACCGACGCCTTTCCCTTTTGCCCAAGGTTCGCGGGCGGGTTGCCGCCCGCCTCGTCAGCCGCGCGGCGCTTGCCAGAACCTCAGATGTCCCAGCCCGATTCCGTTTCCTTCTCTGCCGACTACCCGCTCAAGTCACACAACACGTTCGGTTTCGACGTCCGCGCTCGGCTCGCTTGCCGCATCGAAAGCGAGGCGCAACTGCTTGCCGCTCTGCGCGACCCGCGCGTGGCGGGCCTGCCGCGGCTGGTGCTGGGCGGCGGCAGCAACGTCGTGCTGACGCGCGATGTCGAGGGCGTCGTGCTGTTGATCGGTCTGCGCGGCCGCAAGCTGGTTCGCGAGGACGCCGACGCCTGGTATGTCGAGGCGGCGGCAGGCGAGAACTGGCACGAGTTCGTGTCGTGGACGCTCGCAGAGGGCATGCCCGGCCTCGAAAATCTTGCGCTGATTCCGGGCACGGTGGGCGCGGCGCCGATCCAGAACATCGGCGCGTACGGGCTGGAGATGTGCGAGCGCTTCGCGTCGCTGCGCGCAATCGAGCTGGCGACGGGCGAAACCGTCGAGCTTGACGCCAGCGCCTGCCGCTTCGGCTATCGCGACAGTCTGTTCAAGCAGGAAGGACGCGAGCGTTACGTGATCGTGTCGGTGACGTTCAGGTTGCCGAAAGCCTGGGTGCCGCGCGCCGGCTACGCCGACATCGCGCGCGAACTGGCTGCCGTCGGACTCGGCGATGCAACGCCGACGCCTCAGGCGATATTCGATGCCGTCGTCGCGGTGCGGCGCGCGAAGCTGCCCGACCCGCTCGCGCTCGGCAACGCCGGCAGTTTTTTTAAGAATCCTGTCGTCGACCCGGCGCAGTTCGATGCGCTGCTCGCGAAGGAGCCCGAGATCGTTTCGTATCGCCAGGCCGACGGGCGCGTGAAGCTTGCGGCGGGTTGGCTGATCGACCGCTGCGGCTGGAAGGGGCGCGCGCTGGGGGCGGCAGGCGTGCATGAACGGCAGGCGCTCGTGCTCGTCAATCGCGGCGGCGCGAGCGGCGCCGACGTGCTGGCGCTTGCGAAGGCGATCCAGCAGGACGTCGCGCAGCGCTTCGGCGTGATGCTGGAGGCAGAGCCTGTTTGTCTGTGATCGGCCGGTTTGTTGCGGTTCGTCGTGTGCCGTGTTGTGTACCTGGTCGCACTGAGCCGACGTTGAAATGAAATCGCCGGCGCATGGCCGGCGATTTCGTTTGATGCGTCAATGTTGACGTTCAGTGATTCAGCTTGCCGAGCAGCAGGAATTCCATCAATGCCTTCTGCACGTGCAGACGGTTCTCCGCTTCGTCCCACACGACGCTCTGCGGCCCGTCGATCACCTCCGCGCTCACTTCCTCGCCGCGATGCGCGGGCAGGCAGTGCATGAAGAGGGCGTCTTTGCTTGCGCGCGACATCATGTCGGCGTCCACGCACCAGTCGGCGAACGCCTTCTTGCGCGCTTCGTTTTCCGCCTCGAAGCCCATGCTGGTCCAGACGTCAGTCGTGACGAGGTCGGCGCCGTTGCAGGCCTCGTTCGGATCATCGAATTCTTCATAGAACGGCGCGCTTTCCGGCGCGACCATGCCGCGATCGAGCTTGTAGCCAGGCGGCGTGGACAGGCGCAGCTTGAAGCCGAGAATCTGCGCGGCCTCGATCCATGTGTACAGCATGTTGTTCGCGTCGCCGACCCATGCAACCGTCTTGCCGCGAATCGGGCCGCGATGTTCGTAGTACGTGAAGATGTCGGCGAGCACCTGGCACGGGTGATACTCGTTCGTCAGCCCGTTGATGACGGGCACGCGCGAGTTTTCCGCGAAGCGCTTGATGATGTCCTGGCCGAACGTGCGGATCATGATGATGTCGACCATCCGCGAGATCACTTGCGCTGCATCTTCGATCGGCTCGCCGCGGCCGAGTTGCGTGTCGCGCGTGCTCATGAAGACGGCGTGACCGCCCAGTTGGAAGATGCCCGCCTCGAACGACAGGCGCGTGCGCGTCGAATTCTTCTCGAAGATCATCGCCAGCGTGCGGTCGTGCAGCGGATGATAGGTCTCGTAGTTCTTGAACTTGCGCTTCAGGATGCGCGCGCGTTCAAGCACATACTCGTAGTCTTCCAGCGAGAAATCGTTGAACTGCAGGTAGTGGCGGATTTTCTTGGCGGTCATGAAACAAATACGGCGGATTCAGCCGGGCGAAGATGCCGGACTGGGCCGCCGTTGTTTGTGGTAAGTCAATGCAGCATAAAGGATTTTGAATGTTTTGACGAGTCGGCCAGACGGCATACGTCACTTGCCGTCAGATTGCAAAGGACTGTTTCGGACCGCTTGTGTGCGGTGCGGAAGAACCCTGGGTACGCTATAATCTCAAAGTTTTCTTAAAGCCCGGTGGGCAGGCTCAACGCTTTGGCGACACGGCTTCGCGTACCCGCTGGCGCATCTGTCATGTGCCGCTGTGCGTCGTCGGGCTGCCGCCCAAGGTGCACTCGCCGCGGCGGGTGAACGACGGGCTTCACTGCAGTTTCGCCTGGTCGCAAGACGTGTTCACGCAGCGTTTCAGGCAGTCATCCTTCGCGGGCTCCTCACCGGCAGATCGCTGGGCAGTCACACAGGGTTTCGTACATGGCCGACACACCCCCAACCGAATACTTCATTCAAGGCATCACGTCGAATGGACGCAAGTTTCGTCCGAGCGACTGGTCGGAACGGCTGGCGGGCGTGATGTCGTGCTACGGTCCCGGCGCCAGAAGAGGGCCGAACGCGCGCCTGCAGTATTCCCACTATGTGCGCCCTACGATGATCGGCGACCTGAAGTGCGTCATCCTGGATTCGCGGTTGCGGGACATCGAGCCAATGGCTTTCGACTTCGTGATGAACTTTGCGAAAGACAACGACCTGCTCGTCACGGAAGCCTGCGAACTGCCGCCCGAACACGAAGCGCGCAAGGCGCCGGCGCCCTGAGCGCGGCATCGGCGGCAGTGAAGGCAGTGAAGATGCAATAGATCAACAGAACCCGCATCGGCGGGTTTTTTTGTATCCGATTTTTCTGATCTCCTTGCGTCTGCCTTTCACACGGAGCGGCGCGCCAAACAAAAAAGCCCGCCAAAGCGGGCTTTGATGACGCAGCGGAAACAGGAAGCAGCCCGCCTGAGCGAGCTGCGGGATTCGTAAATTACTGCGCTGCGGGCGCTTGCAGACCCTTGATGGCTGCAGCGAGGCGGCTCTTATGGCGAGCTGCCTTGTTCTTGTGAACGATTTTCTTGTCGGCAATGATGTCCAGCGTCTTTGCCGATGCCTTGAAGATTTCAGCGGCTTGCGCTGCGTCGCCGGCTTCGATTGCCTTGCGGACAGCCTTGACAGCCGTGCGGTACTTCGAGCGCAGCGCCGAGTTGTGCGAGTTTGCCTTGGCGGCTTGACGGGCGCGCTTGCGTGCTTGTGCGGAGTTAGCCATGACGGTTCCTTATCCTGTTCCTGTTTCCAGTACCTGCCTTGATGTGAAGGGGCAGGCGCTGCTTTAGATCGAACCCCTGAGAGCGATTGCCCAAGGGCGCAAATAGACAAAACAACTGAGAACTACGTGAATCCGCTCTGTCCCATTTCGGCCCGGGCGAACAAGGCAGCAGGTTGAGCGAGCTTCGAAACCGGCGATTATAGCAACAAAATCAGACACGTGGCAACCGCGCAGTGTTGCCGGAGGTCGGGGCGCGGCACAACGGCTGTCGCGCCGCCGCGAGGCCCGCCGTGCGGGCGCAGGACGGCGCAGGGGTTGGCGTGCCGCCTTCGGCAAAACACGCACACAAATCCATCGACAAAACGAACGACTTTGCTGCAAACCGGTCCCAAAGAGTCCCGATTCTGTCGTGATTTCGACGAATCCCGACCTGACATGCCGACCGCCCTGGACGCACCCGTATAATAAGCGCCCCATGAATCTATTCAGAGCCCTGCTGACTGTCAGCGGATTCACGCTGCTGTCGCGCGTGACCGGACTGGCCCGCGAAACCCTGATCGCCCGCGCGTTCGGTGCGAGCCAGTACACCGACGCCTTCTACGTCGCCTTCCGCATCCCGAACCTGCTGCGCCGCATTTCCGCCGAAGGCGCATTTTCGCAGGCCTTCGTGCCTATCCTCGCCGAGTTCAAGAACCAGCAGGGCCACGACGCGACGAAGGCGCTCGTCGATGCCACGTCGACGGTGCTCGCCTGGGCGCTGGCGTTCCTCTCGCTGCTCGGCGTGGCGGGCGCGACGTGGGTCGTGCTGGTGGTCGCGTCCGGCCTGCGCGGCGACGGCCAGGCGTTCACGCTCGCCGTGTCGATGACGCGGATCATGTTCCCGTACATCCTGTTCATTTCGCTGACGTCGCTGGCGTCGGGCGTACTGAACACGTACAAGAACTTCTCGCTGCCGGCCTTCGCGCCCGTGCTGCTGAACGTCGCGTTCATCATCGCCGCCGTGTTCGTCGCGCCGCTGATGAAGGTGCCCGTGTACGCGCTCGCGTGGGCCGTGATCGCGGGCGGCATCGCCCAGTTCATCGTGCAGTTGCCCGGTCTGAAGAAAATCGACATGATCCCGCGCATCGGGCTCAATCCGCTGAAGGCCGTCGCGCATCGCGGCGTAAAGCGCGTGCTTGCGAAGATGGTCCCCGCGATGTTCGCCGTTTCCGTCGCGCAGATCAGCCTGATCATCAATACGAACATCGCGTCGCACATCGGGCCGGGCGCCGTGTCGTGGATCAACTACGCCGATCGTCTGATGGAATTCCCGACGGCGCTGCTTGGCGTCGCGCTCGGCACGATCCTGCTGCCGAGTCTGTCGAAAGCACACGTCGATGCCGACACGCACGAATATTCGTCGCTGCTCGACTGGGGCTTGCGCGTGACGTTTCTGCTCGCCGCGCCGAGCGCCGTCGCGCTGTTTTTCTTCGCCGAGCCGCTGACCGCGACGCTCTTCCACTACGGCAAGTTCGACGGCAATGCCGTCGTGATGGTGGGGCGGGCGCTCGCCGCTTACGGCGTCGGCCTCGTGGGTCTCATCCTGATCAAGATTCTCGCGCCCGGCTTCTACGCGAAGCAGGACATCAAGACGCCCGTGAAGATCGGCGTGTTCGTGCTGGTGGTTACGCAGCTGAGCAACTACGTGTTCGTGCCGATCTTCGCGCACGCCGGGCTGACGCTGTCCGTCGGGCTTGGCGCATGCGTCAATGCGCTGTGCCTGTTCATCGGTTTGCGGCGGCGCGGCATCTATATGCCGTCGGCGGGCTGGAGCGTGTTCTTCGTGCAGCTCGTCGGCGCGTGCCTGGTGCTGGCGGGCGTGATGCACTGGCTCGCGATCAGCTTCGACTGGATCGGCATGCACGCCGAGCCCGTGCGGCGCATGGTGCTGCTCGCGGCATGCCTCGTGCTGTTCGCCGCGCTATATTTCGGTATGCTGTGGCTGATGGGCTTCAAGTACGCGTATTTCAAAAGGCGAGTGAAGTGATCACGATGACGCGAGTTCTCGACTATTTCAGCGCGCTCGTCGCCGAGGACGATGGGCTTCCCCTCACGGAAGCGGCGCTCTCGCTCGCGCAGGATGCTTACCCCGATCTCGATCTGCAAGCCGTGCTCGCCGAGATCGACGAACTCGCATTGCGCGTCAAGCGCCGTATCCCTGACGACGCCGATATCCAGCAGCGCGTCGGCATTCTGAATCGCTACTTCTTCCGCGAACTGGGTTTCGCGGCGAACGTCAACGATTACTACGACCCGGACAACAGCCATCTGAACATGGTGCTCAAGCGGCGCCGCGGCATTCCGATTTCGCTCGCGGTGCTGTATCTGGAGATGGCGTCGCAGGTCGATATTCCCGTGCGCGGCGTATCGTTTCCCGGGCATTTTCTGTTGCGCGTGACGCTGCCCGAAGGCGACGCGATGATGGATCCCACTACGGGCCATCCGCTGACGGAGCCCGAAATGGTCGAGATGCTGGAGCCGTATGTGGCGAAGGCGGGCGAGTCGGTGAGCCGCGCGCTGCGCATGCTGCTGCAGCCGGCGACGCGCCGCGAGGTCATCGCGCGCATGCTGCGTAATCTGAAGGCGACGTATGTGCAGACGGAGCGCTGGCAGCGGCTGCTCGCCGTGCAGCAGCGGCTCGTGATCCTGCTGCCGGAAAATATCGAGGAAGTGCGCGATCGCGGCTTTGCGTATGCGCGCCTCGATTACCTGCGGCCTGCCCTCGAAGATCTCGAACGCTATCTCGGCGACCGGCCCGATGCGGAGGATGCGACGGTGGTCGAATCGCAATTGCACGAGCTGCGTCAGCGCACGCAGCACGACGATCGCGATTGAGCATCGAGCGCTGATCGCCGTTTCTCGTCAAAACGCCTGCGTGACGCAACGACACGCAGGCGTTTTTCATTTCAGCGGCACGCGTGTCGCGCGCTCACTTCGGCTGCATACGGATCGCGCCGTCCAGACGGATCACTTCGCCGTTGAGCATCGGGTTGTCGAAAATCTGCTTGACGAGCATGGCGAACTCGTCCGGCTTGCCCAGACGCGACGGGAACGGCACCATCGCGCCAAGCGCGTCCTGCACTTCCTGCGGCATGCCGAGCAGCATCGGCGTTTCGAAGATGCCGGGCGCAATCGTCATCACGCGGATCGCGTTGCGCGACAGATCGCGCGCGATGGGCAGCGTCATGCCCGCGACGCCCGCCTTCGACGCCGCATACGCCGCCTGGCCGATCTGCCCGTCGAACGCGGCCACGGAAGCCGTATTCACGATCACGCCCCGTTCGCCGAGCGCGTTCGGCGCGAGCTTCGCCATCTCCGCAGCCGCGAGGCGAATCATGTTGAAGGTGCCGACGAGGTTGATCGACACGGTGCGCGCAAACGAGTGCAGCGGATGCGGGCCGTCCTTGCCGACTGTTTTCATCGCGGGCGCGACGCCGGCGCAGTTGACGAGGCCGCGCAGCGAGCCGAGCTTCGTGGCGGCTTCGACGGCCTGCGCGGCGTCGTCTTCGCGGCTTACGTCGCACTTGACGAACACGCCGCCCAACTCTTTCGCGAGCGCCTCGCCTGCATCGTGGTTCAGGTCGGCGAGCACGACCTTGCCGCCGTTTTGCGCGACGAGGCGCGCCGTTGCGGCGCCGAGGCCCGATGCGCCGCCCGTGATCAGAAACACGTTGTCCTTGATGTCCATGTCTTCTCCTTGATGGAATGTGTTTGACGCTGTTCGAATCGTTATCGCCGGTCGATTTTAACGGCTCGCCCAGGCGCGTCAAAACGCGTGGACGGCGGCGGCCGCACAGTGTTTTCTTCGTGCTCGCCCATCGCTTTCTCAGTGCTCCGAATGAAAGCACAAGCGCGAATAAAAAACCCGCCGTGACAGGCGGGTTCTTCATGGGCTGACAAACGATGCGCGGCTTACTTCAGCGCGTCGAACACGCGGTCGCGGATTTCGTCGACGGTGCCGAGGCCCGAGATGCGGCGGTATTGCGGCGCTTTCAGCGGCGTGGATGGGTCGCCGTTCTTCGCCCAGTTGTTGTAGTAGTCGATCAGCGGCTTGGTTTGCGCGACGTAGACATCGAGGCGCTTCCTGACCGTTTCTTCCTTGTCGTCGTCGCGCTGGATCAGCGGCTCGCCCGTTACGTCGTCGACGCCTTCCACCTTCGGCGGATTGAACTTCACGTGATAGGTGCGGCCCGACGCCGGGTGCGTGCGGCGGCCGCTCATGCGCGTGATGATCTCGTCGAACGGCACGTCGATTTCCAGCACGTAGTCGATCGCGACGCCTGCCTGCTTCATCGCTTCCGCTTGCGGAATGGTGCGCGGAAAGCCGTCGAACAGATAGCCGTTCTCGCAGTCGCAGTCTTGCAGACGTTCCTTGACGAGATTGATGATGAGTTCATCGGTGACGAGTTCGCCGGCATCCATGTAGCGCTTTGCTTCGATGCCGAGCGGCGTGCCTGCCTTGACGGCGGCGCGCAGCATGTCGCCCGTCGAGATTTGCGGAATGCCGAACTTCTCCTTGATGAAGTTCGCCTGGGTGCCCTTGCCCGCGCCAGGAGCGCCCAACAGGATCAAACGCATGTGATATCTCCAGATCTATGTCAATTCTGTATGGCGCGCCGCGCATGATTGTCTGCTGCGGTTGACGCTCTTCATTCTTGGTTGCCGCTGTGGTTGCCGGAGCGCTCGGCGCTGTCGGCTTCGCGCTGCACGTCATGGACGGCGCAGCGAAGCAAACGGCACAACAGCGGTTTAAAAATACGGGCGAATGGCGATGTCGATCAATGCGCATCGACATCGGATGAATCGCGCGAACGATCGATTATGCCATCCCTTTTACGCCACGGGCCCGAAAAAAGCTTGTACTCGGGCCAGATCGTCCGGCGTATCGACGCCGGGCAGAGGCGCGTCGTGCGTGACGAGCACGGCGATGCGCTCGCCGTGCCACAGTGCGCGCAACTGTTCGAGCGCTTCGGCCTGCTCGATCGGCGAGATCGACAGGCTCGGGTAAGTACGGAGAAACTTCGCGCGATAGGCGTACAGCCCGATATGCCGATAGACGGTGGCGGGCGCAGGCGGCGCGGGCATCTGCGCGACATGGGGCCAATGCGGCTGATAAGCGTCGCGGGCCCATGGGATCGGCGCGCGCGAGAAGTACAGCGCGACACCGCGCGCATCGAGCACGACTTTCACGACGTTCGGATTGAACACGTCCGCGCTCGCGTGGATGGGATGCGCGGCCGTCGCGATCGCGCAGCCGTCCGTGGCCGCGAGGTGCGACGCTACGCCGCGCACCAGCGCCGGATCGATCAGCGGTTCGTCTCCCTGCACGTTGACGACGATCGTGTCGTCGCTCCACCCGTAGTGCGCCGCGACTTCCGCGAGCCGGTCCGTGCCCGACGGATGATCGGCGCGCGTCAGCATCGCGTCGATGCCATGCGCGCGGGCGACGTCGAGCACCGCTTGCGCATCGGTGGCGATCAGCACCTGCTGCGCGCCCGATTCGAGCGCGCGCTCCGCGACGCGCACGACCATCGGCTTGCCGCCGATATCGGCGAGCGGCTTGTTCGGCAGACGCGTCGACGCGAGGCGCGCCGGCACGACGGCGATGAAGGGTGGAGTGGGCTGGGTGGCGTTCATCGGAAGCGGGCCGCTGGGATTCGGCGTGAAGGACGGTGGAGTGGCTATGAACGGGCGACATCTGGCCTCGATGAGGCCGAGAAAGACGCGCCGCCTGGTCGGCGGCGCGGATCATCCGGTTGACTGCGAGGCGCGGTGTTGTGCCGGGGGCCGCGCGCTTACGCGACCGAGCCGGGATTCAGATCGACGGGCGTGCCTTCGACCGTTTGACGCGCCTCGTCCACGAGCATCACAGGAATGCCGTCGCGGATCGGATAGGCGAGCTTGTCTGCGTTGCAGATCAATTCCTGCGCGGCGCGGTCGTAGCTGAGCGGGCCCTTGCAGATCGGGCAGACGAGAATTTCAAGCAGGCGAGCGTCCACGGACTTTCTCCACAACGAGTGCAATGAGGCGATGATCGAGCGTGGCTTCGACGGGAACGACCCACAGCCGCGCGTCATGCCAGGACCCCAATTTTACCGCATCCTTTTCGGTGATCAGGATCGCGTCGGCGTCGACGTCGACGAACGGATTGGTGCTGAACGCGTAATGATCGGGCAATGCGCGCGTGTCGGGCGAGAGACCCGCCGCGCGCAGCGTCGCGAAAAACCGCTCGGGCGCGCCGATGCCCGCGGCCGCCAGCACACGCTCACCGGCGAATTGCGCGAGCGGCCGGCGCAGGCGCGGATTGTCGAGATGCCAGGCGTCGCCGGGAGCGAGTTCGAGCGAAAACGTGTTCGGCCACGGCGGCAGCGCGCGGTCGTACGGATTGTTGATGAGCGTCGCGTCGCGTTTGCGCGACAGCGGCTCGCGCAGCGGCCCGGCCGGCAGCAGAAAACCGTTGCCGCCCAGCCGGTGATCGAACACGACGATTTCCGCGTCCCGTTCGAGCCGGTAGTGCTGCAGGCCGTCGTCGCTGACGATCACGTCGACGTCGCGATGCGCCTTGCACAGCGCCTCGGCGGCGGCCACGCGGTCCGGGCACACGAATACGGGAGCGCCCGTGCGGCGCGCGATCAACAGCGGCTCGTCGCCCGCCTGGGTCGCCTTCGAGGTCGGCGTGACGAGCGTCGGCAGCGTGATCTTCGCGCCGTAGCCGCGCGAGATGACGCCCGGCGTGAAACCGGCGCTGCGCAGCGCCTGCACCAGCGCGATCACCGTGGGCGTCTTGCCCGTGCCGCCGACCGTCACGTTGCCGACGACGACGACGGGCACGCGAATGCGCACCGACTTCAGCCAGCCGAGCTGAAACGCAGCGCGCCGGCCGAGCGCCACCGCGCCGAACAGGCAGGCGAGCGGCGTCAGCGCCCACGCGAGCGGGCCGCGCTGGCGCCACTCGCGCGTGATGCGCGCCTCGATGCGCGACGCGAGTTCGCTCATCGGCGGGCAGCCGGCTGGCGCGGCGCGTCTGACAGGTCGGACAAAGCGAACATCGGCAGGCATCTCCGGGCAGTCGGTTGCACCGACGGTTGAAAGACCAGGCGAACCACAACACGCTCAAGACGGGACAGCGGCAAGCGGAAAACCACAGGCAAATGCGGCAGCAGGCGCGCGACGGCTTACGGACGGCTGTCGCGCTTCTGCCGAATGCGCGCAGCGGCTACGCGCATCGGGGAACGATTGTGCGGCCCTTCGGGAAGTGCCGGGCGCACAGTCTGCCCGACAGGCAGATTTCGCCAGAACCCGGCACTCTAGCGCGTCGGCTGCTTCGACCGCAAGTCGGAAAGCCCGCCGAGGGCCGTTCGCGCACGGCGAATGCTTTATCCATAGCCTGTGGATAACTTTGTGGAGAACGTGCCTTGCAAATTGTCGGAAAGGCCGTCGCGCAAGCCTCGGCTCGGCGATGGCCGATTTGGAAGGGTGAAAATGTGTCGAAAAATCAATGGCTTAAATGGTATTAAGTGGGCTCTGGCGCGGTTTTTCGGCCGTCCGCCACCTTTCTCCCGACATGTGGACACTTTTAACAATCCGACTAACCGCGCGACTAACCGTGCGACTAACCGCGTCGAGAACGGGCTGGACCTGGCTGCCCGATCGGTCTATCGTCTGTCCGGCCTGATACAACCTCTTCCCGCATGAATTCCGAAAGTCCTTTTTCGTCTGCGTCCGGCGCGGGCGGCGATGCCGTCGTCCCGGTGTCGGTGCTCAATCGCGCGATCGGCACGATGCTCGAACGCTCGTTTCCACTCGTCTGGGTGTCCGGCGAAGTGTCGAACTTCACGCGCGCCGCGAGCGGCCACTGGTACTTCTCGATCAAGGACGCGCAGGCGCAGATGCGCTGCGTGATGTTTCGCGGACGCGCGCAGTATGCGGAGTTCACACCGCGCGAAGGCGACAAGATCGAAGTGCGCGCGCTCGTCACGATGTACGAGCCGCGCGGCGAACTGCAGCTGAATGTCGAGGCCGTGCGCCGCACGGGCCAGGGACGGCTGTATGAAGCGTTCCTGCGGCTGAAAGCGCAACTCGAAGCCGAAGGTCTGTTCGACGCGGCGCGCAAGCGCGCGCTGCCCGTGCATCCGCGCTCGATCGGCATCGTCACGTCGTTGCAGGCGGCCGCGTTGCGCGACGTGCTGACCACGTTGGCGCGCCGCGCGCCGCACATTCCCGTCGTCGTGTATCCGGCGCCCGTGCAGGGCGCGGGCGTCAGCGCGAAGCTGGCGGCGATGGTCGAGTGCGCGAACCGCCGCCGTGAAGTGGATGTGCTGATCGTGTGCCGCGGCGGCGGATCGATCGAAGACCTGTGGGCGTTCAACGAAGAAGTGCTGGCGCGCGCCATCGCGGCGAGCGACGTGCCCGTCGTGAGCGGCGTCGGTCACGAAACCGACTTCACGATCGCCGACTTCGCCGCCGACGTGCGCGCGCCCACGCCTACAGGGGCCGCCGAACTCGTCAGCCCGCAGCGCGTGCTGCTGCTGCGCGATCTCGATCACCGGCATGCGGCGCTCGCGCGCGGCTTCGGACGCATGATGGAGCGCCGTGCGCAGCAACTCGACTGGCTCGCGCGACGTCTCGTGTCGCCCGCTGAAAGACTCGCGCGGCAACGCACGCATTTGCAGCAACTGCGCGTGCGGCTCGCGTCGGCGGGAGAGCGGCCTGTGCGCGATGCGCGCGCGCGTTTCTCGCTCGCGCAGATGCGCTGGCAGCGCTGGCGGCCCGATCTGTCGTTGCATCGCGCGAAGGTCGATGGACTGGCCGAGCGGCTGGAACGCGCATTGTTGCGCCAGCATGAAAGACATCATGCGCGAGTGGAAACACTGGCTGCGCGGCTCGAAGTGCTGAGTCCGCAGCGCACGCTCGAGCGCGGTTACGCGGCGCTACTCGACGCGCAGAACGGCCGCGCGGTGCGCGCACCTTCCGCACTGAAGCCTGGCCGCAGGATGACCGTGCATCTCGCGGAAGGCTCGGCGGATATCGCGTTGGCGGATGTGCAGCCGCGTCTTACGGATGGCTTCTGAAGGTTCTCTTTCACAGTAGTTTTGACCTTCATACGATGCATGAATGCATGCTGCGCGAGCATTAATTACGCTGCCCGCGCAGCGCATTTTCGCAATGAACACCATAATGGGCTTCCGTTTGCGGGGTTATTCCAAGTCGCCTACAATCGGGTTCTCCGCAGCGTTATCCGCAGACTCCCCATAAACAGATACAAAGGAATAAGCACCATGGAACATACGCTCCCGCCGCTGCCGTTCGCGAAGAACGCGCTCGCTCCGAACATGTCGGAAGAGACGCTCGAATTTCACTACGGCAAGCATCACCAGACCTATGTGACCAACCTGAACAATCTGATCAAGGGCACCGAGTTCGAAAGCCTGTCGCTGGAAGAAATCGTCAAGAAGTCGTCGGGCGGTATCTTCAACAACTCCGCGCAAGTGTGGAACCACACGTTCTTCTGGAACAGCCTGTCGCCGCAAGGTGGCGGCGCGCCGAAGGGCAAGCTGGCCGACGCGATCAACGCGAAGTGGGGTTCCTTCGATAAATTCAAGGAAGAGTTCACGAAGACGGCAGTCGGCACGTTCGGCTCGGGCTGGGCATGGCTCGTGAAGAAGGCGGACGGTTCGCTCGATCTCGTGTCGACGAGCAACGCCGCTACGCCGCTCACCACGGACGCGAAGCCGCTGCTGACCATCGACGTGTGGGAACACGCGTACTACATCGATTACCGCAACGCGCGTCCGAAGTTCGTCGAGGCTTACTGGAACATCGTGAACTGGGATTTTGCCGAGAAGAATTTCGGCTAAGCTGTACTGTCGTGCTGCCGAGGTTTCCGAATAAGCTTTGGAAACCGAAGCAAATAAAAAAGCTCTCGCGTGCGAGAGCTTTTTTTATTCGTGCGTGAAGGGCGTCGCGAGGTTTACTGATAGGTCATCGTGACCGTCATCGATGTATTGGCCGGGCCGGGTGTGACGCTGCTCGCCGTCTGGTAATAGCGCGCCTTGAGCGCAATCGTGTAACTGCCGCCCGTGCTGCTGCTGTAGCTGCTGAGTGTCTGGGCAGTGCTCAATGGAAATGCCGCCGAGCCTGCGCTGTTCATAAGCTGGACGCCGACACCCGTTGCAGTCGATGTGCTGTCGAGTGCCACCACCGACTGCGCGCTATTCATGACGGTCGTCGTCGGGTCGATACGGTACTTGACGCTGTTCATGCCCACAGGACAGTTGTTCACGTTGATCGTGAACGAGGCAGCGGACGATGTCGAACCTGTGCCCGCGAAAGTGCTGGTCAGAAAATTACCGAGTGGAATCGAGACGTCCGGCGTGGTGCATGATCCGTTGACGATCTGGACGGGCGTGGTCTGGAACGACACGGTGTATGACGTATAGAAGCCTATAGTGCCTGAAGCTGTCGTTATCGCAGGTGCCGCTTGCGCGATCGACATATTCGACAAGGTACCGGCGGCTGCCTGACCCGTTTTCACCAGGGCAACACTGATCTCGGCGCCGGAAGGACCTGACCCGTAGTTGTAGCACCCACCGCCGAGGAAGACCGACGGTGAAATACTTCCTTCGTTATAGAAGCCACCGCCGCATCCAGTCTCCCCGTCGTAGAACGCGATGATCATGCCGATGCCGGGATAGCCCGTGTTGAAGACGGTGTAGGTCTGTCCGCCGTATGAGACCTGCGTACCGGATGAGGCCAGCAACGACCTGCCTTCAGCGCCTGGGCCTCCGCCGCTTGTCGTTACGGTGCAGCTCCACATGCCGATGTATGTGCCGCTACTCATCGTCCAACCAGTGAGGATCGTTCCGACGGCTGCGTCACGCGGCACAGTGACTGACGCCGGCAGGTTGACGGTGTATGTTCCGGTGGAACCGCTGCAACTATCCGCCTTCGCACGCGGCGACGCGGTCAGCAGGAACAGACTCAACAGGCAAAGCATCAGCAGTTGCATCGCCCTGGATCGATGCGTCGAAATCATGGGGTAGGTCATAGCGTGATTGTTGAAACAAGATGGCGCTGGATCGCGCGGGCAACAGCAGTTCTCATGTCGCTGCGCGGTGTCAGTTGTAAGTGAAGTTCACCGTCGCCGTGGCCGTCACCGACCCCGCCGTCAATGTGCCCAGCCGATAGAACTGCGCGACCATCGGAATCGTCATCGTGTTGGTCGCGTCGACCGTGCCGAGATTGACTGCACTGTTGAGCGTGATCGGCGTGCCCGTCGTGCCGCCGACGCTTGCGGCCTGCAGCAGCTGCACGCCTAGCTGCGTCGCCGTGCCCGCGTTCTGCAGCACGCTCGCGACGGTGTCCATCGTGCCGTTCACGGTCACCGTGACTTTCGTGCCCGGCGCGCAACTGGTCAGCAGCATGTTGAACGCCGTCGCGTTCAGCGTGCTGCCGATCGCCGCGAAATCCGTGACCGACGCGCTGCCCAGATTGACCGTCTGGTTCTGCGACGATGTATCGACGGTGCACGACGGCTGTGAAATCTGCCCTGTGAAATAGAGCGTCGCGTCGATCGCAAAGGCGGGCGCAGTGGCAGTGACAGCGGCCGCGACGAGCACGCCCGTCAGCAGTTCGAGTGTTCGCATGTGGGAGGTTCTCCACGAAGATTGAAGAAGGCCGTTGCGCACAAGCGGCCGGGCATGGGCTTACTCGCAGACGGCATCGGCGAATACGGTCGGCGCGGCGGGTGCGGGTGCGGATGCGGATGTCGCCTTGGCGTTCTTCGGCAGCGCGTAGCGCACCGTGCAACTCTGCGTATTGCTGTCGCCCCACTTGATGCGGAATTGACCTTCAGGCGTCTTCATGTAAAACATCGCGCGGCTACCCTGACTAACCGTGCCGACGAGATTGCCGCCTGCATCGATGACATCGGCGCCGAACGGCACCGCGTCGCCGTTAAGACGCCGCACGCGCATCAGCACGGCGCGGCCGCGATCCTCGGTATCGAACTTCACGCGCACCACCGAGCCCGCTGTCGGCGCGAAGCGCTGCTCCGTGGTTTTCAGTTGAACGCCGAGCGGCAACCCCTTCGTATCGATCTCGATGTTGTTCAGCGAATACGGCTGCATGCCCGCCACGGCGGCCTGTCCGCGGCCGTTCAGCCGCACGCCCGGCGATGTGGCGATGCGCGCGCCAGCGGCATCTTTCGCTTCGATCACGGCATAGGTGTCGCCCGTTTGCGGCGTGAGCACGACGCCGCCGTCATAGCCGACGATCGAGCCTGTCGCGCCGAAGCCGCCTTGCGTGTAGCCGTTCGCATAACCCGCGTTGGCGCGCAACTGCGACCAGCGCGTGAGATAGCCGACGTTCGCATTGATGCTGTTGCCCGACGTGCTGCCCCATGTGCGTCCCGCCGTGACGCCGTAGTTGATGTCGAAGTCCTTGCCGGCCGCGCCCGAAAAAGTCTCCTGAATCTGGTTGCTGTTGTCGTTCGAGTCGTGCGTGAAGCTCGTCTGCGTGTTCGCGACCGTCGAGCCGATGTTGAGCGGAATGCTGAGGTTGAGCATCATGCGGTTGTCCCAGCGCGCCGTGTTCACTTCGAGTTCGCGCGACGCCGACACGTTGACGCCCACCCGGCGCACGTTGGTGTTGTAGCCGACCTGGAAGGCGGTGTCGCGGCCTGCCTTGTTCCAGTAATTCTGCGTGTAGCCCGATGCATAGACCGAACCGTACTTGCCGAGCGTCTGGTTCAGCGTCAGTTGCAGGCGGCCTTTCTGGATGCCGTTGTTCGTGAACGCCGTGCCGTGCAGCGCGAGATCGCGCAGCGTCATCGCGTCCTGATAGTCGAGGAAGCCGCTCGTCGAATAGCGATACGCGGCCAGCGTGACGGCCGTGTCCGACGGCGCGAAGGTGCGCGAGAACGACAGGCGCAAACTCTGTCCGCTGCGATTGCCCAAGCTGTGTAGATCCGTGCTCGCCTGCGTCACATCGAAGCCGAATGCACCGACGGGCGTATCGAGCGCAACGCCTGCCGCCGCGGACACATAGTCTTCGCCGAGCACGCTGCCGCCGTACAGCGTGACGAAGTTGTTCAGACCGCGTTGCACGCCGCCTTCAAACACGAACGGATGCGTGTTCAGGCTCGTGTTGCGGTACTGCCCAGCCGACACGCTGTAGCGCCATCGCCCTTCGCGCAGCGCGTTGACGGGCGCCGAGTACGGAAGCGATGCGATGTGCTGGCTGCCGTCGGCCTCCGTCACGACGACCTGCAGATCGCCGCCATAGCCGGTCGGATAGAGATCGTTGATCTCGAACGGGCCGGGCGGGACCGTCGTTTCGTAGATGATGTTGCCGCTCTGCCTGACCTGAACCTTCGCATTGGTGTTCGCGATGCCGCGCACAGTCGGCGCGTAGCCGCGCTGCGACTCCGGATACATGCGGTCGTCGGTGCCGAGCTGCACGCCGCGCACGCCGAACGAATCGAAGATCGTGCCGTCGGTGAATGCGTCGCCCACCGTGAGCTGGCTTTTGATCGGCGCGAACGAGCGCTGCGCGTACGTTTGCATGCTTTGCACATGCGTGCCCGCGAGCGTCGAATTCGTGACGTTGCCGTTGTAGCGAAAGCGCCATGCGCCGATGTTCGCGCCCGCCGTGAGGCCGACATAACTCTGTGTATTGGCGAAGCCGGCGCCGTTGCTGTGATAGACGTTCGCGTTGTATTGCAGCACGGCGGCCGGCATGCCGTCGTCCCAGAACTTCGGATCGACCCAGCCGCGCGCGTTGCGGCTCATCATCGCTTGCGGCACGCTCACGTCGAGGCGTTGCTCGCCCATGTCGAACGATGCCGTCGCTTGCGGGATCAGGTCGGGCAGGGGCGTGCCGATGCGATCGCTCGCGCCGTCGAGCATGGCGTGCGTGGCAGCGGGCAGGCGCGTCATGTCCACGCCGATGCGCGCGAGGAGATCGCGATCGAATACGGGACGCACAGGATGGCCGGGCGCGTCCAGCTGGCGCAGCGCGATTTCCGCCGTGCCGACCCACACCTGGTTCACATACAGCGCCGCGCGATAGCGTCCCGGCAGCGCGACGTTGCCCTTGTCGAAGCGGCTGATGTCGGTCTGCGCCGCGCCCGTGCCCGTCAGGAACTGTGGGTTGAACTCGACGGCGGCGGGTTCGGTCGACGCGGTCGATTGCGCGGCGGACGGTGAAGGTTTGCTCGCGGTTGCCGATGCGTTCGACGGCGTGGCCAGCGTCAGCTTCATCGGCGATGCGCTCGTGCGCGTGCGCGCCGATTCCGGTGCGTCTTGCCCCGCGGAAGGCGCAGGTGCCGTGGGCGTAGCACCGGCATTGCCCTGATGCGATGCGGAGGAATCGAGCACATCGGCGGGTGGAAAGACGTCTGCCTGCCTGACAGCGGTATGCGCGCCTTCCGCCCGCGCATGCGCAGCGGACAACGCGAGCAGCACGGCGACGCTCGCCTGGCTTAGCCTGAAAGGACTGGCGTGGGCTGCTCTGAGTTTCGTTTTCGAGTTGCGGTTGTTCATAGTGAGCCGGATTCGCAGGCAAGACCGGCCCCTGCCGATGCAAGAAGCCATCGACATCCGAAGCGTCTACCTCGCGGAAATTGCGTGCGGCGATGCGCCGAGCGCCGAAGGGCACATCCCTCGACGCTCAGTTCAGTCGGTTGACGAATCCCTCAGCCGTTCGTGCGGGATTCGTCAGCGTTCGTCGGGGTGTAAGCAGCCGGTGACGGCTACTGAAGTGCCGCCTCGTGCTTCACAGGGCCGCCGTAGTCGTTGAGCGTGGTGAACGACACCTTGCCGCCAGCAGCGGGCGCAGCGGACAGCGGCAGCGCGAGCTGGCTGCCGGGCGCCACCATGCCGCCGTCGTCGAACCTGGGCGCATGTTCGCCTTCGCCGACCTGAGCCTCGATGATCGTCACGTGATACGGCGTCGGGTTCGAAACCAGCAGCGCCGGACGGCCGTTCTGCTCGGCGACGCGCCAGGTCAGGCGCTCGGGCGCTTCGTCGGACTTGCCAGCAAGGCCAGCCGGACGGAAAAAGAGCTTCAGGCGCGAGCGGAATGCGAGCTGCACGTGGTTCGTCCCCGCCTGGTCCGCCGTCGGCTTGGGCGGCACTTCCAGCACGTTGAACCACAACAGCGTTTCGCGATCCTGCGGCATCGCTTCACCCGTATAGGCGATGCGGATGGTCTGCGATTTGCCCGGATCGATGCGTGCGAGCGGCGGCGTCAGCATGAACGGCAGGTCGAGCTTGCTCGGGTCGGCCTTCAGGTCGCCCTTGTCGAGCCATATCTGCGTGAGCGCCGGCGATTTGCCGACATTGGAAAGCTTGAGCGTCACTTCGCTGTCGGCGGCGTTGTAGACCACGCGCGTGCCGGCGATCACGACCGACGCGTCCGCCGCAAACGACAACATCAGACTCAGGGCCAGCATGCTTGCGGCCAATGCGCAAGAAACGATTCTTCGGAAACTCATGACACTCAACAGAAAAAACGGGCCTTCGATGGCGGACGCCGTGCGGGTACGCGGCGCCCGTTTGCGCGCGGCAAGACGTGTACAGACGAGTGATTGCTACCTGCCCTCACGGACATGCCGGGGAGTAGCGCTCGGGCACTTCTGCGTTTTTGGACTTGCGATGCCGGCGATCACGTTTTGCATCGTCGTGATCGACGGCGAGTTAATAGGCATCCTTATCAAATGCGATGCATCGTCAGTTGCCGGATGCGCGACAGTGCTTATTGGTAAACCATCGAGTAGGTCACCGTTGTCGTCACGGTGCCGGCCGTCGCGCCGCCCGCGGGCGAAGCGTACTGCGCCGCATATTGCAGGCTGGCGTTGCCGCTCGCGATCGCCACTGACTGCGCGTTTTGCGCACCGTCTGCCTTGCTGACGTTAAGAACTTTTTGCGAGCCGTTGTAGTCGAGCAGCTGGACTTCCACGTTCGTGGCCGTGCCGTTGTTCTTCAGATTGCCGTCAGCCAGCGTGTTGGTGCCGTATTCCCAGAACGTGTGCACATTGCCCGTAGCCGGCGTGCAGCTGGAAAGGGCGATGTTGAAGCCCGTCGCACCCGCCGTTGCGCCCGCAGCCGACAGTTCCGCAGCGGACAGCGTCGGCAGCGTGACGGTAAAGTTGGCGCCCTGGCCGTTGCCGCTCACCGTGCAGGTGTTCGCCATCAGCTGGCCGTTGATGGTCACCACGCCACCGTTGCTCGAGCCAGCGTGTGCCGCGACGCTTGCGAGACTCATGGCGGCAATGACCAGCGGAAATGCGATCTTTTTCATACTTCGTGTTCCTGATTAAATGATGAAGATGATGTGCATCATGCACACTGAACCGGCACGGCACCGTCGCCGACGACGGCCCGGACTGCGATTCCAATTGCCCGACCTTATCGGATCGAGGTCGGCCCCGCGGTGTGGGGAGTGCTCATCTTCGTGTGCGCTCAGGGTGGCTTCTATCGGAATATTCTCAATGGCGCTTGGTGTTACAACAAGGTTTTCTTTCCTCACAAGAGGGCGTGAAATTTTTCTCTCTTCCCTACACGCATTGTGTCGCGTGAGCAACGCGCTGCATTTGCGTTCCATTGAAAGCGCGTGCCGACGAATGCGCGCCAGCAAAACGAAGGGCCATAAAAAAACGCCGCTCATCGAGCGGCGTTTGCGTTGATGCATCGCGATCAGGAGCGGCTTACTCCGACTCGCTCGTTGCTTCCGTCTTGCGAGGCCGGCGGCTGCGCGTCGCGGACTTGCGCGAAGGTTTCTTTGCGGCTGGTGTTTTCGATGCGGGTTGTTCTTCCGCGCCGACCGGCGCCTGCGGTTCCGGCGCGGCAGCCTGTTGCTCGGGCACAGCATGCGCCTCGGCGAAGAGCGGCAAGCCCGAATCGCTTTCGGCAGCGTTCGCGGGCTTCGCTTTCTTTGCCTTCTTCGCCGCGGTCTTGCGCGCGCCGCGACCCTTGTGACGCTTCTCGTCCTGGCCGCTTTCGGCGCGCCCGGTCGCGCCAGAGGACGGCGCGACTTCAGCCGCCTCCCGATCCGTGACGTCCTGATCGACAGGCGCAGCCGCGACAGCCGCCTCTTCGATATCGACGATTTCTGCGGCAGCCGGCATCGCTACCCATTCGTCGCCGGGTTCGTAGCCGCGTTCCTCGGCGACCGGGCGCGGCGTCACGACCTCGACAGGCGCAGCGGCGGGCGCCGCGCTGCGATAGACGAACGTGCCCGACTTCTCGTCGCGGCCCACTTCGAGCAGACCGCGCGATTGCGCCTCTTCGAGCAGATTGCCGAACGCGCGAAATCCGTAGTACGTCTCGTTGAAATCGGGCTTGCGGCGCTTGATCGCATTCTTCAGCACAGATGCCCAAATCTTGCCGCTGTCGCCGCGCTCGGATGCGAGCGCGTCGAAGGTCTGCACCGCAAGGTCGATTGCCTTGGTCTTGCGCGTTTCCAGATCTTCCTTGCGCTTCTCGCCATCGGCGCGTTTCGTTGCCTGCTGCGCGGCCTGTTGTTGCGCTGCCTTCACGGTGTCGCGCTTGGCGGCGGCGCGCTGGCTTTCGCGCACCAGATCGTCGTAGAAGATGAATTCGTCGCAGTTGGCCGTCAGCAGATCCGAGGTGGAGCGCTGCACGCCCACGCCGATCACCTGCTTCGCGTTTTCGCGCAGCTTCGACACCAGCGGCGAAAAATCCGAATCGCCGCTGATGATCACGAATGTATTCACGTGCGACTTCGTGTAGCAAAGATCGAGTGCATCGACGACGAGGCGAATGTCCGCGGAGTTCTTGCCCGACTGCCGCACGTGCGGAATTTCGATCAGCTCGAAGTTCGCTTCGTGCATCGCGGCCTTGAAGCCCTTGTAGCGGTCCCAGTCGCAATACGCTTTCTTCACGACAATGCTGCCTTTGAGCAGCAGTCGTTCGAGAACCAGCTTGATGTCGAATTTCTCGTATTTCGCGTCGCGCACGCCGAGCGCGACGTTTTCGAAATCACAGAACAGCGCCATGCTGACGGTATCCTGGGATGACGCCATATGCTTCTCCAGTGGAAGTGCAGGCTCGATCGTCTCACACAATGCCGCATCGATCGAGCCTTGGCACGGTCGGGCGCCGCCTCGCCATCACGCCAATCCCAGAGGCATGCAATTGCTGTTCCCGCTGGGCAGCGTGCGACGCGCCGGTGCCGCACTGAGAAATCACGTCGTCAGCGGGCGCTGCGCAGCATGTCGACGGAAGCGGGCGCGCGCGTTGCGAGCACGTCGTCGACGAGGCCGTACGCTTTGGCCGCATCGGCTGACATGAAGTTGTCACGGTCGGTGTCTTTCTCGATCTGCGCGATGCTTTGACCGGTGCGCTGCGCCAGCACGCTGTTGAGCCGCTCGCGCAGGTACAGCACTTCGTTCGCATGAATCCCGACGTCGGACGCCGTGCCCTGGCCGCCGCCCGACGGCTGATGAATCATGATGCGCGCGTTCGGCAGCGCGAAGCGCTTGCCGGGCTCGCCCGCCGCCAGCAGAAAGCTGCCCATGCTGGCCGCAAAGCCGG
Source organism: Burkholderia sp. E7m39 (assembly GCA_001319865.1). GTDB lineage: Bacteria > Pseudomonadota > Gammaproteobacteria > Burkholderiales > Burkholderiaceae > Paraburkholderia > Paraburkholderia bengalensis. The sequence continues at coordinate 11,520 of BBSL01000018.1, read as the reverse complement.
TGCACAGCGTCGAAACGTCGGGCTTGATGAACTGCATCGTGTCGAAGATCGCGAGGCCGTCGTAGACGGAACCGCCCGGCGAATTGATGTAAAACGAAATATCCTTATCGGGGTTCTCCGATTCGAGAAACAGCAGTTGCGCGACGATCAGGCTCGCCGATTGATCGTTGACGGGGCCGACCAGAAACACGATCCGCTCGCGCAGCAGGCGCGAGTAGATGTCGTAGGCGCGCTCGCCGCGGCTCGATTGCTCGATGACGGTCGGCACGAGATTGAGACCGGAATAGGTGGTGGAAGAAAACGGACGGTGCATGCGTTGCCTCGCTGATTGGCTGAATGGCCCGCACTGGGCGGGTTCAGTCGCATGACGCGAAAGCGCGGCGCGATGTGACAGGCAGACGGACGAAAAAATTTTTGCGCTGACGTGTCACATGACGGGCGGCATGGCCGTCAACAGAAAAGACGAGACGACAGGAGCGGGATGCATGGACCGGACGGACAGAACGAAGTCAGAGGAATTCGAGGCGATGCGCGCGAAGCTGTTCGCACTCGCGTACCGGATGCTCGGCAGCCGCGCGGAAGCGGAAGATATCGTGCAGGACGCATGGCTCAGATGGCATGCCGCCGACGCGAGCGAGCTGCGCTCGTCCGCCGCGTGGCTCACGACCATCGCGACGCGTCTTGCCATCGATCGCTTGCGGCATCTGCGGATCGAGCGCGCGACGCGTGCGAGCGCATGGATGCCGGAGCCGTGGATCGAGGGGCTCGCGCCATCGGCGGAAGATCTGGCGTTGCAGGCCATGCAGATGTCGTACGGCGTGATGCTGCTGCTCGAACGGCTCAAGCCTGAGGAGCGCGCCGCCTTCGTGCTGCACGAAGCATTCGATTGCGATTACGCGGAGATCGCGAAGATTCTCGCGAGGACGCCCGCGCACTGCCGGCAGATGGTGCATCGCGCGAAAGAGCGTCTGCAGCGCGCAGGCGTGCCCTTGAAGTGCGCCGACAAGTACGCAGGTAAGCGCGCAGAAAAGCACGCCGACAAGCCCGCCGATAAGCCCGCCGATCCCGCCGCGCATGCGCGCATCGTCGAGCGCTTGCGGGCGGCGCTGGAGACGCACGACCGCGCGGGACTCGTGCGCCTGTTCTGCGACGTGCCGAGCGTGATCAGCGACGCGCCCGAAACCGTCGATGCCGTCGCGACGGCCGAGCAGGTCGCGGCGACGCTTGCGATGAGAAGCCGTGGCGATCAGGTAGAGACGGTGTCGATGAACGGTGCGCAGGCGGTGGCGCTGATGCGCGACGGCGAGTTCGACGCGCTGCTCGACATCACGATCGGCGAGGACGAGCGCATCGTCGCGCTGCGCATCGTGACGGCGGCGATACGGCTCGCGCCTGCCACGCGCATATTCGGACGCGCGGCCGTCATGCGGCTGCTGCAGCCCGTCAGTAGCCAGGCTGCGTCAGTTACGATGCGCGGCCACTTCCCAGTTGATATCGACGCATAGCACCTGCATGCCGCGCGCCGTTTCCGCCGCGATCGACGCCGTCACGCACAGGTGCGCCTCGTTGATCGACAGATACGGCGGCGTCAGATGGACCTGGCCGGGCGCGCGCACGGCCGCGATGAAATACGGGCGACGCTCCCAGCTTGCGCCTTCCGAATGCAGTAGCGGCCGGAACCGCTTCGCGCGTTGCGACGCGCGGCCGGTGGGCAGCACGTTGTCGCCGATCTGACGACCCGAGCCATCGAGCAGAAAGCAGCGGGCCGTTTCGCGCAGCGCGAGCAGTGGCGCCGTGGCGTCCGCCATCGACTCGCCTTCGACGAGTTGCGCGCTCGCGGCTTCGAGCGCCGTGACGAACGGCGCAAGGCGCTCGGACTGCGCGCGTTCGCGCTCGGCCACACGCTGACGCAGCGCCGCCGACAGTTCGTCCATCAGCTTCACGGTCGCCTGACGCGCGACGGGCTCGACACTCGGCGCCGCAAAGAAAGTGCCCTGCACGAAATCCACATTGCATTCGAGCGCGATCAGCGCGTCGCGCTCGGTCGTCAGGCCGCCCATCAGCACCAGTTGCCCCGACTCGTGCAGCATCGACACGATGCCGGGCAGCACGCGCTCGATATGCGAATGCTCGCTGGCTTGCGCGAGGATGCAGCGGTCGAGCGTGACGATATCGGGCCGCAGATTCCACACGCGGTCGATGTTCGAATGCTTCGCGCCGAAGCCGTCGAGCGCGATCAGAAAGCCCGACTTGCGCAATGAGTCGATGATGTCCGCGAAGCGCGTGGTTTCGCCGCCTGCCTGTTCGGACACCTCGAGCACCACGCGTTGCGGCGGCAAGCCGAGCGCCTTGAGGCCCGCGAGCAGCGCGTCGCCGTAACTCGTGTCCATCAGTGCGGCGGGGTGCAGGCTCAGGAAGAGCCATTCGTCGTGACTGTCGAACGCGTTGAAGTTGCCCAGGTGCAGCGACTCTGCAAGGCGGCCCAGTTCGAGCAGATCGCCGCGCCGCGCGGCCTGTGTGAAGACTTCGGCCGACGGCACCTGCTTGCCGTTTTCGTCGTGCGCGCGCAGCGACGCGTGATAGCCGATCGCACGACGGTGCGACACCGAGAAAACCGGCTGAAACACGCTGAAAACCGTGTAGCCGCCATACCGGACGGTGCGGCGCGAGCCTTCATCGCCTGCTACGGGGCGCGGAGGCTGGAAGCCGGGAGGATCGAGTTCGATCATGCTCATCGTGTCGGTCGTCGTTTGAGAAGCGAGGCGGGCCGCGCGATATGCGCGAAAACTTCAAGTTTACAGGATAGGACAGCAAGAAACATGCGCATGCCGCCGCACCGCGCGTTTCGCCGCAAGGCCGCCGTGGATTACGCCGCTAACAAGGGCACCTGCGGGTCATCTGCAGGGCGCATGCGGGCCGCCCGCCGCGCGGCGCCCTCGATTGTGCGCCGGGAACGCCGCCGCTGTCATGCGCGCGAGGCGCGAAGCGCACATCGATGGTGCGTCGCGCGCCCCGATCAGGTTCGCGGCGCGCGCCGCGTCACGTGCGCTCCTGTGGATCGGAGCGCCGCACGGGCTGCCGGATGTCGGCCGACAACTGCGCGAAGATCCACGACGTCGCCGCCGTGATCAGCCCGACACACAGGAAGGTCGCGTGAAAGGCGGGGAGCGAATTGGCCGCCGTGACGCGCGGCATCAGCCCTGTGAAGGTGGTCAGCAACGCGCCCGCGACGGTCACGCCGAGGCTCATCGCGAGCATCTGCACGAGCGAGAACAGGCTGTTGCCGCTGCTTGCGCCGCCCGTGCCGAGGTCTTTCAGCGTGAGCGTGTTCATCGCGGTGAATTGCATCGAATTGACGCCGCCGAAGAACGCCAGTTGCACGAGGCGCAGCCACAGCGGCTGATGCGCGCTGACAAGCGAGAAGCTCGCCATCGCGAGGCCGACCAGCACCGTGTTCGTCACCAGCACGCGCCGGTAGCCGTACTTCATGATCAGGCGCGTGACGAGCCGCTTGGACGACATGCCCGCGGCGGCCACGGGCAGCATCATCAGGCCGGCTTCGAATGCGCTGTAGCCGAGGCTCACCTGCAACAGCAGCGGAATCAGATACGGCATCGCGCCGCTGCCGATGCGCGCGAACAGATTGCCGAGCAGCCCGACGCTGAACGTGTGGATCTTGAACAGATCGAGCGAGAAAATCGGGTTCGCCGCGCGCACCGCATGCAATCCATAGGCGACGAAACAGCCGAGCGAAAGAATCAGCAGCATCAGCACCGTGGCGTGCTGGATCGAAAACTCGGTACGGCCGTCGAGCGCCATCGAGATCGACACCATGCCGACGACCAGCAGCAAATAGCCTTTGATGTCGAACTTCCCGGTGTCGGGATTGCGGCTGTCGGGCATGAAGACGAACGTCGCAATCACGCCGATGATGCCGACGGGCACGTTGATCAGAAAGATCCAGTGCCACGACGCGATCTTGACGAGCCAGCCGCCGAGCGTCGGCCCGATCAGCGGCCCGATCAGCCCCGGAATTGCGACGAACGACAGCGCGGGCAGATAGCGTTCGGCGGGAAACACGCGCAGCACGGCAAGCCGCCCGACGGGCAGCAGCATCGCGCCGCCCACGCCCTGCAGCACGCGATAGCACACAAGCTGCGTGAGCGTCTGCGCGTTCGCGCAGAGCAGCGAGCCGATCGTGAACACGAGGATCGCGCTCATGAACACGCGCCGCGTGCCCAGCTTGTCGGCGAGCCAGCCGGATACGGGGATCATCACGGCCATCGTCAGCGAATACGCGATCACCACCGATTGCATGCGCAACGGCAATTCCCCGAGGCTCGTCGCCATCGCGGGCAGCGCGGTGTTGACGATCGTCGAGTCGAGCGTCTGCATGAAGAAGCCCGTCGCGACGATCCACAGCATCACGGTGAGCGAGCGGGCCGTGGGTGCTGTCTTCGATGCGGGCTGGCTGCGTGCGGCTGGGGCGGATTCGGTCGGGTCGGACATGAAGGCGTGAGCAGGGCGGCAGGGCGGGGAGCCACATTCTAAGGAAAAAACATGGCGGTCTACGGTTCGCGAGTCCCGGCTTCGCGAGTGGGCGGCAGCGATTGACGCTCACGCGAGCCAGCAAGCGTTGCGCCCGGACTCTCTGCTATGGCGCTAGTTGCGCGGCTGCCTCGAAGAATTTGCGCGCGCGCGGCTCGTTCGCGAACGCGGCGTTGATGCGTATCCACGGGCTCGGTTCCGCGTTCGGGCGGAAGTAGCTGCCGGGCGCCACCGTCACGCCGAGCGGCGCGCCGCATTCGACGAGCCGTTGCGCATCCTCGACGTGCGGCACGCGCGCCCACACGAACTTGCCGCCGAGCGGGGTCTCGAACACTTCCCAGCCGCTCATTTCGAGCGCCTGCGCCGTCGCGCCGAGGGCGTCGCGCATGCGCCGCCGCAACCTTTCCAGATGCTTGCGGTACATGCCGCGTTCGAGCAGCGCGACGGTCACGGCCTCCGCGAAACGCGAGCCGCCGATGCTGGTCAGCATCTTGATGTCGGCGAGATCCTTGATGGTCGCGTGGTCCGCGATCACATAGCCGATGCGCAACGACGACGACAGCGTCTTCGACAGGCCGCCGATGTAGATCACGTGTTCGAGCTGGTCGAGCGTGGCGAGGCGGTCCGTGGCGTCGGCCTGGAAGTCGGCGTAGATGTCGTCTTCGAGAATCTTGAAGCCGTGCTCGCGCGCGAGCGCGAGCAGCCGGAACGCGACGGGCGGCGCGATCGTCGTGCCTGTCGGGTTGTGGAACACCGTGTTGACGAAGAAGAGCTTCGGCCGGTGCTGCTGCAACTGCACGTGCAGCGCGTCGAGATCGGGGCCCGTGCGCGTGCGCGGAATGCCGACGAGCTTCACGCCATGCAACTTCAGCAAGCCGTTGAAATTGTAGTAGCCGGGATCTTCGACAAAGATCGTGTCGCCGGGCTTGAGCATGTAGCGCATGACCAGGTCCATCGCCTGGCTTGCGCCGATCGTGATCAGGATCTGCGACGCTTGCGCCTCGATGCCGAGCTGCGCGACGCGCGTCTGCAGATGCTCGCGCAAGGTCGCGTTGCCGAGCGGCGTCGCGTAATCGATCATGCTCGCGCCGTCCGTGCGCGACACGTGGCGAATGGCCTGCGCGAGGCTGTCCATGTCGCGCCACGCTTCCGGAATGAACCCGCTGCCGAGCTTCAGCGCTTCGCCCGGATGGTTGAACTGCTGCATGATGTGCACCGATTCGTCCTCGGCGCGGCGCGGGTCCGAAGCGCCCTGCGCGCTCATCGCACGATGCCGTTCGGCCACGTAGAAGCCCGAGCCGGGCCGCGAATCCAGATAGCCGAGCGACACCAGACGGTCGTACGCCTCGATCACCGGGAAGCGGCTGATGTCGTTGTCGGCGGCGAACTGGCGGATCGACGGCAGCTTCGCGCCGGGATGCGCGGTGCGCGAGCGTATCCATTCCTGCACGCCGCTCACGATCTGTTCCGTGAGGGGGACGCCTGTTTCGCGGTTCAGGTCGATGTCGAGTTTCATGGGCGTGTTCCCGGTTGCGGGCTTTCATGGTTGAAGCGCCGGCAACTGTCAGGTTTTACGACTGTACAGTTCTTCTCAAACTGTTCAGGACTGTGCATGTGCCGGACATCATCGCACGCCAATAATGGATGCAAGCGAAAAAGCACTTCAAGGAGCGAGCGATGCGTGAAATCCGGACTTTCGAACTCGAACACGGCGAGCCGGCCAGCGCCTGGCGGGTCGCGCAGCCGCTTGCCGTGAACGTGCTGGCGGGTGAACTCTGGCTGACCGTCGAAGGCGATGCCGAAGACTATTGGCTCGCGGCGGGCGAATCGTACGAACTGAAGCGCGGGGCCGTGGCCTGGCTGAGCGCGGGGCGCGACGGTGCGCGGCTGTCGCTGTCGGTGGCGGGCGGCGCGGACGACACGGTTCGCGTCCAGCGGCAGCGCCCGGCGCGCTGGACGTGGATGCCGCGCTGGCTGATGACTGCCTGAGACGCCGCAGCCGGGCAGATCAGTCCGCTTCGTACGCGCCGACGTACCGCGCGCGCGGACGGATCAGCCGGCCGTCGCTGGTCTGCTCCAGCGCGTGCGCGATCCAGCCCGTGACGCGGCCCACGGCGAACAGCGTGAAGGCCGCGCCGGCGGGCAGTCCGAGCACGCGCTCGATAGCCGCCAGCGCGTAATCGACGGTCGGCGCGGCGCCCGTCGTGTCATGCACGGCGCGCGCGAGCCTTTGCACTTGCGCAAGCGGCGAGCGGGCGGGCGCGGATTCGTCGAGCAGATCGAGCAGCAGCCGCGCGCGCGGGTCGCCGTCCGGATAGAGCGGATGCCCGAAGCCGGAAATCACGGCGCCCGGCGCGCCGTCTTCATGATGCGCGAGCCGCGTCGCCAGATAGCGGTCGAGGTCGGTGGCGCGCGCGGCCTCGTCGAACAATGCGGCGATGCGTGCCGTCTCGCCGCCGTGCCGCGGGCCCGACAGCGCGGCCAACCCGCCCGCGACGGCGCCGAACAGATGCGTGCCCGTCGACGTGATGCAGCGGACCGTGAAGGTCGAGGCATTCAGTTCGTGATCGGCGCACGCGACGAGCGCCGCTCTCAGCAGATTGACCTGCGCGCGATTGCGCACGCCCCACGCGGCGGCGAGCTGCTTGTGCAGCGGTTCGTTCGACGGCGCGGCGGAAATCATCGCGGCTGCCAGCAGCCGGATCAGCACGCAGGCGTTGTCGAGCTGCGCGTCGCGGCCGAGCGCCCACACGCGCGGCATCTGCGCGGCGGCGGCGGGCAACAGCACCAGCGCGCGATCGAGCGGCGCGCTGTCGCTCCACAACTTCAGCCACGCCGACCATTGCGCGGCGGCAAGCGGCGCGGCGGGCGCTTCGGCGAATGCGCCGCGCGCTGCATTCCCACAGCAGCGCCGCCACGTCTTCGAGCGTCGCCGTGCGCGCAAGTCCCATCGCGTCGCGGCCGCGGTAAAGCAGCTTGCCGTCTGCGATCAGCGTGATCGACGATTCGAGCACGGGCACGCCCCAGTCCAGCACCTTTTGCGCAACCTTGCCGGCGCGCTTGCCGTCCGCCTTGCGGCGCGCGAGCCGCCGCACCTCGCTTTCGTCGTAGAGGCGCCGCTTGCTGCCGGCATCGGGCGACGAGCGCAGCATGCCGCGGCTCACGTACGCATACAGCGTCGTCACGCTGATGCCGAGCATCGCGGCGGCTTCGTCGGCGGACAGATAACGCGGCACCGACATGGACTGGTTCACCACGGGCTGGGTCATATCGGAGCGGGAAAGCCAAAGAAATCGATATATATTGATTATATTAATCAAGATTGATCGAGGGGCGGCACAAATCTAGACTGGGCCACGCACTTCATCGACACAGGTCCGCTCATCATGACGCCCGAACTCGCTCTCGATCATCTGTGGTCCGTGGCTGGCTGCGATTCCGCCTTGCTCGCGCATGCCCACATCGACGGCGGCGACCCCGCCTTGCCTTCCGTGTTTCGCGTCGGCACGCTTGCGAGCGCGTCGATTGCGGCTGTCGGCCTCGCGGCCGCGAACTGCTTCAGGCTGCGCACGGGCCGCATGCAGCGCGTCGACGTCAGCGTGCCGCGCGCGCTCGTCGCGTTTCGCAGCGAGCGCTATCTGCGCGTGAACGACGGCTTGCCGCCCGAGCTGCGTCACGCCGTCACCGGCTTCTACGCGACGCGCGACGGGCGCTGGATTCAACTGCACACGAATTTTCCGCATCATCTGCAGGGCGTGCTGAAGGTACTCGGCTGCGACGGCGACCCCGGCGCCGTCGCGCAGGCGATTCGCGACTGGGATGGCGCAACGCTCGATCAAACGCTCGCCGATGCGGGCCTGTGCGCCGCGTTGATCCGCTCGCCGCGAGAATGGGCGGCGCTCGATCAGGCGAAGGCGATCGCCAATCTGCCGCTGTTCGAAATCGAACGGATCGGGGACGCGCCGCCGCAGGCGCCTGGCGCAGGCGCGGCGCAGCGGCCATTGTCGGGCACGCGGGTGCTCGACCTGTCGCGCATCATCGCGGGGCCGGTGGCGGGGCGCGCGCTCGCGCAGCATGGCGCCGACGTGCTGCTGATCAACGGCCCGCATCTGCCGAACATCGCGCCGCTCGTGATCGACAATGGCCGCGGCAAGCGCTCGGCGACGCTCGATCTGCGCGATGCGGCCGCGCGCGCGCAACTCGAGGCGCTCGCGCAGCAAGCGGATGTGTTCGTGCAGGCGTATCGGCCGGGTTCGTTGGCGGCGCGCGGCTTCGATCCTCACACGCTGGCGGGCATCAGGCCGGGCATCGTTTGCGTGTCGGTGTCGGCATATGGGCACGCGGGTCCGTGGGCGACGCGGCGCGGCTTCGACAGCCTCGTGCAGTCGGCAAGCGGCATCGCGTACACGGAGAGCCGCGCGGCGGGCGTCGATGGACCGAAGCATCTGCCGTGTCAGGCGCTCGATCACGCCACGGGCTATCTGGCCGCATTCGGCGCGATGGTCGCGCTCGCGCGTCGCGCGCAAGAGGGCGGCAGCTGGCATGTGCGGCTGTCGCTCGCGCAGACGGGGCGCTGGCTGCAGTCGATGGGACAGATCGAGGACGGCTGGCGCGTGTCCGACGTTACCTTCGGTGACGTGCAGGACGCCCTCCACGACGTCGATTCGCCGTTTGGCCGCGTGCGAGCGGCGGCGCCCGCCGAGCGCCTGTCGGAGACGCCCGCGTTTTATGCGCGGCCGCCCGTGCCCATCGGCACGCATGCGGCAAGCTGGGACGATTGAACCTCGTGCTCTCGTCGTGCGCGCAGTGAGCTCTCGCAGTGAGCTTTATTCGTGAGCCCGATTCGTGAGCCCTATTTGCGCAGCTCCGCGACGAAGTCGTAGTAGTCGTTGCGGCAGTAGGTATCGGTGAGCTCGATGGCGCGCTGGTCGGAGGTGTAGCCAACGCGTGTGATCAGCAGCAGCGCATCGTTCGGCGCAATGCTCATTTGCTGCGCGATCTCGTCGCTCGCGTTGACCGCGCGAAAATGCTGCAACGCGCGCACGATCGTCAAGCCGCGCTGTTCGAGATAGGTGTACAGCGAATCGCCGACCGCCTGCGGGTCGGGAATGACCGACGCGGGAAACGTGGAGTTTTCGACGGCCATCACGATGCCATCGGCCAGACGCAGGCGGCGCAGTCGCGCGACGGCGGCGGCGGGCGAGAGCCCGAGCTGGATGACTTCTTCGCGGTTGGCGGGCACGATTTCGCGCGACAGCCATTGCGAGCTTGGTGTGAAGCCGCGCCGGCGCAGCATTTCGCTGAAGCTCGAGAGCCGCGACAGCGGGTCTTCGTAGCGTGGCGTGATGAAACTCCCCGCGCCTTGCGAGCGGCGGATCAGCCCTTGTTCGACGAGCAGCGCGATCGCCTTGCGCGCCGTGATGCGCGACACGCCGAGCGCATCCGACAGCACGCGCTCCGAAGGCAGCGCTTCGCCTGCGTTCCAGCGGTTCTCGTGGATCGCGTTGCCGAGCTTGCGGGCGAGCTGAAGGTACAGCGGCGTATCGTTTTCCGGGTCCGGGCGCAGATCGCGCCAGCGGTCTTCCGAGGCTGAGTTCATGTGACGGGCGCAAGAAGGGCAAGCGGCAATTCTATGTCATTGGCGCGCGGCGTTATAGCGGGGTTTTGCCGGGACGCCGATGCGCGTCGCGACGAAGCGCTACACTCGTCGGATTGACTGCATCGACCTTCACGACATCATCCGCGAGGACGCAACCATGACGAACGACATTGCCAGCGTGACGCTGCCCGACGGCGAGCGCATTCCGAAGCTGGGGCAGGGCACGTGGGAAATGGGCGAGCATCCGTCGCGGCGCAAGGCCGAAATCGAAGCGCTGCGCGCCGGCATCGAGCTCGGCATGACACTCGTCGATACCGCGGAAATGTACGGCGAGGGCGCCACGGAGTCGCTAGTCGGCGAAGCGCTGCATGGCCTGCGCGACGACGTGTTTCTCGTCAGCAAGGTCTATCCGCACAACGCGAGCAAGCGCGGCGTGCAGCATGCCTGCGAGCAGTCGCTCAGGCGGCTGAAGACCGATCGCCTCGATCTGTATCTGTTGCACTGGCGCGGCTCCGTGCCGCTCGAAGAAACAGTGGCCGGCTTCGAAGCGCTGCAGCGCGACGGCAAGATTCGCCACTGGGGCGTGAGCAATTTCGACGTCGACGACATGGAAGAACTCGTCGGCGTACCCGGCGGCGATGCATGCGCGACGAATCAGATTCTCTACAACGTCGCGCGGCGCGGGCCGGAATTCGATCTGCTGCCGTGGCTCGCCGGCCGCAAGATGCCCGCGATGGCGTACAGCCCCGTCGATCATGCGCGCCTGCCCAGGCGCTCGCCGCTCGACGATCTCGCGCAGAAGCACGGCGTCTCGTCGATTCAGGTCGCGCTCGCGTGGGTGTTGCGCCAGCCCGGTGTGTTCGCGATTCCGAAGTCCGGGCGCATCGAACATGTGCGCGACAACCGGCGCGCGCTCGACCTGCCGCTTTCCGCCGACGACCTCGCGGCGATCGATGCGCACTTCCGTCCGCCGCGCAGCAAGCAGCCGCTCGAGATGCTCTAAGCTTTTCGGCGAGGGGCGGTGACGCCCGACCGGGGGACCGGGCATCACCGCCAACGCTGGCCAGGAAGCGTCTCATTGCGCGATTGTCGTCGTCGTAGGACGGCGCGGGGGCGCCGTCCAGGGGCCTCAGTGTCCGCTGCCGCCACCGTGACCGCCGCCGGAGCCGGAACCTCCGCCGTAGCCGCCACCCTTGCCGAAACCGCCGCTGCCGAAACCGCCGCCGAAGCCGCCTCCAAAGCCGCCGCCGAAACCACCGCCGAAGCCGCCACCGAAGCCGCCGCCGGGACCGCTCGGGCCGCTAGCGCCGCCGTGACCGCCGCTGCCGCAACCGCAGCCTCCGCTGCTGCCACCACCGCCACCACCGCCACCA
>BBSL01000017.1 GCA_001319865.1 Burkholderia sp. E7m39 | reverse complement strand
GCCACCACCGCCACCACCGCCGCCACCGCCGCCACCGCCACCGCCACCGCCACCGCCACCGCCACCGGAGCCGCTACCACCACCGGAGCGGCCGCTCGGACCCGCCGATGCCGCCGCGCCGCCGAAGCCGCCGCTGCCCGATGCCGCGCCCGACGAACCCGACGAACCCGACGCGCCCGACGCGCTCGCGCTCGCACCGCCGCTGCTGTTGCCGCTACCGCGTCCGCCGTTGGGCGCGCAGTCGCCGGCGTTGCCGACACATGTCTTGAGAAGGAACACGGACGCCGCGTCGTCGGCGGCTGTCGTCGATTCTGGTTGTGCGCCCGTCGATGCCGTGTCGTCGACGGCAGGTTGCGTCGCAGCCGACGCCCCGCTGGCAGGCAGGGTGGCATCGGCTGTGACGATCCACTTCGGAACCACTTCCTCGGCGGATGCGGCCTGAACGAACTGGGCCGCCATGAAAGTCCCCGCGCCAACCGCGAAGGTTGCCGTACCCCGTAGTGCTTTGTAGTAGTACGTATCAAATGTTCTGGTTCTCATCGCACCCCTCCGACGGAACGACGGTCCGGCAAGCCGTCATTCCATGTTCACTGCTTGTAGTCTGTATCCGCTCGTTCGTGTGCGCGCGCTGGGCCGCTTGACGGCGAATCGAGCTTGCGCTCGTCGGCGTGGCGAATCGCCTCGCATGCCTTTTTCGACGGCATGTCGTGCGTGGCGCGCGTTGTCTGCCACTTCGCTGTCTCCGGCTTCTCGTGTCTGCGCCGCGCCCGTCGTCGATTTGTGGCGCCACGCCGCGTGCTAGATCGCATGGTCCGCCCGATCGGCTGTCCTTTCTATGCGCCGTTGCGTCGCTCGTGTCACGGCGCGAAAGCCGCGTGCCCGAGGACTTCGTCGATACCGGCGGCGTCCCATGCGTGACTGTCATTTAGCGATAACCATGCCATTGCGCGCGGACGCCCGTCGCGCGTGGCATCGGCGCGTCGGTCCCGTTACACGCGCATCGAAAAGCGCGAAAAACGTTTCGCACCTGAAACGCGCGCCGCGATTCACGCGGCTTTTCGTTTCAAGCGGGTGTGCGTTGCCGCGCGGCGCGGTCGATGAAGCCGGTTTCAGTTGCGCCGCTGAAGCGCGCGCAACTCATCGACAGGAATGTGGCAGCGGATGCCGTGACCGTTGCCGGCATCGGCGTAGGGCGGGTCTTGTTGCTCGCAGATCGCACCGATCTTGCGCGGGCAGCGCGTCTGGAACACGCAGCCCGAAGGCGGCGCGGCGGGACTCGGCAATTCGCCCGAGAGCCGGATGCGTTGCGTGTGCGTCGCTGCGCCCGGTTCGCTGTCGAGCGACGGCACCGACGACAGCAGCGCTTCCGTATAAGGATGATGCGGCCCGTCGAACACGGCGGCGGCCGGCCCGATTTCGAGCAGCCGCCCGACGTACAGCACCGCGATGCGATCGGACAGATAGCGCACGACGTTCAGGTCATGCGAGATGAACACGTAGCTCACGCCGCGATCGCGTTGCAGGTCGGCAAGCAGATTGAGGATCGCGGCCTGCACGGACACGTCGAGCGCGGAGGTCGGCTCGTCGCACACGACGATGCGTGGATCGCCCGCAAACGCGCGCGCAATCGCGACGCGCTGCTTCAGGCCGCCCGACAGTTGCCGCGTGCGCGAAGCCAGATAGCGGTCGGGCAACCGCACGGCTTGCGCGAGCGACGCGAGCCGCGCTTCGCGCGCGTCGCCGCGCAGCGCCGACAGCCGCGACAGCGCGCGCCCGATCAGCCTTCGCACGGAATGCGCGCGATTGAGCGCCGAGTCCGGATTCTGGAACACGATCTGCAGCGACTTCACCTGATCGTCGTTGCGATGCGTGACGCGCGGCGGCAAAGGCGTGCCGTCGAGTTCGATCATGCTGCCCGCGTCGGGCGAGAAGAGACCGAGCAGCAGTTTCGCGAGCGTCGTCTTGCCGCTGCCCGATTCGCCGACGAGCCCCAGCGTTTCGCCTTCGGCGAGTTCGAGCGACACGTCGTCGACGGCGCGCAGCGCGGCGCCCGCGACGTGGAAGGTCTTCGATACGTTTTGCGCGCGCAGCACGGGCTTCGCATTGCGCACGCTTCGCGCTTGCGCGGGCACGTCGGCAGCGGTGACGCGCGGCAGTTCGATGGCGCGCTCGTGGTAGTGACAGCGCGCCATCTGGTCGCCATGCGCGGCGCTCACGCGATACGGCGGCGGCGCTTCGCGGCGGCAACGCTCGTCGGCGAGACGGCAGCGCTCCGCATAGACACAGCCCTGCGTGACGGAACCCGGCTGCGGCGGGCTGCCCGCGATCGTGTCGAGCCGATCGACGTCCTTGCTGCGGCCGACCGTCGGCAGACAGCGCAGCAGGCCGACCGTGTATGGATGACGCGGCCGCGCGAACACGTCCTGCGTCGCGCCTTCCTCGACAAGCTTGCCCGCGTACAGCACGCCCACGCGCTCGCACATCCGGCCGATCACCGCGAGGTTGTGGCTGATGAACAGCACAGCCGTGTGGAACTCCGCGCGCAGTTGCGCGACGAGATCGAGCACTTCGGCTTCGACGGTGGCGTCGAGGCCCGTGGTCGGCTCGTCGAGGATCAGCAGCGCGGGTTTCGACGCGAGCGCCATCGCGATGACGACGCGCTGCTGCATGCCGCCCGACAACTGATGCGGATAGCTGTGCATCACGCGCTCGGGTTCCGCGATGCGAACCTTGCGCAAGATGTCGGCTGTTTGCCGGAGTGCTTCGTCATGCGTCGCGCCCGACGCCTCAAATGCTTCGGCGACCTGGCGCGCGATCGTCAGCGACGGATTGAGCGCGCGCGACGGGTCTTGATACACCATCGAAATCTGGTTCGCGCGCATCTCGCGCAACGCGGCGGCGTCGAGCGCATGCACGTCGCTGCCCGCAATCGAAATGCGTCCCGCCTTCACGCGGCCGTTGCGCGCCAGATAGCGCAGCGTCGCCATCGCGACCGTTGATTTTCCACAGCCCGATTCGCCGACGAGCCCATACGACTCGCCGCGCCGGATGCGAAACGACACGTCCTGCAGCACCTCGCGCTCGCGGCCGCGCGTGCGGTATGCAACCGTCAAGCCGACGACGGTGAGGGCATCGGACTGCTCGCTCTTCGAGACGTCGAAGGCGGGAAACGAAGCGGGGGGAACAGGTGGCGACCGTCCGTTCATGCGTCGACGGCTCCTTGAACGGCATCGGCGATCAGGTTCACGCCGACCACCAGCGACGCAATCGCGGCGGCATCGAACACGACGGTCCACCACGCGCCGCCCGCCATCAGCGTGTACGACTCCGACAGCGCGAGGCCCCAGTCGGCGGATGGCGGCTGGATGCCGAAGCCGAGAAACGACAGCGTCGCGACCGCGAAGATCGCGTAGCCGAGCCGCACGGTGGCTTCGACGATGATGGGCGGCAGCACGTTCGGCAGGATCTCCGCGAACATGATGTAGAGCGCGTTCTCGCCGCGCAGTTGAGCGGCCGCCACGTAGTCGAGATGGCGTTCCGCGAACACCGCGGCGCGCACGGTGCGCGCCGTGATCGGCGTGAACGTGATGCCGATCACGAGAATCACGGTCAGATTCGATGCGCCCACGGCCGCCAGCGCAAGCAGCGCGACGATCACGAGCGGCAGCGCGAGCACGGCGTCGATCGCGCGGCCGACTACGTTGTCGACCCAGCCGTCGAAGTAGCCGACCACGAGCCCGAGCGCGGTGCCCGCGAGCGTGCCGAGCAAGGTGGCGAGCGGGGCGATGGTGAGGATGTCGCGCGCGCCGACGATCACGCGCGACAGCACATCGCGGCCGAGTTGGTCGGTGCCGAACCAGTGGCCATGCGCGGGCGGCGCGAGCGAGTTCAGCGGATCGGATGCGTACGGATCGAGCGGGGCGATCCACGTGCCCGCGATTGCGCAGGCGATCCACCACAGCACGATCACCGCGCCGACGATGAAAGTCGGCGAACGCAGCAGCATGCGCAACGCGTCGAAGCGGCTGTCTTTCGCGCGCGGCGGCGTGCCGGGACCGGAACCGGGACCGGAGCCGGAAGCCGGCGAGGGCAGCGTCGCGCTCATTCGGCGCTCCTCACGCGCAGACGGGGATTGAGCAGCACATACAGCGCATCGGCGGCGAGATTCGCGACCGTATACACCACACCGATGGTCAGCACGCCCGCTTCGAGCATCGGGAAGTCCTTCGCTTTGGCCGCGTTGTAAATCAGCGAGCCGATGCCCTGATAGTGAAACAGCGTCTCCACGACGACGAGCCCGCCGATCATGTAGCCGAGCTGCGTCGCGGCGACCGTGATGGTCGGCAGCAACGCGTTGCGCAGCACGTGTCGGCCGATCACGATATGCGGCGGCAAGCCCTTCAGAATGGCGGTGCGCGTGTAGTCGGCATCCAGCGCCTCGACGGTGCCCGCGCGCGCCATCCGCGCGATGTAGCCGAAGAACACGAACACGAGCGGCAGCACGGGCAGGATCAGATGACGAAGCTGCGTGAAGAGGCTTGCGCCGGGCGGCCACGTTGCGTCGATGGGGAGCCACTGCAGCCACACGCCGAACACGAGTATCAACACGATCGACGAAACGAATTCAGGCACGACCGTCGCCGACAAACCCGCGATGCTGATCGTGCGATCGAGCCAGCGCCCCGCGTGCATCGCGGCCCACACGCCGCCCGCGATGCCGAGCGGCACGACCACGACGAACGCGAGCAAACCGAGCTTCGCGGAGTTCGCAAGCGCGCTGCCGATAAACGGCGCGACGGGCTCGCGAAACGCGTACGACAGCCCCATGTCGCCGCGCGCAAAGTGCGTGATCCATTGCGTGTACTGCGTGAGAAGCGGGCGGTCCGCGCCGAGCTGATGATTGAGTGCGGCAACAGCGCGCGCGTCGGCGAGCGGGCCGAGGATCGCGCGGCCGATGTCGCCGGGCAGCAGTTGGCCGCCCGCGAACACGATCACCGACAGCAGCCACAGCGTGATCAGCGACAACCCGACGCGCGTCGCCACAAAACGCGCGACACGCGCCGCGCCGGACTGGCCGCGAGCGACGGTAGGCGTGGTAACCGTGGACGACATCGAGGTTCCTCGCTCGCGGCGTGCCGCGATCAGGCCGTGAGCGTCGCGCGATCGAAATACAGCTGCGCGATCGCGGTGAAGCGCACGCCGTTCAGCTGCTTGCGCGCGGCGATCAGCTGATCGTAGAAGAACGGGAACACCACGGGCGTTTCGTCGAGCAGCAGCGTCTGGATCTGTGCGGAGACTTTCTTCTGCGCGGCTAGATCGAGTGCGGCCACGTAATCGGCGACCAGTTTGTCATACTGCGGGTTCTTGAAATGCGCAGCGTTCCACGTACCCGAGCTCGACAGCGGCGCGTTGAGGAACACGTTCGGGACGCCGCGGCTGCCGTAATCGGTGATGCCGAGCGGCGAGTCGAGCCAGTCCGATTTGCCCGGCGTGCCCGCGCCGTAATACTGCGACTGGCTCTCCACTTTCAGATTGACGCGGATGCCGACGGCCTTCGCATAGTTCTGCACGACGACGGCGAGGTCGGGAATCTCCATGAACTTTTCGGTCGTCAACGCGACGTCGAAACCGTTCGGCACGCCCGCTTGCGCGAGCAACTGCTTCGCCTTCGCGACATCGATCTTGCGTTGCGGCACACCTGCATCCGACGACGGAAACACGGGCGCGAACGGACTGTCGTTGCCGACCTGCGCGCGGCCCTTGAAGAGACCCTTGACGATCACCTCGCGATCGAGCGACAGCGCGAGCGCCTGGCGCACGCGCTTGTCCTTGAACTGCGGGCTGTCGACGCGCATGTGAATCTGCCGGTGCGCGCTCGACTTCACGCCGACCACCTTGAACTCGGGATTGTTGATGAGCCCCTGACCGCCCTGCACGGTGAAGGTGGGCATCACGTCCGCCTGATGACCTTGCAGCGCGAGAATCTGCGCCTGCTGGTCCGCATAGAACGTGAACTGCACGCGCTGCGGCAGCGCTTTTTCGCCCCAATAGTCGGGATTGCGCACGAACGATGCCCCCACTTTCGCCTGATACTTTTCGAGCTTGAACGGTCCCGTGCCGATGAAGGTCTTTTCGTAGCCGCCCGCGTAGTTCGCGGGCAGCATGATCGCGTTGTAGTTATCGGACGAAACGTAGTACGGGAAGTTGCCGTTCGGCGCGTCGAGATGGAACTCGACGGTGTGATCGTCGACGACCTTCGTGCCGCCCTTCGACAGCACGCCCTTCAACGTGGACAGCGCAGCGGACCCTGCAGCGGGATCGGCGAGACGGTCGAAGGTTGCGGCGACGTCCTTTGCGGTGAAGGGCTGGCCGTCGTGGAACTTGACCTTTTCGCGCAGCTTGAAGGTCCACACATCGCCCTTGTCGTTCGGCTTCCACGACAGCGCGAGCGAAGGCCGCAGCGTCTGCTTCTCGCCGTCGTCGTCGATCAGGAATTCGCCCGTCTGGTTCAGCAGGCAGAGGCTCGCGGAATCGGTCACGGTCATTGGATCGACGGCGCCCGCGGGCATCAGATGCGCGACGCGGATCGTCGCGTTGGCACCGGCGGCCGCTTGCGCGCGGGCGCTGCGCGGCACGAGCAGTCCGCCGCCCGCGAGCGACATCCCGATCACGCTCGCGTAGCGCAGCAGTTCGCGCCGCGTGACGCGGCCAGCGAGAAATTCGTCGAGGGCGTGATGGCCGAGGGCGTCGGCGCTGCGGCGCGTCGCCTCGACGTCGAGCAGTTCGACAAGATCAGGTGCGAGGCGCGGGTCCGCGGAATTCTTCATCGATAGTGGGTCCGATCCGTTCTGTTGGGACGCCGTCGGCTTTCGCGCGAGGCGCTGCGGTGGTACTGCGACGACGATGCGGGACCAGTTTAAGCGATTGCCTCCGGATTGGGAGCAATTGCGCCCGCGCACGCTTGCCTTCAGACGAATCGGCGGCGCGGTTGTGTCGCGCGCACAACGGCGAAGTGCGTGTGGCCGGGCGAGCTGCGTGGTGTGGCGGCTGCTGTGGCGGCTGTTTCGGTGCGCCGGCAGAGGGCGCCGCCGTCGCGCGCTTGTGCGCTTAGCGCAGCGTGGCGGGCCTGCGCCAGCGATGGAACAGGATCGAGCCGATCCAGCACAGCACGAACACGCTGACGATGCCGTAGCCGAGCAGGCCGAAGCGCTCGTTGACGGCCGCGACGGCATCCCACGCGCCGCCGTTTAGTCCGAGCTTGTCGGCTAGCAAGCCGAGTGCCTCGATGCCGCCGATCGCGATCGCGACCACCGCCGACACGAACGTGATGCTCGCGTTGTAGTAGAGCTTGCGCTTCGGGTCGTCCATCGCCCAGCTGTACGCGTGGACCATCAGCACGTTGTCGGTGGAATCGACGAGCGTCATGCCCGCCGTGAAGAGCGCGGGAAAGACGAGGATCGAGTAGAGCGGCAGGCCCTTGCCGGCCTCGGCGGCGGCGATCGCGAGCAGGCCGATTTCCGTCGCCGTGTCGAAACCGAGGCCGAACAGCACGCCGACGGGGTACATGTGCCAGCTTTTCGTCACGAGCCTGAAGAGCGGCTTCAGCGCGCGCGACAGCAGACCGGCGGGCGCGCCGCGCGACGCTTCTTCGTGCGTCAGCTGTCCGCCTTGCTGCACGTGCCGGTAGCGGCGCCAGACGTCGCGCAGAATCGTGAGGTTCACGGCAGCGAGCACCAGCAGAAAGGTCGACGAGACGAGCGTCCCGATCGCGCCGCCGACCGCATGAAACGCTTCGAAGCGTCCGTGTAGCGACAGCGCTGTCAACGCAATGCCGACGGTCGCCGCGATCACGATGCTCGAATGCCCGAGCGAGAACGCGAGCCCGACGCCGAGCGGACGTTTGCCTTGCTGCATCAGCTTGCGCGTGACGGCGTCGATCGCGGCGATGTGGTCGGCATCGACGGCATGGCGCAAGCCGAAGCCATACGCGAGCAGCGCCGTGCCGAGCAGCAGCGGATAGTCGCGAAACGCGATCAGCGCCCACGCCCACGCAGCGAGATTCGCGGTAATCAGTCCGGCGTACAGCGTGACGAGGCGAGGGCGTAGCGAAGAGGTCGGCGTCATATCGTGAGGGCGGCGTCGGCTTTGGGCTTGCGTTCAGTGATCGTGCGGATGCTTGTGGATGGGATCGACCCAGTACACGGTTTCCGGCTGCTCGACGGCATCGATGTTCAGGTTCACGACGACGGCTTCGTTGTCGCTGCGCACCAGCACGCATTCGAGGGGATCGTCGGTGCTGGCGTTGATCTCCTGGTGCGGCACGTACGGCGGCACGAAGATGAAGTCGCCGGGACCGGCCTCCGCCGTGTATTCCAGATGCTCGCCCCAGCGCATCCGCGCGTGACCGCGCACGACATAGATGACGCTTTCGAGCGCGCCGTGATGATGCGCGCCCGTCTTCGCATTCGGATGGATCGTCACGGTGCCCGCCCATAGCTTTTGCGCGCCGGCGCGGGCCGCGTTGATCGCCGCGGCGCGGTTCATGCCGGACGTTTGCGGCGTGTTCGTGTCGAGCTGGTCGCCTTTGATGACCTTGACGCCGTGTTCGCGCCAGTCTGTTTTGGGGTGATCGGCCGGGGTTGGTGTTGGATCTTTGTCGGTGCTCATTACTCGTCTCCTTTGCCCACTTTGATCGTCGTTTATTCTGGCATGGTCAAAAACGTTTTTGTTTTTGCGGTTTGCTGGTATCGGCGTTGCGCCTTCGGCGACACCACGGACCACGGCGGCGAAGTCATCACCGCCACTGGAACCATGCGATATCTGGGTGTCCGCGTCGCCCGTAAGGGGACCTGGTAAGGTGTGCGCAGCACCTGGACATCATTCTTTGGAAAACCAGCTGCCGCTCGGCACCGTGGCAACACAAGAACAGCGCAAAGCAACTCGCGCATGCCAGCGTAAATAGCAGACATAAAAAAGGCCCGCTCAAAAGAACGGGCCCGCACAACAAAAAAAGAAACGCTACTTCGACTTTGAATTGATAATCGCCTCCGACACATTCGTCGGCGTCTCAGCGTACTGCTTGAACTCCATCGTGTAAGTAGCACGCCCTTGCGTCAGCGAACGAAGAGAAGTCGAGTAGCCGAACATCTCTGCCAGCGGCACTTCCGCGCGCACCAGCTTGCCGCCGCCACCGGCGATATCCTCCATGCCCTGCACGATGCCGCGGCGGCCCGACAGGTCGCCCATCACGTTGCCCATGAACTCTTCCGGCGTTTCGACTTCGACGGCCATCATCGGTTCGAGCAGCACGGGCTTCGCCTTGCGCATCGCGTCCTTGAACGCCATCGAGCCGGCCATGCGGAACGCGTTCTCGTTCGAGTCGACGTCGTGGTACGAACCGAACGTCAGCGTCACCTTCACGTCCACCACGGGGTAGCCCGCGAGCACGCCTGCTTTCAAGGTTTCCTGAATGCCCTTGTCGACAGCCGGAATGAATTCGCGTGGAATCACGCCGCCCTTGATCGCGTCGATGAACTCGTAGCCCTTGCCCGGATCGGGTTCGAGCGAGATCACTGCGTGACCGTACTGGCCGCGTCCGCCTGACTGCTTGACGAACTTGCCCTCGACGTCCTCGACCTTGGTGCGCACCGTCTCGCGATAGGCGACCTGCGGCTTGCCGACGGTGGCCTCGACATTGAACTCGCGCTTCATCCGGTCGACGAGAATTTCCAGGTGCAGCTCGCCCATGCCCGAGATGATCGTCTGGCCGGATTCTTCGTCGGTGTTGACGCGGAACGACGGGTCCTCCTGCGCGAGACGATTGAGCGCAATGCCCATCTTCTCCTGGTCGGCTTTGGTCTTGGGCTCGACGGCCTGCGAGATCACCGGCTCAGGGAAGATCATCCGTTCGAGGATGATGATGTTGTTCGGATCGCACAACGTGTCGCCCGTGGTCGCTTCCTTCAGGCCGACGGCGGCCGCGATGTCGCCCGCGCGCACTTCCTTGATTTCCTTGCGCTCGTTCGCGTGCATCTGAAGAATGCGGCCGAGGCGCTCCTTCTTTTCCTTCACCGGGTTGTAGACGGTATCGCCCGATTCGACCACGCCCGAGTACACGCGGAAAAAGATCAGTTGACCGACGAACGGGTCCGTCATGATCTTGAACGCGAGCGCGGAGAACGGCTCGTCGTCGCTCGGATGACGCTCCGCTTCCTTGTCGTCCTCGGTGTGGCCGAGAATGGCGGGCACGTCCACGGGCGACGGCAGATAGTCGATCACGGCGTCGAGCATGGCCTGCACGCCCTTGTTCTTGAACGCGCTGCCGCACAGCATCGGCACGATTTCATTCGCGATGGTGCGCTTTCTGATCGCCGCCTTGATCTCGTCTTCCGTCAGGCTCTCGTGATCGGTGAGGTACTTTTCGAGCAGCTCTTCGCTCGATTCCGCCGCCGCCTCGACCATCTTTTCGCGCCACTCGTGCGCGAGTTCCTTCAGGTTGTCGGGTATCTCTTCGTACGTGAACTTGATGCCCTGGCTCTCGTCGTCCCAGACGATCGCCTTCATCTTCACGAGATCGACCACGCCCTGAAAATGCTCTTCCGCGCCGATGGGGATCTGGATCGGCACGGCCACACCCTTCAGGCGCTCGCCGATCTGCTTCTGCACGCGGAAAAAGTCCGCG
>BBSL01000016.1 GCA_001319865.1 Burkholderia sp. E7m39 | reverse complement strand
ATGCATAATCGAGTTCGGCCATTCTTATGTCTTATATAAGATATAGGACATCGGATTTGTGTTTCGGATGCCGGCGCTGCATTTGGGCGTATCAGTGGTCGTGCCAGGCACGAGGTCTGCCGGACGTGGGCTAGAATAGCCGCCTGGCCGCTGCTGCACCGGCATCCCGCAGCAGCGTAGCGCCTTGGCTCGCGCGACAAGAAAGGGCGCCCCGGTTTCGCAATTCCAACCTGTTCTCACAGCACAGCTATCACTGGAGTCCGATCATGGCGTATCAGCACATCACGGTTTCGGCAGACGGTGACAAGATCACAGTCAACCCGGATTTCTCGCTCAACGTTTCCGACCAGCCGATCATTCCGTACATCGAAGGCGACGGCACGGGCGTCGACATTACGCCCGTGATGATCAAGGTCGTCAATGCGGCTGTTGAAAAGGCCTACGGCGGCAAGAAGAAGATCCATTGGATGGAAATCTACGCGGGCGAGAAGGCGACCAAAGTCTATGGTCCCGATGTATGGCTCCCGGACGAAACGCTGCAGGCCGTGAAGGAATACATCGTGTCGATCAAGGGACCGCTGACGACGCCCGTCGGTGGCGGCATCCGCTCGCTGAACGTCACGCTGCGCCAGGAGCTCGATCTGTATGTGTGTCTGCGTCCCGTGCAGTATTTCAAGGGCGTGCCGTCGCCGCTGCGCGAGCCGGAGAAGGTCAACATGGTGATCTTCCGCGAGAACTCGGAAGACATTTACGCGGGTATCGAGTGGCCGGCGGGTTCGCCTGAAGCGAAGAAGGTCATTCAGTTCCTGCGCGACGAAATGGGTGTGAAGAAAATCCGTTTCCCCGATTCGTCGGGTATCGGCGTGAAGCCGGTATCGCGCGAAGGCACCGAGCGTCTCGTGCGCAAGGCGATCCAGTACGCGATCGACCACGATCGCCGCACGGTCACGCTGGTGCATAAAGGCAACATCATGAAGTACACGGAAGGCGCATTCCGCGACTACGGCTACGCGCTCGCGCAGAAAGAGTTCGGCGCGGAGCTGATCGAAGGCGGCCCGTGGATGAAGCTGAAAAATCCGAAGACGGGCGGCGACATCGTCGTGAAGGATGTGATTGCCGATGCCTTCCTGCAGCAGATCCTGTTGCGTCCCGCCGAATACGACGTGATCGCGACGCTGAATCTGAACGGCGACTACATCTCGGATGCGCTCGCGGCGCAGGTGGGCGGCATCGGCATCGCGCCGGGCGCGAACATGTCGGATACCGTCGCGATGTTCGAAGCGACGCACGGCACCGCGCCGAAGTACGCGGGCAAGGACTACGTGAATCCGGGGTCGGAAATCCTGTCGGCGGAAATGATGCTGCGGCATCTGGGCTGGACGGAAGCGGCGGACGCGATCATCAAGTCGATGGAAAAGTCGATTCTGTCCAAGCGTGTCACGTACGACTTCGCTCGCCTGATGGAAGGCGCGACCCAGGTGTCGTGCTCGGGCTTCGGCCAGGTGATGATCGACAACATGTAGGCGCCGTCCGCCTGGTCGTGTCCTGGTTGTGGCTTGAGCGGGACCCCGGCGTGCGCAGGCCCGCCGGGGTTTCATCTTGAGCCTGCGTTTCGCGTTCGCGCGATCAACGCGGCGAACCGGGCTGCGTTATGATCGGGCGATTCCTTTCCCTGTTTTCGCATCGCTTGTTTCGCGGGTTATCGCGCATTTTCTATTCGCAGACGTGATGAAGCTCTGGCGCAATTTCTGCGCGCGCATTGTCGTCGCGCTCTTGCTCACCTTGTCCGGGGTGCAGGGCGCGCCGGCGTGCGAGCATCACTCTGCGCCGGTTCGGGCCACGGGCATCCACGCGCCGATGCGCGCCAGCCAGGCGGCGCCGCATTGCGCCGTGTCAATGGACATGAGCGGATCGGGTTCTCCCCGCCAGCGCGACCACTCGCTGTGCTGCATCACGGCGTGCGGCGCGCATTGCGGTGCGCATTGCAGCGGATTGGTGTCGGGGGTCGCCCCGCCCGCGCGGGTCGCGTCGACGGAACGGCCGAAGGCCGTCAGCGATGCCGCGCGCGCCAGCGTCACGCGCGCACCGCCCGTGCGGCCGCCCATCGCGTGAACGTTTCGTGTCGGCGCTTTCAGCTAGCGCTACCTGAACCGATGCGTGAGTCAATCCTTCACGCCCGTCGTCACACGATTCATGCGGTCTGCGCGATCGCCTGATTGCCGCGCCGCATCAGCAAGGAACCGATCCATGATTCGCAGGGATTTTCTCGCTCGCACGTTGAGCGTCGCCGTCGCGTCGCTTTTTGCGCGCAACGTCTTCGCGCAGCACTCGATGCACGACATGCACGGCATGTCCGGCATGTCGGATATGGACGACATGCCGGGAATGTCGCCGTCTCACCCGAGACCGCCCGCCGGCCAGAAAGCGGCCGCGCTCGCCCCCGAAACGGCCTTGCCCGCAGACGCGCCGCTTGCCGCGTTGCGCAAGCTCGCGAACGAAAGCAGCGAGCCGGGCGTATTTCGCGCGACGCTCGTCGCACAGCCCGAGCGCCGCCAGTTGATGCCGGGGCATCCGACCGCGCTGTGGCTATACGGCGATGCGCCGCAAGGACCGACTTCCCCCCGCACTGCCGGCCCGCTGTCCGGCCCGCTGTCCGGCCCGCTGGTCGGTCCGCTGATCGACGTGCGCGAAGGCGATACCGTCGAAATCCGCTTCGTCAACCGGCTGCCGCAGCCGTCGACGATCCACTGGCACGGCCTGCCCGTCCCGCCCGATCAGGACGGCAATCCGACCAGCCCCGTCGCGCCCGGCGCGAGCCACGTGTATCGCTTCACATTGCCGCCCGGCAGCGCCGGCACGTACTGGTATCACCCGCATCCGCACATGATGTCGGCGGAGCAGGTGTTTCGCGGGCTGGCCGGGCCGATCGTCGTGCGCGCCGCCGACGACCCGCTCGCCGCGTTCCCCGAGCGCCATCTGTTCTTCTCCGACCTAAAGTTGGCAAGCGACGGCTCCGTCGCGCCGAACGACATGATGGACTGGATGAACGGCCGTGAAGGGCAATTCGTGCTGGTGAACGGCGCGCGCCGGCCGCGCATCGTCGTTGCGCAGGACGAGCGCTGGCGTCTGTGGAATGGGTGCAATGCCCGTTATTTGAGATTGTCGCTGGGCGACACGCTGACCTTCACGCAGGTCGCCACCGATGGCGGCCTGCTTGCTGCGCCCCGCGACGGCTTGACGGAACTGCTGCTCGCGCCCGGCGAGCGCGCCGAGATCATCGTGCGCGCGGGCGCGCAGCCCGCGGCGGCCGTGCTGACCGCCGCCGCATACGACCGCCGCAAGATGACGATGACGAAAGGCGGCAGTCTGCCCGCCGATCCGGCGAAACCGCTCGCCGATGTCCGCTTCGAGCCGGGCGCGTCGGCAGCGGCCCCCGCGGTGCCCGCAACGCTGCGTCCGATCGCGCCGCTGCTGTCATCGAGCGGTCACACGATTGAAACAGGAAGTCCGACGCCGCAAAAATCGGTGGTATTCACGGAAGCCATGGATATGTCGGCGATGCACCGGCCCGGCGCGTCGATGTCGGTGCTGCCGGCCGGCATGCGGTTCATGATCAACGGCGCGAGCTTCGATCCGTCGCGCATCGCGCTGACCAGCCGTCGCGGCGAAGTGGAAGTCTGGTCGATCGAGAATCGCACCGACATGGATCATCCTTTCCATCTACACGGCACGCAGTTTCAGGTGATCGCGCGGGAGCGGGGCGGGGCGAGCACGGCCGAACCGTTTCTCGCATGGCGGGATACCGTCAACGTCCAGCCGGGCGAGGTCGTGCGCATCGCGACGGTTCAGCGCGATGCCGGCGAGCGCATGTTCCATTGCCACATACTGGAACACGAAGATCTCGGCATGATGGCGACCCTCAAGGTTGTCTGATCGCTGCCGTAGTTATCGATAGACGCGTTGCTCACGCCAGAAACGAAAAAACCCGGCATGAAGCCGGGTTTTCCAAGGCGCGGAACCGAACGGTATCAGGCAGCAGCCTGAATGTTCGATGCCTGTTTGCCCTTCGGGCCTTGAACGACCTCGAAGCTCACCTTTTGGCCTTCCTTGAGGGTCTTGAAACCGTTCATCTGGATAGCCGAAAAGTGCGCAAACAGATCCTCACCGCCTTCGTCGGGCGTAATGAATCCGAAACCTTTCGCGTCGTTGAACCACTTGACCGTACCAGTTGCCATACCAACTTCCCCTGTAACTCAAAAGCTGCCACGAGCCCTCGAAAAGCTCAACGACCGCGGGATGCAGTCGTCCCTCCTCACAAGCTCACCAACGGCATTTTTTCGTATAGACCGCTTATTGAAAAAAGTGCCAGCTTGATTGTTGAGGCTCTTTATTCGAGTGTCAAGAAAATTTTGAGACGCTCAATTGTTCGTTGTAAAGAACCAATTTCCAGGGTTTCTCCCGCTTTTCTTATGTGCGGTGGCGCAAGCGGCGCGTCTTGAAAAGTCGCATAATCGACTCACATGCTGTTCTACGGCGAGAGGCCGGTGCGATATGGCGTGTCATCAGCTTGCTGGCGCGGGTTGTGCGATACTCGATCCGACTGCAGCCATTACGCTGTATGACAGATTTCCCGAAGGGGCGCCACCGCAAGCGGCCCCGCGCAGAGCGCACCCGCAAGAGGCTGCTCCACAGGGCCGGAGGGAACGAATGTCCGGCCAGACGGTCGGGTTTTGACAGGATTGCGGGCCTGTCCGAGTTGTTTAGAATGGGTGTATGGCGATTATCCCGGACAAGCAGGACAACACCGTACTGGAGCGGCAGGAACAAAAGCTGAAGCCGCCTGCCATGTTCAAGGTGGTGCTGTTGAATGACGATTTCACGCCGATGGAATTCGTCGTGATGATCGTGCAGGAATATTTCAATAAAGATCGTGAGACCGCAACGCAAATCATGTTGAAGGTCCATCGCGAAGGCAGGGGAGTTTGTGGGGTCTACACGCGGGACATCGCGTCGACCAAAGTCGAGCAAGTCGTTACCCACGCACGGCAGGCCGGGCATCCGCTGCAGTGTGTGATGGAGGAAGCATGATTGCCCAGGAACTGGAAGTCAGCCTGCACATGGCGTTCATGGAAGCGCGCCAGGCGCGGCATGAGTTCATTACGGTCGAACATCTTTTGCTGGCGCTGTTGGACAATCCGACGGCGGCCGAAGTGCTGCGCGCTTGCGCGGCCAACATCGAAGACCTGCGTCAGAACCTGCGCAACTTCATTCACGACAATACGCCGACCGTTCCGGGCACCGACGACGTCGATACGCAGCCCACGCTGGGTTTCCAGCGTGTGATCCAGCGCGCGATCATGCACGTCCAGTCGACCTCGAACGGTAAGAAGGAAGTGACGGGCGCCAACGTGCTCGTCGCGATCTTCGGCGAGAAGGACTCGCATGCCGTCTACTACCTGCAGCAGCAGGGCGTGACGCGCCTCGACGTCGTCAATTTCATTTCGCACGGCATCGCGAAGACGAACAGCTCGGAAGCTGCGAAGTCGACGGACGCGAACGCCGAGTCGGACGAAGCCGCCGCGCAGAAGGAAACGCCGCTCGCGCAGTTCACACAGAACCTGAACCAGATGGCGAAGGACGGCCGCATCGATCCGTTGATCGGACGCGAGGCGGAAGTCGAGCGCGTCGTGCAGGTACTGTGCCGCCGCCGCAAGAACAATCCGCTGCTGGTCGGCGAGGCCGGCGTCGGCAAGACGGCGATCGCGGAAGGGCTCGCATGGCGCATCACGCGCGGCGAAGTGCCGGACATTCTGGTGGACGCGCAGGTCTATTCGCTCGACATGGGCGCACTGCTCGCGGGCACGAAGTATCGCGGCGATTTCGAGCAGCGCCTCAAGACGGTTCTGAAGGAACTCAAGGAACGTCCGAACGCTATCCTGTTCATCGACGAGATTCACACGCTGATCGGCGCGGGCGCCGCATCGGGCGGCACGCTGGACGCCTCGAATCTGCTGAAGCCGGCGCTGTCGTCGGGCACGCTCAAGTGCATCGGCGCGACCACGTTCACGGAATTCCGCGGCATCTTCGAAAAGGACGCAGCGTTGTCGCGTCGTTTCCAGAAGATCGACGTGACGGAGCCGAGCGTCGAGCAGACGGTGGCGATCCTGCGCGGCCTGAAGTCGCGTTTCGAAGAACACCACGGCGTGAAGTATTCGTCGGGCGCGCTGTCGGCGGCGGCTGAACTGTCGGCGCGTTTCATCACGGATCGTCACTTGCCCGACAAGGCAATCGACGTGATCGACGAAGCGGGCGCGGCGCAACGCATCCTGCCGAAGTCGAAGCAGAAGAAGACCATCGGCAAGAGCGAGATCGAAGAGATCATTTCGAAGATCGCGCGTGTGCCGGCGCAAAGTGTGTCGCAGGACGACCGCAGCAAGCTGCAGACGCTCGACCGCGATCTGAAGGCTGTCGTGTTCGGCCAGGATCCGGCCATCGACGCGCTGTCGGCGTCGATCAAGATGGCGCGCGCGGGCCTCGGCAAGACGGACAAGCCGATCGGCGCGTTCCTGTTCTCCGGTCCCACGGGTGTCGGCAAGACGGAAGTGGCGCGGCAACTGGCGTTCACGCTGGGCATCGAGCTGATCCGCTTCGACATGTCGGAATACATGGAGCGTCACGCGGTGAGCCGTCTGATCGGCGCGCCGCCGGGATACGTCGGTTTCGACCAGGGTGGTCTGCTGACGGAAGCCGTGACGAAGAAGCCGCATTGCGTGCTGCTGCTCGACGAAATCGAGAAGGCGCATCCGGACATCTACAACGTGCTGCTGCAGGTGATGGATCACGGCACGCTGACTGACAACAACGGACGCAAGGCCGATTTCCGCAACGTCATCATCATCATGACGACGAATGCGGGCGCAGAATCCATGCAGAAGTCGACGATCGGTTTCACGACGCGCCGCGAAACGGGCGACGAAATGGCCGACATCAAGCGGATGTTCACGCCGGAGTTCCGCAATCGTCTGGACGCGACCATCAGCTTCCGCTCGCTCGATGAAGAAATCATCATGCGCGTGGTCGACAAGTTCCTCATGCAACTGGAAGATCAGCTGCACGAGAAGAAGGTCGACGCGCTCTTCACCGACGCGCTGCGCAAGCATCTGGCCAAGCACGGCTTCGATCCCCTGATGGGCGCGCGGCCGATGCAGCGCCTGATCCAGGACACGATCCGCCGCGCGCTGGCCGACGAGCTGCTGTTCGGCAAGTTGATGAACGGCGGCCGCGTGACGGTCGACGTAGATGCCGACGACAAGGTCCAGCTGACGTTCGACGAAAACTCGGCGCCGCCGCGCAATCCGAATCCGGAAGCGGTGGAAGTCGACTAAGCGTCTACCTTCCGCTCAAAGCAAAAACAGACGGCGTGGGTTTCAAACCCCACGCCGTTTTTATTTGCCTCGCTGCGCGGCAATCAGCAACGAAGAAAACGTCAGTGCTTGCCGGTGCTGCCGAAGCCGCCCGCGCCGCGCTCGCTCGTCTCGAAGTCGTCGACGATATTGAACTCCGCCTGCACGACGGGGACGATCACCAGCTGCGCGAGACGTTCCATCGGGTTCAACGTGAACGTGGTCGTGCCGCGATTCCACGTCGAGATCATCAGTTGGCCTTGATAATCCGAATCGATCAGCCCGACCAGGTTGCCGAGCACGATGCCGTGCTTGTGGCCGAGACCCGAGCGCGGCAGGATCAGTGCCGCATAGCCGGGATCGCCGACGTGGATCGCGAGCCCCGTCGGCACGAGCGCCGTCTGGCCGGGTTCGAGCGTCAACGGCGCGTCGAGGCATGCGCGCAGGTCGAGGCCCGCGCTGCCCGTCGTTGCATAAGCGGGGAGTTGTTCGCGCATGCGCGGGTCGAGAATCTTGAGGTCGAGTTTCATGCAGTCGGGTGAGAGGTTGACGAGGTGAAGTAATCCAGCAGAGTCATTTGCCGAGTTCGAATTCGGCGGCGAGCAGCTCGTACGAGCGCAGCCGCGCGCGATAGCTGCCCGCGACCGTCAGCACGATCAGCTCATCGGCGTCGAACTGTTCTTGCAGCGCGCGCAGCCGTTCGCCGACGGACTCCGGCGTGCCGATGATGCTACGCGGCTTTTCTCGATCGATGATCAGCTGCTCGCGCTCGCCGTACTCCTGCGCGAGCCCTTGCGCGATCGACGGAACGGGCGCGTTCAGGCCGTACGCCATCTGCACGCGGCGCAAGTCGACGCCTTTTTCGAGGTCGGCGGCTTCCTGTTCCGTGTCCGCGCAGATCACGAACACGGCGGCGGCAAGATAGGGCTTCTGCTCGTGGCCGGCTTTGAAGCGTTCGCGATACGCCTGCGCGACGGCGTGCCCGAAATGCGCGTTGATGAAATGCGCGAACGAAAACCGGATGCCCAATTGCGCGGCGAGCATGCCGCCGAAGTCGCTGGAGCCGAGCACCCAGAGTTGCGGGCGGGTGTCGACTTGCGGCTGCAGCAGCACGCCATGCGCGAGATGATCGGACGGCAGCGTGCCGTCCATCAGCGCGACGAGGTCGCTCACTTGCTGCGGGAAGTGTTCGCCGCGATCGTACGAACCCGCCGCGACAGCCTGCGCGGTGCGCATGTCGCCGCCCGGCGCGCGCCCGACGCCCAGATCGATGCGACCCGGAAACAGCGCCTCGAGCATCATGAACTGCTCCGCGACCTTGAACGGGCTGTAGTAGGGCAGCATGATGCCGCCTGAGCCGATGCGGATGCGCTTCGTCACGCTGCCGAGGCGCGCGAGCATGACTTCGGGGCAAGGATTCGATACGCCGTACAAGCCGTGATGTTCGGCGCACCAGTAGCGTGTGTAGCCTAGGTCGTCGGCGAGTTGCGCGAGTTCGATGGTCGCGGCGATCGCGTCGGCGGCCGTGTGCCCGTCGATCACGGGCGTCTGGTCGAGCACGGAGAGCAGGGTCATGGCAGCACCAGTGCGTTAGCTGAGGGATCGTGGTCGAGCGTGGTCGTTACGACGGCGAGTTGGACGCACTCGCGTTCAAACCGTCACGCTCGCTGCCGGCAGGCGCTTTGCGATTTCCGCAATCAGGGCGCGCGCGAGCGTCTGCTTGTCCGCGCGCGGAAGCCGCGTGATGCCGGCGGCTTCGAACAATACGACTTCGTTGTCGTCGAGCCCGAACGTTTGCGGGCCGAGATTGCCGATCAGCAGCGGCACGTTCTTGCGCTTGCGCTTTTCTTCGCCGTTCGCATCGAGATCGCCGCTTTCCGCTGCAAAGCCGACGCAGAACGGCGGACGCGGCATTCTGGCGACAGACGCCAGAATGTCGGGATTCTCGACGAACGAAAACGACGGGATCGCGCGATCGGCCGTCTTCTTGATCTTGTGTTCGGCGACATGCTCGGCGCGCCAATCGGCGACGGCCGCGACACCGATAAAAATGTCGTGGCCAGGCACCGCGCGCATCACGGCGTCGTGCATTTGCTGCGCCGTCTGCACGTCCTCGCGATAAACGCCCCACGGCGTTTCGAGCCCGACCGGCCCGGCGACGAGATGCACATCGGCGCCCGCCTGCTGCGCGGCACGCGCGAGCGCGAAGCCCATTTTGCCGCTCGAGCGGTTCGTGATGCCGCGCACGGGATCGAGCGGCTCGAACGTCGGACCCGCTGTCAGCAGCACGCGGCGGCCCGCCAGCGTCTTCGGCGTGAAGAAAGCCGCGATCGCCTCGTAGACCGCTTCGGGTTCGAGCATGCGTCCATCGCCCGTTTCGCCGCACGCCTGCGCGCCCGAATCCGGACCCAGCAACTCGATGCCATCGGCGCGTAGCTGCTTGACGTTGCGCTGCGTCGCGGGGTTCATCCACATCTGGCGGTTCATCGCGGGCACGACGAGCAGCGGACAATCGCGCGCGATGCACAGCGTGGACAGCAGGTCGTCGCACAGGCCGTTGGCGAGCTTGGCGAGGAAATCGGTGGAGGCGGGGGCAATGACGATCGCGTCGGCTTCGCGCGACAGATCGATATGCGGCATGTTGTTCGCAATGCGCGCGTCCCATTGACTCGTGTAGACGGGGCGGCCGGAGAGCGCCTGCATCGTGACGGGTGTGATGAACTGCGTCGCGGCTTCCGTCATCGCGACCTGGACGGTCGCGCCCGCCTTGACCAGCAGGCGCGTGAGTTCAGCGATCTTGTAGCAGGCGATCCCGCCTGTCATGCCGAGCACGATGTGCTTTCCGGCGAGTTCTGTGGCCAACTGATGCCTCCGACAAGACGTGATGACCGGCGCATCGGTTGAAGCGCGCCGGCTTCCGTACTGCAACTACCTGACGCAGGCGGCGCGGCTCGTCAGCGCAACACTCGCCCGCCGCCCGCGCGTCACACGCACTCAACGCGCGCCGCGCACGCGCCGCAATTCGTCGAACACCAGCAATGCGGCGCCGATCGTGATCGCGCTGTCGGCGAGGTTGAACGCCGGCCAGTGCCATCCGCCGACATGGAAATCGAGGAAATCGATCACGTGGCCGTACAGCAGACGGTCGATCACGTTGCCGATCGCGCCGCCCATGATCAACGAGAGCGCGGTGCAGAACAGCTTCTGATTGCCATGCCGCTTGAGCAGATAGCAGATCAGCAGCGCCGCGCCGACCCCCAGCGCCGTGAACGCCCAGCGCTGCCAGCCGCCCGCCATCGCGAGGAAGCTGAACGCGGCGCCGCGGTTGTAGACGAGCACGAGGTTGAAGAACGGCGCGACGGCATGCGACGAGCCGTACGCGAACACCTTCGCCACCGCGATTTTCGTCAACTGGTCGAACAGGATCACGATGACGGCCACGCCCAGCCACGGCGCGAGCGAGCCGCCCGCCGGTTTCGACAGCGTTCTGGACATTATGCCGCGCTCCTCGTTTCGCCGTTGCCGAACAGATTGCTGATGCAGCGGCCGCACAGCGTGGGATGCTCGGCGTTTTCGCCGACTTCTTTGCGATAGTGCCAGCAGCGTTCGCACTTCAGGTACTTCGACGTGATCACGTCGACGCCCTCTTCGTCGACGTTGTCCACCTTCAGCACCGTCGCACCCGACGTGATCAGCACGAACTTCAGATCGGCGCCCAGGCTCGCGAGCGCTTCATGACGCGCGCCGCTTGCGCGGATTTCGACTTCCGCCTGCAGCGACGATCCGATCTGGTTCGCGACGCGCGCCTCTTCGAGCGCCTTCGTGACGTCGCTGCGCACCGCGCGCAGCAGCGTCCACTTGTCGAGCAGCGCGGCCGCGTCGGCGACTTCCGGATACGCGTGGTACGTCTCGGTGAAGATCGTCTCGCGATTCGGCTGGAACACCTTCCACGCTTCTTCCGCCGTGAACGACAGGAACGGCGCCATCAGACGCAAGAGACCCTGCGCGATGTGATAGAGCGCGGTCTGCGCGGCGCGGCGCGCGTTCGAATCGGGCGCCGTCGTGTACAGGCGATCCTTCAGCACGTCGAGATAGAAACCGCCCAGATCTTCCGAGCAGAACGTCTGCAGCTTCGCGACGACGGGGTGGAACTCGTACCTGTCGTAGTGCGCGAGGATGTCGTTCTGCAGATTGGCCGTCAGCGCCACCGCATAGCGGTCGATTTCCAGCCACTCGCCGACGGGGCGCGCGTTCTTCTCGAAGTCGAAGTCCGACAGGTTCGCGAGCAGGAAGCGCAGCGTGTTGCGGATGCGTCGATAGCTTTCCGTCACGCGCTTGAGAATTTCTTCGGAAATCGCCAGCTCGCCAGAGTAGTCGGTCGACGCGATCCACAGACGGATGATTTCCGCGCCCAGACGGTTCGACACCTCATGCGGATCGATACCGTTGCCGAGCGACTTCGACATCTTGCGGCCTTCGCCGTCGACGGTGAAGCCGTGCGTGAGCAGCGCGTTGTACGGCGGACGGCCGTCGAGCATCGAGGCCGTCAGCAGCGACGAGTGGAACCAGCCGCGATGCTGGTCCGAGCCTTCCAGGTAAAGATCCGCCGGGAACTGCAATTCGTCCTTGTGCGAGCCGCGCAGCACATGCCAGTGCGTCGTGCCCGAATCGAACCACACGTCGAGCGTGTCGCGGTTCTTTTCGTACAGATTCGCGTCGTCGCCGATCAGCTCGCGCGGATCGAGCGTCTGCCAGGCTTCGATGCCCGACACCTCGACGCGCTTCGCGACTTCTTCGAGCAGCTCCAGCGTACGCGGATGCAGCTCGCCCGTTTCCTTGTGCACGAAGAACGCCATCGGCACGCCCCACTGACGCTGGCGCGACAGCGTCCAGTCGGGACGGTTCGCGATCATCGCGAACAGGCGCTGCTTGCCCCACGACGGATAGAACGCCGTCGCTTCGATGCCTTCGAGCGCCGTTTCGCGCAGCGTCTTGTCGCTGTCCTTCGGCTTGATGTCCATGCCGGCGAACCACTGCGAAGTGGCGCGATAGATGATCGGCGTCTTGTGGCGCCAGCAGTGCATGTAGCTGTGCAGG
>BBSL01000015.1 GCA_001319865.1 Burkholderia sp. E7m39 | reverse complement strand
GCAGCGTGCCCGCTTCGTCGAGCGCTTCGACGATCTTCGGGTTCGCCGCCCAGATCGACAGGCCGCCGAACAGCGCGAGCGACTCGATATAACGGCCGTCGCCCATCACGGGGCTGATGATGTCCGAGTCGGCCATGCCGTGCGCCTTGCACGACACGAAGTCTTCGACGCCGTATGCCGGCGACGAGTGCACGATGCCCGTGCCCGTTTCCGTCGTGACGTAATCGCCGAGATACACGGGCGACGTGCGCTTGTAGCCCGGATGCGCGGACGCGAGCGGATGCGTGAAGCGCACGTTCGCGAGCTTCGCGCCCGGCGCCTTTGCGATGATCGTGCCTTCGATGCCGTACGACTTCAGGCAGTCCTCGACGCGCTCTTCAGCGAAGATCAGCAGACCGCGCGGCGTATCGACGAGCGCGTAGACGATTTCGGGGTGCACGTTCAGCGCCTGGTTGGCGGGAATCGTCCACGGCGTGGTCGTCCAGATCACGATGCCGCCTTCGTTGCGCGGCAGCGATGCGAGCCCGAACGCCTGCGCCACTTTCGCGGGCTCGGCGAACGGGAACAGCACGTCGATGGTCGGGTCGGTCTTGTCCTTGTACTCGACTTCCGCTTCAGCGAGCGCCGAGCCGCAGTCGAAGCACCAGTTCACCGGCTTCAGCCCGCGAAACACGTAGCCCTTCTCGATGATCTTCGCGAGCGCGCGGATTTCGCCCGCTTCGTTTGCGAAGTTCATCGTCTTGTACGGGTTGTCCCAGTCGCCGAGCACGCCCAGGCGCCGGAAGCCCGCCTTCTGCTTCTCGATCTGCTCGGTTGCGTAGGCGCGCGCCTTCTGCATGACTTCGGCGGCGGGCAGCGACTTGCCGAACTGCTTTTCGATCTGGATTTCGATCGGCATGCCGTGACAGTCCCAGCCGGGCACGTAGACGGCATCGAAGCCCGCCATGTTGCGCGCCTTGACGATCATGTCCTTCAGGATCTTGTTCACCGCGTGGCCGAGGTGGATGTCACCGTTCGCATACGGCGGGCCGTCGTGCAGGATGAACTTCTTGCGGCCTTTGGAAGCGGCGCGGATCTTCTCGTAGATCTTGCCTTCCTGCCATTCCTTGACCCATTGCGGCTCGCGCTTGGGCAGGTCGCCGCGCATCGGGAACGGCGTGTCGAGCAGGTTGACGGGATACCGGGCCTGCGGTTTCGAATCGGCTTTCTTGTTGCTCATGGTGAAGTAGCGGTGAATACGGTGTTAGGGCGCGGCATGCGCGAAGGTCTGGATGGCGCCGGTTGATGGGGACAACCGTGCGCCCGGCTTCGCGCGACACGGGGCTTCTGCAGGTGCTGCATGCGGCGCCCGTCGATGCGCGGCGGACGGTACGTGCTTCGCATGGCGAGCCGCACGTACCGCGTCGGTCATCTAATTCGATCGGTCGCCGACGTGGCGAAACCGGTGGAGCGGCTGCCCGTCGCGTCGCCGACGGCTTCGAACCAGGCGCGCGCGTTCGTGACGTCGCGCGCGATTGCCGCTGTCAGCGTTTCGAGGTCGACGTACTTTTCCTCGTCGCGCAGTTTCTTCAGGAACTCGACGCGCACCAGCTTGCCGTACGCATCGCCGTGCCAGTCGAGCAGATGCACTTCGAGCAGCACGCGGCCGGAATCGTCGACGGTCGGACGCAGGCCGAGGCTCGCGACGCCCGGCAAAGGCTGATCGGCGATGCCGTGCACGCGCACGATGAAAATGCCCGACAACGCGGGACGCTTGTGCGCGATGGGCAGATTCAGCGTGGGAAAACCGAGATCGCGGCCGAGCTTCAGGCCGTGCACGACGTGGCCGCTGATCAGATAGTCGCGGCCGAGCGCGGCGCGCGCCGCGTCCAGGTCGCCCGCGATCAGCGACGTGCGCACGCCCGAACTCGAAATGCGCGCGCCCGACGGATCGGCGACGGTCGCCATTTGCTCGACTTCGAAGCCATGCTGCTCGCCCGCCGCTTTCAGCGACGCGAAATCGCCCGCGCGCTTTGCGCCATAGCGAAAGTCGTCGCCGATCATCACCCAGCGGGCATGCAGTCCGTTGACGATGATCCGCTGCACGAATGCATCTGGCGACTGGCTGGCGAAGGTGTGATTGAAATGCTCGACGACCACCCGGTCGACGCCGTTCATGCGCAGCGCCTCGAGCTTGTCGCGCAGCATCGCGATGCGCGGCGGCGCGCTGGCGGGATTGAAGAACTCGCGCGGGTGCGGCTCGAAGGTCATCACACAGACGGGCAGGCCGCGCGCGTCGGCGGCCGCGCGGACACGGGCGAGCAACGCCTGATGCCCGCGGTGGACACCGTCGAAGTTGCCGATGGTCAGTGCGCACGGCGCACGGCTCTCGGCATTGGGAAGACCGCGGAAGACTCTCACGATAGCGGGCGATGGATTTGAGCGGGCCAGATGCCGCAAAACAATCGATTATAAACGCACAGGGCCATACCCGGCGCCGCGGCGCGGAACGGGCATGGCCGAATGATAAAATCCGCGGATGAAAAATCTCGTCATTCTGATTTCCGGACGGGGCAGCAACATGGAAGCCATCGTGCGCGCCTGCGCGAGCGAGGGCTGGCCGGCGCGGATCGCCGCCGTGATTGCCAACCGTCCTGACGCCGCCGGCCTCGCGTTCGCGGCGTCGCAAGGCATTGCCACGGCAGTGGTCGACCACCGCCAGTTTCCCGACCGCGAGCACTTCGATGCGGCGCTCGCGCGTGAAATCGACAGTTTTGCGCCCGATCTCGTCGTGCTCGCCGGCTTCATGCGCGTGCTGACCGACGGTTTCGTCGATCGCTATGCGGGGCGCATGCTGAACGTGCATCCGTCGCTGCTGCCGAGCTTTGCGGGCCTCAAGACGCATCAGCAGGCGCTCGACGCGGGCGTGCGGCTGCACGGCGCGTCCGTTCATTTCGTCACGCCGACGCTGGATCATGGGCCGATCGTCGCGCAATCGGTGGTGCCCGTGCTGACAGGCGACGACGCCGCGACGCTCGCCGCCCGCGTGCTCGAAACCGAACATGTGATTTATCCGCGCGCCGTGCGCTGGTTCGTCGAAGGGCGTCTCGCGCTCGACGGCCTGCGCGTCACCGTGACACCGCCCGAGCCGCAGTGGCTCTTCTTCGACACCACAAGCCAGAACAACGCCGGGGAGGGCGCATGAGACTGCATGGATTTCTGATTGGACAAACCGAGACTTTGCTCGCCGACGTCCTAACATTCACCGGACCGGCCGATGCCGCGACCAGCCGTTTCTTCCGCGCGCATCCGAAGCTTGGCCACGGAGAGCGCGGCGTGATCGCGGAGGCGGTGTTCGCGGTGCTGCGTCGTCGGATGGAATTTGCGCATCTGGCAGAAAGCGGCACCGGCAATCCTAACCGCCGTATGGCGTTGCTCGGATTGATGCAGACGGCGGGCCGCACGGCGCTTAAGCCGTTCGTGTCGGAAGCGGAATCCGCCTGGCTGGAGCATGTGTCGAAGGTCGATCCGCAGAGCCTGCCGCTGCGCATCCGCCTGAATCTGCCCGACTGGATCTATCAGGCGCTCAGCCAGCGGTTCGAGGGCGAAGAACTCGCGCACCTCGCCGCCGCGCTGAACTACCCCGCGCCGCTCGACCTGCGTGCGAATCCGATCAAGGCGAGCCGCGACGAGGTGCTGTCCGCGTTGTCGAAGGCGGGCATCGAGGCGGGCGCCACGCCGTTCGCGCCGTTTGGCATTCGCGTGGTCGGCAAGCCGCCGCTGTCGAAGCTCGACGCGTTCCAGAACGGCTGGCTCGAAGTGCAGGACGAAGGCAGCCAGTTGCTGTGCTCGCTGGTGGCGCCCCGGCGCGGCGAGATGATCGTCGACTTCTGCGCGGGCGCGGGCGGCAAGACACTTGCGCTCGGCGCGATGATGCGCTCGACGGGGCGCCTCTATGCGTTCGACATCTCCGACCGGCGTCTGGCGAAGCTGAAGCCGCGCCTCGCGCGCAGCGGCCTGTCGAACGTGAACCCGGTGCTGATCGACAGCGAGCACGACGCGAAGATCAAGCGCCTCGCGGGCAAGATCGATCGCGTGCTGGTCGACGCGCCCTGCAGCGGCCTCGGCACGCTGCGCCGCAATCCCGATCTGAAGTGGCGCCAGTCGCCGGAATCGATCGC
Organism: Burkholderia sp. E7m39; assembly: GCA_001319865.1. Lineage (GTDB taxonomy): Bacteria > Pseudomonadota > Gammaproteobacteria > Burkholderiales > Burkholderiaceae > Paraburkholderia > Paraburkholderia bengalensis. The sequence continues at coordinate 442 of BBSL01000015.1, read as the reverse complement.
CGAACTCACGCCGAAGCAGCTGTCCATTCTCACCAGCGCCGCGCGTCTTGTGAAAAAGGGCGGACGCCTCGTCTACGCGACCTGCAGCATTCTCGACGCGGAGAACGAAGGCGTCGTGCAGCAGTTCCTCGCCGATCATCCCGATTTCGAACTGGTGCCCGCGCGCGATGTGCTCGCCGAACAGCGCATCGAGCTGGACATGGGCGATTACCTGTCGCTGTGGCCGCACCGTCACGCGACGGACGGCTTCTTTGCCGCCGTGCTGGAGCGCCGCGGCTAAAGGCGCGCGGACGGGCTGCGCAAGGCCCGCAAGGACCCGCGCGGCCGTCGCCGAATCACGCAGTCAGGCCGGCGCGCGCCGTGAGCGTCGCGGCCGGCTGCCGGAAACGTCATGCAGAACCATATCTTCTTTCACATGCTGGGCGACGTCGTGCGCGATTTC
>BBSL01000014.1 GCA_001319865.1 Burkholderia sp. E7m39 | reverse complement strand
GGCTCGCTCGCCGCGCGCTCGACGCGCAGCGCGAGACCCGCTACGGCGCGCTGCGCTTCGGCGCGGAAGCCCTCAACCGGGCGCTGTTCCCGTTGCTCGGCGGCGTGCTCGTGTGGATTGCGCGCGCGATCGCCGGGCAGTTCATTCACACGTCGCTGCTGGATCTCGCGCTCGTGCCGCTGTTCGGCATCGGGCTGATTTACATCGTGTTCTACCTCGCGCGGCGCGTGTTCGGCCGCGACGGCAGCACGCATACGTGGCTGTCGCTGGTCGAAAAGCTGGTGTCGCTGATCGTGTGGATCGGCATGGTGCTGACCGTGATGGGCATTCAGAACGACGTGCTCGCGTGGATGGCGAGCGTCCAGTTCCGGATCGCCAACACCCGTCTGTCGCTGCTGTCGCTCATGTCGGGCCTCTTGTGGGTGTGCGTGACGATGATCGTCGCGATGTGGCTCGGCGCCGCGCTCGAAGACCGGCTGATGCGCTCGGGCTCGCTCGACGCAAACCTGAAGGTGGTGCTGTCGCGCGTGAGCCGCGCGCTGCTGATTCTGGCGGCGATCCTGATCAGCCTGTCGCTGGTCGGCATCGACATCACGGTGCTCGGCGTGTTCGGCGGCGCGCTCGGCGTCGGTCTTGGCTTCGGCTTGCAGAAGATCGCGAGCAATTACGTGTCGGGTTTCATCATTCTGATCGACCGGTCGCTGCGCATCGGCGACACGATCAACGTCAGCGGCCTGCAGGGCATGGTCACGCAGATCCGCACGCGCTACACGGTCGTGCGCGGGCTCGACGGCATCGAGACGCTGATTCCGAACGAAAAGCTGATCACTGACGTCGTGCAGAACCAGTCGTCCTATCTGACGCGCGGCAACGCGAAGGCGACCGTGCAGGTCGCCTATTCGACGGATGTCGACAAGGCGATGGCGCTGCTCGTCGAGGCGACGCGCGGCGTCGAGCGTGTCTTGCAGGACCCCGCGCCGACGCCTTATCTGGCGGGTTTCGGCGCGGACGGCATCAATCTAGAACTCGGCTACTGGATCGCCGACGCGGCGACGGGCACGTCGGGCGTGCGCTCGAATGTGAACCGGAACATCTGGCGGCTCTTCACCGAAAACGGCATATCAATTCCGTACGCGCAGCGCGACGTGCGCATCATTTCGGGCACGGGAGCGGGTGTCAGCGACATCATGTCGCAGGCGGTAACGATGACTGGCCGCGCCGCCAACGAACCCGGTAACGCAGCCTGAGACGGCCGCTGCGCGCCCCGGAAATAGCCGTTTCGACCCTTTTCGACCAAGGTTCACAGTTGACGCAGCACAACAATTTTCTTTTTTGTTACAGACACTTGGAACCGTTGGCGTAAAATATCGTCCTAAATCTCTACTTTGCTTTCACTTTCTTGACATCCGCCGTTGTATCCTTGCGCGAATGTCTTCCGTTCCTCAGGTAAATGGCCTTGTTGAATTCCCTGCTTGATTTTCTTGCCCACGGCGCCCTGCGTTTCTCGTGGTGGCAAATCCTGTTGTGGACGCTTGCCGTCACACACGTGACGATCATCGGCGTCACCGTCTATCTGCACCGCTGCCAGGCGCACCGCGCGCTCGACCTGCATCCCGTTGCGAGCCACTTTTTCCGTTTCTGGCTGTGGATGACCACGGGCATGCTGACGGGTCAATGGGCGGCGATTCACCGCAAGCATCACGCGAAGTGCGAGACGGAAGAAGATCCGCACAGCCCGCAAACGCGCGGCATCTGGAAGGTGTTGCTGGAAGGCGCCGAACTCTACCGCTCGGAAGCGAAGAACGAAGAGACGATGCGCAAGTTCAGCCACGGCACGCCGAACGACTGGCTCGAGCGCAACGTCTACACGAAGTATCCGATTCTCGGCGTGAGCCTGATGATGGTCATCGACGTCGCGCTGTTCGGCATCGTGGGCCTGACCGTGTGGGCCGTGCAGATGATCTGGATTCCGTTCTGGGCGGCCGGCGTGGTGAACGGCCTCGGACACTTCTGGGGTTATCGCAACTTCAACTCGTCGGATGCCAGCACGAACCTGATCCCGTGGGGCATCATCATCGGCGGTGAAGAGCTGCACAACAATCACCACACGTACGCGACGTCGGCGAAGCTGTCGAACAAATGGTACGAGTTCGACATCGGCTGGATGTACATCCGCATCATGTCGGCTTTCCGTCTCGCCAAGGTGAAGAAGCTCGCGCCTACGCCGCGTCTGACCACCGGCAAGCTCGTGCTGGATCAGGACACGCTGCAGGCCGTGCTGGCGAACCGCTACGAAGTGATGGCGAGTTACGCGAAGGCGATCAAGCGGGCTTATCGTCAGGAACTTGCGCACCTGAAGGAAGTGGGCGCGCGCGAGAAGTATCAGTTGATGCGCGGCGCGCGCAACTGGTTCCACAAGGAAGAGGCTGGCCTTGACGAGCCGCAGCGTCTTCAGCTGCCGCAAATTTTCGCGAATAGCCAGAAATTGCGCACCTATATCGAGTTGCGCAACGAACTGGCCGCGATGTGGGAGCGTTCCAACGCCTCGCGCGAACAACTGCTGGTGCAATTGCAGGATTGGTGTCACCGCGCCGAACAAAGCGGCATCAAGGCGCTGCAGGAATTTGCGATGCGCCTGCGGCGCTACGCCTGATCTTCAACGAAATCTATTAAACTTTCGTTACGTCACAAAACCCCGCGTTGGCGGGGTTTTGCTTTTTGGGCCGCCGGAATGGCTGTGGGCGGCAGTATCAGCAGGGCAGAGGAGATCATGAATCAGGCGATCAGGAGCGTCGAGTACGACCGTCCGCAGGGCGCGGCCTGCAGTGTCGGCCAGGCTTGGGCGAAAGTCCCCGATGCGCCGTCGGCGCAGGAACGGCTGGCTTTGAAAGAGCGCATTCGCGGCTTGCTGAAGCGAGAAAAGGCGGTGCTCGTCGCGCACTACTACGTCGATGCGGAACTGCAGGAGCTCGCCGACGAGACGGGCGGCTGCGTGGCCGATTCTCTGGAAATGGCGCGTTTCGGACGTGATCATGACGCTCAGACGCTGGTCGTCGCGGGCGTGCGTTTCATGGGCGAGACAGCGAAAATTCTGAGTCCGAACAAGCGCATTCTGATGCCGGATCTGGATGCGACTTGTTCGCTCGATCTCGGCTGTCCCGTCGACGAATTTTCCGCATTTTGCGACTCGCATCCGGACCGTACGGTCGTCGTCTATGCGAACACGAGCGCGGCAGTGAAGGCGCGGGCCGACTGGATGGTGACGTCGTCGATTGGGCTCGAGATCGTCGCGGATCTGCACGCGCGCGGCGAAAAGATCATCTGGGCGCCGGACCGGCATCTTGGCGGCTACATCCAGAAAAAGACTGGCGCCGACATGCTGCTCTGGCAAGGCTCGTGTCTCGTGCACGACGAGTTCAAAGGTGTCGAACTCGATCTCGTGCGCGCCGACTATCCGGACGCGAAGGTGCTCGTGCATCCTGAATCGCCGGAGAGCGTCGTCGCGCAGGCAGATGTGGTCGGCTCGACGACGCAGCTCATCGATGCGGCGCGGAACAGCAGCGCGACGCATTTCATCGTCGCGACCGATCTCGGCATCTTGCACAAGATGCGGCTGGCGGCGCCCGGCAAGACCTTTATCGAAGCGCCCACGGCCGGCAACAGCGCGACGTGCAAGAGCTGCGCGCATTGTCCGTGGATGGCGATGAACGGTCTGCGCAATCTCGCGGACGTGCTCGAGCGCGGCAACAACGAAATCTTCGTCGACGCGGCGATCGGCGAGCGCGCACGTCTGCCGATCGACCGGATGCTCGATTTCGCCGCGCGGCACAAGAAGCGCGTGCAGGCGAGCGGCGATCTCGCGCGCGATAACGCGCTGTTCTCAAACGTCGGAGCGGCGTGATGGGCGCGAATGAACAACGGGATCTGAGCGACGCCGTGTCGCCGCTTTTTTCGGAGATCGAAGCGCAGTACGGCGCGGCCTTCAGTGCGGCGATTGCGCGCAATGTCACCGATGCGCTCGCGGAAGACGTCGGCAGCGGCGATCTGACGGGCCTGCTGGTTCCCGCTGACGAAATCCGCGACGCGCGCATCATCGTGCGCGAAGAGGCGGTGCTGTGCGGCGTGCCGTGGTTTAGCGAAGTGATGCGCCGCGTCGATCCGCGTATCGAAGTGCGCTGGCGTTATCGCGAAGGCGACAGGATGTCGGCGGATTCGGTGGTGTGCACACTGCGCGGCCCGGCGCGCTCACTGCTGACGGCTGAGCGAAACGGCCTGAATTTTCTGCAGATGCTCTCCGGTGTGGCCAGCGCCACCCGCAAATTTGCCGACGCGACGGCATACACGCGTGCGCGCGTGCTCGACACGCGCAAAACTCTGCCCGGCCTGCGGCTGGCGCAGAAGTATGCGGTGCGCGTGGGCGGCGGCGCGAACCAGCGGCTCGCGCTCTATGACGGCATTCTGATCAAGGAAAACCACATCGCGGCGGCGGGCGGTGTCGGTGCGGCCATGCAGGCGGCGCTCGCGCTGAACGCGGGCGTGTCGATCCAGATCGAAGTCGAAACGCTCGAACAGCTCGAGTCCGCGCTCGCGTACGGCGCGCGGTCCGTTCTGCTCGACAACTTTTCGTTCGATATGATGCGAGATGCCGTGAGAATCACGGCCGGGCGCGCCGTGCTCGAAGTGTCGGGCGGGGTGAACTTCGACACGATCAGGCAGATCGCTGAGACAGGCGTGGACCGCATTTCGGTCGGCTCACTGACCAAGGACGTGCGCGCGACGGATTTTTCGATGCGCATCGTCTGATCGCGCTTTGCAGGGCGGTTCGAGAAAAGGCCATCGTCGGTCAGTACACGGCGATGGCCTGTTTCATGGATCACTCGACCCGCCAGGCCGCTACACGTTCCGGTTCGGCACACGCTCAGGCGCGAGCACGGTCGGCAGCGCCTTCGGCAGTGCGTTCGGCCAGTCGCGGCTGTAGTGCAGCCCGCGGCTTTCGCGGCGCGAACGCGCGCTGTCGACGATCAGCGATGCCACGTCGACGAGATTGCGCAGTTCGAGCAGATCGCGGCTCACCTTGAAGTTTGCGTAGTACTCGTGGATTTCGTCGCGCAGCAGCGCCAGCCGATGTTTCGCGCGCGCGAGGCGCTTGTCCGTGCGCACGATGCCCACGTAATTCCACATCAGACGGCGAAGCTCGTCCCAGTTGTGGGCGACGACCACTTCCTCATCCGGGTCCGAGACGCGGCTTTCGTCCCAGTCGGGCAGCGGCGCGTGCACGGCGGCGCCGAAGCCTTCGTCTTCGATGGCCTGTGCCGCGGAGCGGCCAATCACGAGGCACTCCAGCAGCGAGTTGCTCGCCAGCCGGTTCGCGCCGTGCAGCCCCGTGCACGACGTCTCGCCGACGGCATACAGTCCCGCCAGATCCGTGCGTCCGGCCAGATCGGTCACGACGCCGCCGCACGTATAGTGGGCCGCCGGTACGACGGGAATCGGCTCTTTCGTGATGTCGATGCCCAGTTCGAGACAGCGCGCAAGAATGGTCGGGAAATGCTCTCGCAGAAACTCCGGCGACTGGTGGCTGATGTCGAGATACACGCAGTCGATACCGCGTTTCTTGATCTCGAAGTCGATTGCGCGCGCGACGATATCGCGCGGCGCCAACTCGGCGCGCGGATCATGATCGGGCATAAAGCGGGTGCCGTCCGGCAGCTTCAGAACGCCGCCTTCGCCTCTGACGGCTTCTGAAATCAGAAACGATTTGGCGTAGGGGTGAAACAGACAAGTCGGATGAAACTGGATGAATTCCATGTTCGACACGCGGCAGCCCGCACGCCAGGCCATGGCGATGCCGTCGCCTGTGGCCGTATCCGGGTTCGTGGTGTAGAGGTAGACCTTGCCGGCGCCGCCCGTGGCGAGAACGGTGTGAGGGGCTTCGATCGTCACGGTGCGGCCGCTGGCGAGATCGAGCGCGTACAGGCCGTGACAGCGGCGCCCCGGCAAGCCGAGCCGGTCAGAGGTGATCAGATCGATCGCGTAGTGATCTTCGAGCAGCGTGATATTGGGATGTTGCCGCACCCGCTCGCTCAACGTCGCGACGACGGCGTGGCCGGTCGCGTCGGCCGCGTGAATGATGCGGCGGTGGCTGTGGCCGCCTTCGCGCGTCAGGTGAAAGCCGAGCTCTGCGGCATCGTCTTTCGTGAACGGCACGCCCTGGTCGATCAGCCATTGAATCGCCGCGCGGCCGTGCTCGACGATGAAACGTGTCGCGGCTTCGTCGCACAGACCGCCGCCCGCGATCAGCGTGTCGTCGACGTGATCCTCGACGCTATCGCCTGAATCGAGCACGGCGGCGATCCCGCCTTGTGCCCAATCGCTGGCGCCCTCTGTCAGCGAACGCTTGGCTATCACGGCGACGCGCCGCGTCTGCGCGAGATTCAGCGCGACACTCAAACCGGCTAGTCCGCTGCCGACAATCGCTACATCGAAGTTCATCTCCTCTCTCCGTCGTGTTGCGCGGCTGGTGCGGCTAGCGCCGCCACGGCCGTTCGATTGGAAAACCGAACAGCATACGCGTCGAAGCTGGCGAGGGAAAGCTGGCCGAACGGCGAAGTCTATTGCGGGCGCCGAAACAGCGTGGGACGGGCGATGCAGAGGGCAATCCAGAAGGCAATGCTCGGCCCAAATGCAAAAAGCCCCGCGTGAAGCGGGGCTTTTTATCGTCGACAGGCTGAAGACTCAATTACTTGATCTTCGTTTCCTTGTACGCCACATGCTTGCGAACGACGGGATCGAACTTCATGATCTCCATCTTTTCCGGCATGTTGCGTTTGTTCTTCGTGGTCGTGTAGAAGTGACCCGTACCAGCGGTCGATTCCAGCTTGATCTTGTCGCGTGCGCCCTTAGCCATGATTTACTCCTTAGGCTTCGCCACGTGCGCGCAGGTCAGCGAGCACGGAGTCGATACCGTTCTTGTCGATCAGGCGCAGGCCGGCGTTCGAAACGCGCAGGCGCACCCAACGGTTTTCGCTTTCAACCCAGAAACGGCGGTTTTGCAGGTTCGGGAGAAAACGACGCTTGGTCTTGTTGTTTGCGTGGGAAACGTTGTTGCCGCTCATCGGCGCTTTCCCAGTTACTTGGCATACGCGTGCCATGAGAGCACTCCTAATACGCTAATTCTGAGTTCGAACGCCGTGAAGTTTCCCGGGAAAACATGAGGACCGAGCCGTAGCCGACTTGAATCGCTTGCTTTCCGAGAAGGCCTTGAGGCTTCGGAACAGGGGTTGGAAAGAGGCAAACCGAAATATTAGCAGCAAAACAGCCGAAAAATCAAACCTTATTTGCAACCCAAGTCACGCCAAGCCACGCGCCCGGCCGTGGCAGCGTGGCTTCCCGCGTGCCGCATGCAGCGCGTTTCACGGCCAGCCCGCGCGGGCAAAAGAAAACGTCTCGCTCGCGCCGATCACCAGATGGTCGATCAGTTGCACGTCGATCAGCGCGAGGGTATCGCGCAGCACGCGGGTCAGCTGCCGGTCGCTTGCGCTTGGCTTGACGGCGCCAGACGGGTGATTGTGCGCGACGATCAGACTCGCCGCGTTCACCGACAGCGCGCGCCGCACGATTTCGCGCGGATAGACGGCCATGCGCGTCAGCGAGCCGCGCGAGTTTTCCTCGGACCGGATCAGCCTGTGCCGCGTATCGAGAAAAAGGCAGATGAACACCTCGTACGGCCGCGAGCCGATCAGGAGCCGCAGATAGTCCTCGACGGCTTCCGGCGAATCGACCAGCGGACGCTCCCGCATTTTTTCGACGAGCGAGCGCCGCGCCATTTCCATGATGGCGAGCAGTTGCGCGCGCTTGGCCGGTCCGACGCCGCGCACGCCGTCGAAATCTTCCGGGGTTGCGTCGAGCATCGCGCGAAGCGAGCCGAAGCGCTGCAGCAGCGAACGTGCGACGTCGAACACATGGTGACCGGCCAACCCCGAGCCGAGCACGAGCGCGACCAGTTCCGTGTCGGACAACGCCGCCGGGCCCGCTGCGAGGAGCCTTTCGCGCGGCATGTCGCGCTTCGGCCATGCGGGCGCGCGCGGCGGCGGCGACGTTTCCGCGGCCTTGAGCGGCACGGCTATGGGCGTGGCTATGGTGTCGTCCATGACAACGTTCCTCGAAATTCAGATAAAGCGGCGACGAGCCACCGCGCAGCAACGTTCCAGCCGGCTGCGGATATGTGGCTTACAATAGAGCCTTTGCGCACGGCGCCCCAAGGCTTTGCCGGACCTTCCGTGCGCGCGACCCGCGCCGCGGCGTCCATGCGCCGCGCGCCACGACCGAACGAGTACCGCATGAGCATCATCGACATCTCCGAAGTGAAATCCGGTTCGCACGTCACGCTTCACTACCGGCTTTCGCTCGCCGATGGCGCCGAGATCGTCAGCACCTTCAACGACAAGCCCGCTACCTTGCTGCTGGGCGCGGGCCAGCTGGCGCCGCCGCTGGAAGATATTCTGCTGGGATTGAAGGTGGGTCACCACTCTACCTTTCAGCTACAGCCCGGTTTGGCATTCGGCCCGCGCAACCCTGAACTGATCCAGCGCGTGTCGCTGGCCACGCTGCGCGAAAACAGCATGATCGGCGAGGATTTTTCTCCCGGCGATCTCGTCGAATTCAATGCGCCGGGCGGTGGACGCTACGCCGGCGTGCTGAAAGAGGTCGGCGAAACCTCGGCGCTGTTCGATTTCAACCATCCGCTCGCCGGCCAGGCGCTGACGTTCGAAGTCAAAATCATCGGGATTCTGTAAACATGAGCATTACGGACACGACTCTCGCCGAAGCTGAAATCCTGCTTGCGCAACCGCGCGGATTTTGCGCTGGCGTCGATCGGGCAATCGAGATCGTCGAACGCGCCATCAAGCTGTACGGTTCGCCGATCTACGTGCGTCATGAAATCGTTCATAACGCGTATGTCGTCGAGGATCTGCGCAAGAAGGGCGCGATCTTCATCGAGCAGCTGGAAGAAGTGCCGTCGGGCAGCACGGTGATCTTCAGCGCGCACGGCGTGTCCAAGGCCGTCCGCACGGAGGCCGAAGAGCGCGGGCTGCGCGTGTACGACGCAACGTGTCCGCTCGTCACCAAGGTTCACATCGAAGTCGCGAAGATGCGTGCCGACGGCTTCGACATCGTGATGATCGGCCACAAGGGTCATCCGGAGGTTGAAGGCACGATGGGGCAGACGGCGCAGGGCATGTACCTCGTCGAGGATATCGAGGACGTGCAGGCGCTGCAGCTCGCCGATCCGCACCGGATTGCCTACGTGACGCAAACCACGTTGTCCGTCGACGATGCCGCGCAGATCATCGGCGCGCTGAAGGCGAAGTATCCGGACATCAAGGAGCCGAAGAAGCAGGACATCTGCTACGCGACGCAAAACCGCCAGGATGCCGTCAAGTTCATGGCGCCGCAGTGCGATGTCGTGATCGTGGTCGGCAGCCCGAACAGCTCGAACTCGAACCGGCTGCGCGAGCTGGCCGAAAAACTCGGTGTGCCGTCCTATATGGTCGATTCGCCCGATCAGATCGATCCCGCGTGGGTCGCCGACAAGCGCCGCATCGGCGTGACGGCCGGCGCGTCGGCGCCGGAAGCGCTGGCGCAGGCTGTGATCGCGCGGCTGCGCGAGCTTGGGGTGCGCAATGTGCGCGCGCTCGAGGGCATCGAGGAAAACATCGCGTTTCCGCTGCCGCGTGGGCTCGGTCTGCCGGCCTGACGAACTGTCCCCATCCGAAAAAGCGCGCCGAGGGCGCGCTTTTTTGTTGCCCTCGCTTTGCTCCGATCCCTCATAAAACGGTGACAGATCAACCAAAATCTCGGGAAACACGGTGGCGAGGCGAACATTATTTTTGATTTTGGCGGCGTAATTTGAGCACATCGGCGTGATCGATCCCCGTTTTTCGTCCGATGTTTGCGCCGCGTGTCTGTTCGCGCACAAATATGGTGCATCAGGGTGCGAACATGGTCATGCGAAGCCGATATGCGCGGAAGCCCATACCGCCGGCCTCGCGCGGGAGCGGCGGCAACATGTGGTGTGGCAAGGCGTCGTCGCTGGTGCAACTGATGCACGAAATTATGGCGCAACCGGGTTGCGATGAATGCGCGCTAAGTGCCTGCAGATATGGTTGCAATGCAGGAAAACCCTGCGCATTCAACAATATTGCCCGTCGCAAAATTGGAGTTACAATGCGCGCGTTCTCAGGGCTCGAGCGCCTCGGAACACCAGATTTAGCAAGGCGCAGGAGACCTATTTAATGCGAGTCAAGTTTGCTTGTGCCGTGTCCATCGCGGCCGTGGTCGCGATGTCGACCGCGTGCGGCAAAAAAAGCGATGGCGAAGCGGGCACGAGCGCGTCGGCGGCCGTGGCGGCGTCAGCGCCCGCAAGCGAAGTGACTATCGTGAAAATCGGTCATGCAGCTCCGCTGACGGGCGGCATTGCGCATTTGGGGAAGGACAATGAAAACGGGGCGCGTCTCGCTATTGAAGAGATCAACGCGCAGGGGTTGACCATCGACGGCCGCAAGATACAGCTGCAACTCGACGCGCAGGACGACGCCGGCGACCCGAAAACGGGCACGCAGGTGGCGCAGAAGCTCGTCGACGACCATGTGGTCGCCGTCGTAGGGCATCTGAATTCGGGTGTGTCGATTCCGGCCTCCAAGATATATAGCGACGCGGGCATTGTGCAGATCTCTCCGTCCTCGACGAATCCGGCCTATACGCAGCAGGGCTTCAAGACGACCTTCCGGGTCGTCGCGACCGATGCGCAGCAGGGTCCGGCGCTGGCGAACTACGCGACGAAAGCGCTCGGCGCGAAGCGGATCGCCGTCGTCGACGACGCGACTGCCTATGGCAAAGGTCTTGCTGACGAATTCGCGAAGACGGCCGAAGCGGGCGGCGCGAAGATCGTCGCGCGCGAGGCGACCAATGACCGGGCCACGGATTTCCGGGCCATCCTCACGAAGATCAAAAGTGCCCAGCCGGACGCCATCATGTTCGGCGGCATGGATGCAACGGGCGGGCCGTTCACAAAACAGGCAGCGGCGCTCGGAATCAGGGCAAAAATCCTTGGCGGCGACGGCGTGTGCACCGACAAGGTAGGGGAGCTGGCAGGCAGTGCAGTCCAGAACCTCGTATGTTCGGAAGCAGGTCTTGCGCTTTCGAAAATGGAAAGGGGAGCGGACTTCGAAAAGAAGTACGACGCACGCTTCCACACGCCGGTGCAGATTTACGCGCCGTTCACGTATGACGCTGTGTACGTGATCGTCGATGCAATGAAGCGCGCCAATTCGATCGAGCCGCCCAAGGTGCTCGCTGCGATGCCTTCGACCGATTACACAGGTGTCATCGGTCACATCGCATTCGACGACAAGGGCGATTTGAAAGAAGGCGCGATTACGCTTTACGACTTCAAGGACGGCAAGAAGGCGGTCCTCGACGTCGTGAAGATGTAATGACGGGACGTACAGCCTGACGGCACCGGACCATCCGACGGTGCCGTTTTTGCATCCGCGTCGGGCGCGAGGGCAGTTGCAACCCAGCTGCCAACAACGCCCGGCGAAGACAACTTTACCGGTCTTTAATATCAGTACCCGCAGTGCCGTTGCGATTTGCGTGAAGCATCAGCGCCAACCGGCAGATGTAGAGCGTGAATCCAGTCGCACGGGCTAAGGAGCATTAAATGGATATT
>BBSL01000013.1 GCA_001319865.1 Burkholderia sp. E7m39 | reverse complement strand
TCTGAAGCCCTATTCGGCCGGCGACATCGAATACATGGGCCAGTCGATCAGGGGCGTGCCGCCGCATGAGCTTCTGAAGCGCGGCCTCGCGATGGTGCCGGAAGGGCGGGGCATATTCGCGCGCATGTCGATTGTCGAGAACATGCAGATGGGCGCGTATTTGCGCAGCGATACGGACGGCATCAAGAAGGACGTCGAGCGGATGTTCGGCTTCTTCCCGCGCCTGAAGGAACGCGCGACGCAGCTGGCGGGCACGCTCTCGGGCGGCGAGCAGCAGATGCTGGCGATGGCGCGTGCTGTTATTTCGAAGCCGAAGCTGCTGTTGCTCGACGAGCCGTCGATGGGTCTGTCGCCGATCATGGTCGAGAAGATCTTCGAAGTGGTGCGCGAGATTTCGAAGGAAGGCATCACGGTGATGCTGGTCGAGCAGAATGCCCGGCTGGCGCTGCAGGCCGCGGATCGCGGCTATGTGATGGACTCGGGCATGATCACGATGTCGGGCGACGCGAAGCACATGCTGGATGATCCGAAGGTGCGGGCGGCGTATCTGGGCGAGTGACGCGCTGACGATGAAAAAAAGCCGCATGCGAGAGCATGCGGCTTTTTTATTGACGAGCGTTTTATCGGCGCGTCAGGCGAACTCGCCCAACCGCTTTCCAAGACTGATCACAGCATCGGCACGATACCCGAGCGCCTCGTAGAAACCGCGCACATCTTCTTTCGCGCTGAGCACCTGGAGGTTGACCTTCGGGCAGCCGATAGCCGTCAGCGCCGCCTCGGCATGCCGCACCAACTGCGTGCCAATCCCCTGACGCCGCTCACGCGAGCAGACCGCGAGCGAGTACATCCACCCGCGATGCCCGTCGTATCCGGCCATCACCGTGCCGACCACACGGCCGTCCTTCACCGCGACGAAGAACAGTTCCGGCTGTGTCGCGAGTTTGTTCCTGATCGACAGATGCGGATTGCGCTGCGGCCGCGTCGCGTCCCTGTACTCGGGAAACGCTTCGAGCCACAGCGCGATCACCGCGTCCGTATCGGCAGCGGCGAACACGCGGATCGACAGGGAAGCCGCGTTGCTCACAGCGTGTCCAGGATCGAGCGCAGCATCGACATCATCTGGTCGATCTCTTGCGTCGTCACATTGAGCGCGGGCATGAAGCGCAGCAGGTTCGGACGGGCCGCGTTCAGCAGCAGGCCGTCCGGCTGCATCAGGCGCGCCTTCTCGACGATCTGGTTGCCGATGTCCTTGCCGAGCAGCAACGCGCGCAGCAGGCCTTCGCCGCGCTCGCCCTCGAAACCGCGCTCTTCCGACAGTTCGAGCAGCTTGGTGCGCAGATACTCGCCGCGCGCCTTCACGCCTTCGAGAAAGCCCGGCGCCGTCAGCTGCGAGATCACTGAGTAGCCTGCTGCCGTCATCAACGGATTGCCGTTGTACGTGCCGCCCTGATCGCCCGCTTCGAACACTTCGACGTGCTTCTTGCACAGCAGCGCGCCGAGCGGCACGCCGCTGCCGATGCCCTTCGCGAGCGTCATCACGTCCGGCTCGATGCCCGACAGCTCGTACGCGAACAGCGTGCCCGCGCGGCCGCAGCCGCTTTGCACTTCGTCGACGATGAGGAGCAGGTTGTGCTTCGTCGTCAGCTCGCGCAGTTGCTGCATGAATTCGCGCGACGCCGGGATGACGCCGCCTTCGCCCTGGATCGGTTCGAGCATCACGGCGATCGTTTTGTCGGTGATCAGCTTCTCGACGGACGCGATGTCGTTCAGATCCGCTTTCGGGAAGCCGGGGACTTGCGGCGCGTAGATCGTGTCCCAGCCCGGCTTGCCGCTCGCCGACATCGTCGCGAGCGTGCGGCCGTGAAAGCTGTGGTCGAACGTGATGATCTCGTATGCGCCGTTCTTGAACTTCTTGCCGTATTTGCGCGCGAGCTTGATTGCGCCTTCGTTCGCTTCGGCGCCGCTGTTCGTGAAGAACACCTTGTCGAAGCAGCTGTGTTGCGTGAGCAGGCCCGCGAGCTTCGCCATCGGCTCGTTATAGAACGCCGGCGACGGATTGATCAGCGTGCGCGCCTGCTGCGTGAGCGCTTCGACCACGCCGTCGTTGCAATGGCCGAGGCTGTTGACGGCCCAGCCCTGAATGAAATCCAGATATCGCTTGCCGGTATTGTCGTAGAGCCACGAGCCCTTGCCGTGCGTGAAAACGATTTCGGGCCGGTTCGTGATGTACATCAGCGAATCGATCGGATACTCATTGAAGTTCATGGCTACAGGCTCCAGGCAAACAGGGATGAAAAACCGCCTCGGACGATATGGCCCAGCAACGGAAAGAAGAAGGTACGACGGGGACGGCAGAAATACAAAAAGCCACGGCATGCCGTGGCTTTCATGATTCGAACTGCCTGCGCGTTGTCCGCGCGAATCCGTGACGAAGCCAGCGGCGCCCCTAAGGGAGCAGCGAGCGGCGACGTCGAAGTTCGGACAGGATGCGATTCATGCGCGAAAGAATACGACAAGGCCGGCGCCCGTGTAAACCTGCAATTTGCACGTTTTTACGCGTTGCCGGCCGACTTATCGTTTGAAACGTGAATGCGCAACGATCAGACGGGATTCGCGAGATCGGCTGCGCTCGTGAACGAATCCGCGTAGAACTCGTCTTCCGGCAGGCGATGATGCTGCGTGAAATCGCGCTGCGCCGACTCGACCATCACGGGCGCACCGCACGCGTACACCTGATACGCCGACAAGTCTGGCAGATCTTCGATGACGGCGCGATGAACGAAGCCCGTGCGGCCCGTCCATGCGTCGTCCGCATCCGGCTCGGAAAGAACCGGCACGAACTTGAAGTTCGGAATCTCGCGCGCCCATTGCTCGGCGAGTTCCATCATGTACAGATCTTTCTTGCGGCGGGCGCCCCAGTACAGCGTCATCGGGCGCGTGATGTTCTTGAACACGGCATGCTCGACGATCGCTTTCAGTGGCGCGAAGCCCGTACCCGATGCGAGCAGCACGATCGGCTTGTCCGACTCTTCGCGCAGGAAGAACGTGCCGAGAGGCGCCTCGAAGCGCAGGATGTCGCGCTCTTTCATCGTGCTGAAGACGTGATCGGTGAACGCGCCGCCGGGCATGTGGCGGATGTGCAGCTCGATCGGGCCTTCCGTATGCGGCGCATTCGCCATCGAGTAGCTGCGGCGCTTGCCGTCCTTCAGGATGAACTCGAGGTATTGGCCAGCCATGTACTGCAGGCGTTCGTTCGCGGGCAACTGCAGCTTCAGCACGACGACGTCGTCGGCTTTGCGCTCGATGGCGTTCACACGGCAGGGCAGCTTTTTGATCTGCACGTCGCCGATGCCCGTCACTTCGCGGATATCGACTTCGAGGTCGGTGCAGGCCGTCGCGCAGCACAAAAGAGCCATGCCGCGCGTCTTCTCGTCGTTCGACAGCGCCGACGACGAATGCGCGCGCTGCTCGACTTGGCCCGCGACGACGGTGCCCTTGCACGAACCGCAGGCGCCGTTCTTGCAGCCGTACGGCAGGCCGACGCCCTGGCGAAGGGCGGCCGTCAGCACGGGTTCGTCGGGTTCTACCTGAAACTGCCGGCCGCTTTGCCGGAGCGTTACGTTAAATGCCATATATCGTTCAATGTTCGGATGCTGGAAATCGGTAACCTATGCGTGTCGTGGATCGCGGCTACAATGCGTCCACGATGAAAGCGACACGAAATTTGCGCAGGCCGCGCGTGCTGATCGTCGGTTGCGGCGATGTCGGCATGCGCTGCGTGCGGCAACTGCAACGACGCGCGCGTCTGTATGCGCTGACGCATCACGCCGAGCGCCGCGACGAATTGCGCGCAGCGGGCGTCACGCCGATTGTCGGGGACCTCGACGCGCGCGCGAGTCTCGCGCGGGTGGCCCGCCTCGCGCCCACCGTGCTGCATCTCGCGCCCCCGCAAAAGACCGGCGGCGACGACCTGCGCACACGCGCGCTGATCGCCACCCTGGGCGCGCCGCGCATCCGTCGTGCCCGGCAGATCGGCACGGGGCGGCTCGGACGCGCGCAGCAAGGCATTCGTGCCCGCAAAGCATCCGCTATTGTACCCGACGGGGGTCAGCCGCCTCGCCACGCCGGCCACGCGCGGGTGCGCGTCGTCTATGCGAGCACGACGGGCGTCTATGGCGATTGCGGCGGCGCGTGGCTCGACGAGACGCGCCCCGTCGCGCCCGCCAACGAGCGCGCGAAGC
This sequence comes from Burkholderia sp. E7m39, assembly GCA_001319865.1. Taxonomy (GTDB): domain Bacteria; phylum Pseudomonadota; class Gammaproteobacteria; order Burkholderiales; family Burkholderiaceae; genus Paraburkholderia; species Paraburkholderia bengalensis. The sequence goes on along the minus strand of BBSL01000013.1, from coordinate 14,983 downwards.
GCCGCGTATCGGCGGAAACACAATTGCGGCGCGCGGCCGCGCGGCGCACGTTGACCGCCTGCATCGCGCGCATCCCGGGCATCTACGCCGCCAATCGTCTGCCGCTTGCACGGTTGGAGAAGCGCACACCCGCGCTCGTCGATGCCGACGACGTCTACACGAATCACATCCACGCCGACGACCTCGCCGCCATCCTGCTGCGCATGGCGACGCATGGCCGTCCGTCGCGCGTGATCCACGCATCGGACGACACGACGCTGAAAATGGGCGAATACTTCGACAGGGTGGCCGACGCGTACGGCGTCGAGCGCGCGCCGCGCATCGCACGCGCGCAGGCGGAGCAGCAACTCGGGCCGATGATGCTGTCGTTCATGCGCGAATCGCGGCGTCTGATCAACACGCGGCTCAAGCGCGAACTGCACATGCGGCTGCGCTTTCCGGACGTCGACGACTTTTTGCGCACGCTCGCGCGCCCCGGGCGAACCTGAACGCGGGCGCAAGCCAATTGCGGGATCGCGTGCCGCTCAGGTGATGGCCGGGAGCGCCTCCAGCAGGAGGAAACAGCAGAATGCGCCGATCAGCGCCGCGATCAGGCTCGGCTCGTACCGATGCCGGACATGCATGATGGCCGCGACGCCACCGACCAGCAGAAACGCGAGACAGACGATTGCGACCATTCCGTATGAAACCCCGAGGTTTCCGTAGGTAACCATGGCGCTCCTCCTTGCCTGCTTTGTAATCGTTTGTTAAGCAGAGTATAGGACGGGCGTTCGGCGCAAGCATGCTGCGACGCAGCGCCAGACAAGGCGTTTCAGGCGGATTTCGTTCGGAATCCCACGCAGTCTCCATCGCTTGCCAGCCGTGCGGGCGGCAGGCCGGAAGCGTTAGTCGCTTGCCCGGTTACCCGCTACGTAACAGTCCGAGGCTGGCTTCGTCGAGCCATTGCCATTGTCCGGGAGCGAGCATGGCGGGCAGTGCGAGCCCGCCGACGCGCTCGCGATGCAACGCCTCGACGCGGTTGCCCGCCGCCGCCACCATCCGCTTGACCTGATGGTATTTGCCTTCCAGCACGGTCAGTTCCAGTTCATTGGCGCTGCGCGCATGAGCCGCGACGGCCGCAATGGGTTTGGCCTCGCCGTGCAGCAGCACGCCCTCGCGCAGCGCGGCGAGCTGCGCGTCGTCGAGAGGATGACGGGTCGTCGCGAGATAGACCTTCGGCACCTTGCGCTTGGGCGACGTGTACGCATGGACGAACTGGCCATCGTCGGAGAGCAGCAGCAGGCCCGTCGTGTCCTGATCGAGCCGGCCGACGCACTGCACGCCGCGCGTCGCGAACTGGGCGGGCAGCAGGCTGAAGATGCTCAGATGATGCTGTGGATCGCGCGAGCATTCATAACCTGACGGCTTGTTGAGCAGGATGTACGCGCGCTCGCGAAACGGCCATGCGATGCCGTCGATCTCGAACACCAGCGCGTCGGTCGCGACATCGGCATCGGGATCATCGAACGTCGCGCCGCCGACCGACACGCGGCCTTCCGCGATCAACGCGCGGCACTGACGGCGCGAACCGAAACCTTGGGAGAAGAGAATGCTTTCGAGATTCATGGGAGCGGCTTAAAGCGGATACGAGCGCAGACGAACGCAATGCATCAAACGTCGAAGGCGTTCTTCGATGTCTCGAAGAACGCCTTCATCGCGTGCATTCTACCTGCCGCGCTACTTCATCCGCACACAGGCGGACTGCCGAACCTGACGCGCAATGCGCGCCGGATCGCCGCTCGACGAACCTGGCGACGTAATCGACGGCGGGCTTCGTGAGGATTTCGTTCGGCGTGCCTTCCTGCACCAGCGTGCCGTCGCGCAGGATCGCGATGCGATTGCCGATGCGCAGCGCCTCATCCAGATCGTGCGTAATGAACACGATGGTCTTGTTCAGCGTCGCCTGCAGTTGCAGCAACGGGTCCTGGATTTCCGTGCGGATCAGCGGATCGAGCGCGGAGAAGGCTTCGTCCATCAGCGGATGACGGCGCCGCTGATGGCCGAGGTCGTGTCGCGCTGGATCGAGAGCGGCGAGATGGACCGGCTCAACGCGCTGCAGCGCACGCGCATCGATGCCGAGCATGGCATCGCGAGACAGTCGCTCGGGGGCGTCGCGTACCGGCAGGCGCCGACCAGTTCGCATCTGTGGCTGCCGCTGCCCGAGCCGTGGCGCGCCGCCGAATTCGCGGCGGCGCTGCGCCAGAAGGCGTGCTCGTGAAAACGGCCGACAGCTTCGTGATCGGCCGCAACGTCGCGCCGCACGCCATCCCCATCTGCATGAGCGGCGCGAATTCGCTCGATGCGCTCGCGCGGCCTCGCGCTCGTCCGCACGACGCTCGAACACGGGCTGGAAAGCGGCATGGCGTCGTCGTACGCGCCTTGAGCGGATGCCTGCACGCTCTTTTCGGCAGGAATCACAGAGCAAGAAGCGGGGCGTATCGGCTGGGTGAAATCGTGACGATGAGGTCTTCGTCATAGACTCACGGAGGCCGCCGATGCGCGCCCGCTTTTCCCGCTTCTCTTCTCTTCGCAACGGATTGCCCGCTTCGTTTCAGCGGCTCGCGTGGTCGAACCTGATCGCGCAGTCCGCCGAACAGATCATCCTCGCGGCCGCGCCGCTCGTCGCGGTGTTCACGCTGCACGCCGGCGCGCGCGACATCGGGCTCCTGCAAACCGCGCAGACCTTGCCGTTCCTGTTGCTGTCGATACCGCTTGGCGTGTTCGCCGACCGCCGTTCGCGCCGCGCGCTGATGGCCGTCTCCGAAGGCGTGCGCGCGCTCGCGATGGCAGGCGTGCTGCTGCTCGTGCTGTCGCATGCATTGACGCTGCCGCTGCTCGCCGTGCTCGGCTTTGTCGGCGCGACGGGCACGGTCGCGTACAGCGTCGCCGCGCCCGCGCTCGTGCCCGAGCTGGTGTCGCGCGATCTGCTTGCCGCTGCCAACGGTCGCGTCGAACTCGCGCGCAGCGTCGCGTATTCGGCGGGGCCGGCTTTGGGCGGGCTGCTGGTCGGCTGGATCGGCGCGGGCTGGGCCTATGGATGCGCGGCGGCGCTGTCGGCGCTCGCGGCCGCGTTGCTGGCCGGGTTGCGCGAGCCGCCACGCGCCGTGTCCGCCGCGCGCCACTTCATGCTGGAACTGCGCGACGGCGCGCGTTTCGTGTACCGCGACGCGCTGCTGCGTCCGATGCTCGCGACGGCCGTGTTTTTCAACGTCGGCTTTTTTACGCTGCACGCGGTGTATGTGCCGTACGCAGTGCATCGGCTGGGGATGAGCGCGTCGGCCGTCGGCGCGACGCTCGGCGCGTACGGCGTCGGCATGGTGTGCGGCGCGCTTGCCGCGCCTTGCGTCGCGCGGCGGGTGACGTTCGGGCGCACGCTGACAGTTGGGCCGTTCTGCGGACTGGCCGCCTCGCTGGCGATGGTCGCGACGCTCATCGTGCCGTCGTTCTGGCTCGCAGCGGCGAGCTTCTTTCTGCTCGGCGCGGGCCCGATCCTGTGGACGGTTGGCTCGACGACGCTGCGCCAGGCGATCACGCCCGCCAGCATGATGGGCCGCGTGTCGGCGCTCAACAGCACGGCCACTTACGGCGCGCGGCCGCTCGGCGCGCTGCTTGGCGCGGCCATCAGTGCGCGTTTCGGCATGGATGCGTGCCTCGTCGTGGCGGCGCTCGGCTTTGCCGTGCAGGCGGCCATCATCGCGATGTCGCCGGTGGCGCGGCTCGCGCGGATTCCCGAGGGCGAGGCGGCGGCGTCGGCGTTGCCGGCGTGAGGGCGCGACGGGTCCGCGTGCGGAGCGGCCGCGCTGATTTCGACGAAGCGCGCCACTTTCGCTGGCGCGCGCCGCGCTGTGTTTCCCGCTGCGGGCGCCGCCGCTATTCCTTGCCGAACTCCCTCGCCGCGCGGTCAATCGCGTCCGCCGTCGCGCCGGCGTGCGCCACGGGCAACAGGTGGCTCGACGGCGTCTCGATGATGGTCGCGCCGATGCGATGCGCCATCCAGCGCTGGATTTCCGGCGACACCGCGCGGTCGCGCGTCGTGACGATGTAGAACGACGGCTTGTAGCGCCACGCGGCCTGCGTCGCGCGCTCCTCGAAATTCTTGCTCGCGATCGGCTGCTGCGCGGCGACCAGCACGCGCGTCAGGTTTTCGGGCACGTCGGCGGCGAAGTCGGCGTGGTAGCGGGCGGGGTCGAGCCATAGAAAGCCCGTGCTGTCCTTCGTCATCGCCGAGCCGGCGGGCATCTGCGGGCCGCGCTTGAGAATGTCGACGGCCGACTCGCCGATGTCCGGCGCGATGGCCGCCACGTAGACAAGCCCCGTCACCTTCGACGCGTCCGGTCCCGAGCCCGCCTCCGTGATCACGACGCCGCCCCACGAATGGCCGACCAGCACGGTCGGGCCGGACAGTTGAGCGAGCACGCGTTTGGTGGCGGCGACGTCGTCGGCGAGCGAGGTCAGCGGAATCTGCACCGACGCGACGCGATAGCCCTTCTTCTGCAGCCGCGCGATCACGCCGTTCCAGCTCGATCCATCGACGAACGCGCCATGCACGAGCACGATGTTCTGCACGGGGCCGGCGGGCGGCGCCGAAGCAACGGCAGCGCGCGGCGCGGGGGCGGGAGCGGACGCTGCGGCGGCCGGCGCGGGTGCAGCGGGTTCGGTAGCCGCGGGTGCGGGCGCTGGCGCGGGCGCGGGCGTCATGTCGGGTGCGGGCGCAACGGGTGCCGCGGACGGTGCTGGCTCGGTGGGAGTCTGTCCCGTCTGTGCGGATGCGCCGGTTGCGCCAAGACAGGCGCCAAGGAGAACGGCATAGAGCAGATGTTTCGGCGACATGGCGACTCCATCGGCTGGACGGGATTCTGCGACCATACCGAACGCGAGCCAGGGTGACAACCGCTATCCCGCGCTAATTTCGGACACGTTGCGCAGGGGTTTGGCGGGAGCGTGGCCATCCTTCATGGTGCGATGGCGGTTCGCACGTCTCGCCTGGGGCGAGATGGCGCCAGCCTCTGCCGGGCAGGACGGATAGCGGCGAAGGGTACAATTTACGGCTTTTCCGCACGGGTTCGACCTGCATTCGAACTGGGCGGCGCGTACCCGGATGAATGTGATTGCAGTGGAGTGAGACATTTTGAGCAACGGACAGCATGACGACGGCCTCAAGCGCGGCCTGAAGAACCGGCATATTCAGCTGATCGCGCTGGGCGGCGCCATCGGCACGGGCCTCTTTCTCGGATCGGCGGGCGTGCTGAAATCGGCGGGGCCGTCGATGATTCTCGGCTACGCGATCGGCGGCTTCATCGCGTTTCTGATCATGCGCCAGCTCGGCGAGATGGTGGCGCAGGAGCCTGTCGCGGGATCGTTCAGCCATTTCGCATACAAGTACTGGGGCGATTTCCCTGGCTTCCTGTCAGGCTGGAATTACTGGGTGCTGTATGTGCTCGTCAGCATGGCCGAACTCACGGCCGTCGGCACGTATGTGCATTTCTGGTGGCCGACGGTGCCGGCATGGGTGTCGGCGCTCGTCTGCTTCGTCGCGATCAACGCGATCAACCTGGCCAACGTGAAGGCGTACGGCGAGACGGAGTTCTGGTTTGCGATCATCAAGGTCGTGGCCGTGATCGGCATGATCGTGTTCGGCGGCTTTCTGCTGGTGAGCGGCCAGGGCGGCCCGCAGGCATCGGTCGCCAACCTGTGGCGCGACGGCGGCTTCTTCCCGCGCGGCTTCAGCGGCCTGTTCATGATGCTGGCCGTCATCATGTTCTCGTTCGGCGGGCTGGAATTGATCGGCATCACGGCCGCCGAAGCCGACAATCCGCAGAAGAGCATTCCGAAGGCCGTGAATCAGGTGATCTACCGGATTCTGATTTTCTACATCTGCTCGCTGGTCGTGCTGCTGTCGCTGTATCCGTGGAATCAGGTGGCGGCAGGCGGCAGTCCGTTCGTGATGATCTTTTCCCAGATCGGCGCGGGGTTGACGGCGAATGTTCTTAACGTCGTCGTGTTGACGGCTGCGCTGTCTGTCTACAACAGCGGCGTGTATGCGAATAGCCGCATGCTGTACGGCCTCGCGGAGCAGGGCAACGCGCCGCGTGCGCTGTTGAAGGTGGATCGGCGCGGCGTGCCGTATATGGCAATCGGCCTGTCGGCCATCGCGACGTTTGCTTGCGTGATCATCAATTATCTGATTCCGGCGAAAGCGCTCGACGTGCTGATGGCGCTAGTCGTCGCGGCATTGGTGTTGAACTGGTCGCTGATCAGCTTGACGCATCTGAAGTCGCGTCGCGCGATGGTGGCGCAGGGTGAGAAGCTCGTCTTCAAGTCGCTGTGGTTCCCGGCCAGCAATTGGATCTGTCTTGCCTTCATGGCAATGATTCTCGTCATTCTTGCGATGACGCCAGGATTGAACGTGTCGGTGCTGCTGGTGCCCGTGTGGCTGCTCGCGATGTGGCTCGGCTATGTCGTGAAGCGTCGGCGTGCGGCTGCGCATCGGCTGGTGGGTGCGGCGGGTGGGCGGTGAGCGCTTTCCTGGGCTGTCTTGTACGGATGGGGAAGCGGTGAGAGGCGCTGAGGTTTCGCGCACTCGATGACGAAGCTGACTGCAAAGCCGGATTGGCCGCGAGGTCGTCCGGCTTTTTGCTTTCGTGGCGCCGTGCCTCGGAGTGCGGGTGTCGGAAAGCAAAAACCCGCGGCATCGGCTAAATGATGAGCGCGGGTTGTCTGATCTGATCGATGAATTCTGGTGCCCAGGGCCGGACTCGAACCGGCACGCCTTGCGGCGGGGGATTTTGAGTCCCCTGCGTCTACCTGTTTCACCACCTGGGCTAATGCTGGCGCGGTTTCGAGAATGAACCCGCGCGAGGCGAAGAGGCAGATTATGGCCGAAAACCCGCCGACGAGCAAGCCAGAGCCCAAGCCGCACCCGCTAGACCGTGCGCGAAAACCGCTGCAGCGGCGCCTGGCCGAGATAGCGGTCGAACACCATTGCGATATTGCGCACGAGCATGCGCCCGGCGAGCTGCACATCGAGCCGCCTTTCACCGACCTTCACGAGCCCGTCGTCCTCGAAGCTGCGCAGCCGCTCCAGTTCCGGCGCGAACGCTTGATGAAAGCGGATGCCGTATGCCGCCTCGAACTCGTCGAAGCGCAATTCCAGATTGCACATCAGTTGCGTGATGATGTCGCGCCGCAGGCGGTCGTCGGCCGAGAGACGCACGCCGCGCGTGATCGCCAGCTCGCCTTGATCGATGGCGGCCGCGTAGCCCGCCAGGTCTTTCGCGTTCTGCGCGTAGACGTCGCCGACCTTGCCGATCGACGACGCGCCGAAGCCAATCAGATCGCATTCGGCACGCGTGCTGTAGCCCTGGAAATTGCGATGCAGCGTGCGTTGCGCCTGGGCGCGCGCGAGTTCGTCCGTGGGCAGCGCGAAATGATCCATGCCGATATACACATAGCCCGCGCCCGTCAGCCGCTCGACGACGACGCGCAGGATCGCCAGCCGCTCGGCGGGTGAGGGCAGCGCAGAAGCATCCATCTGGCGCTGCATCTTGAATAGCTGCGGCATATGCGCATAGCCGAACACGGACAGCCTGTCGGGCGCGAGTTCGAGCATCGCGTCGAGCGTTCTGCTGAAGCTCTTCACCGTCTGATACGGCAGGCCGTAGATCAGATCGACGCCGATCGAATGAAAGCCCGTCGCGCGCGCGGCCCGAATGACACTCGCGGTCATTTCGAGCGGCTGGATACGGTTGATCGCGCGTTGCACGATGGGATCGAAGTCCTGCACGCCGAGGCTCAGCCGGTTGAAGCCGAGATTGCGCAAATGCACGATGGTTTTCGGCGGCGCCTCGCGCGGATCGACTTCGATCGAATACTCGCCTTCGGCGTCGCCGCGCAGCTGAAAGTGCTCGCGCGTGACGGCCATCAGCTCCGACATTTCGTCGTGCGACAGAAAGGTTGGCGTGCCGCCGCCCCAATGCAGTTGCGACACGGGCCGCGCGGCGTCGAACAACTGCGCCTGCAGCGCGATCTCGCGCTTGAGCCGCGCGAGATACGGCGCCGAGCGCGCGCGATTCTTCGTCACGACCTTGTTGCAGCCGCAGTAGAAGCAGACGGTGTCGCAAAACGGAATGTGGAAGTACAGCGAGAGGTCCGTGTCCGATGCGCCCGCGTCGGCGGCGGCGCGGCGGTAGTCGCTGGGTGCGAAGTCGTCGCGGAATTGCAAAGCGGTCGGGTAGGACGTATAGCGCGGGCCGTTCGCGCTGTATCGGGCGAGCAGGTCGGGGCGGAACAGCGGATCGGCGGAAGGCAGGGAGGGCGCGGTAGTCATCGGCAATATCCAGACGCCCGCCCGGTGATGCGCATGCCGTCAATGCGGCGCGCTGACGCTCGGGTGGACAGGGCAGGCGCCGTGCGAGCGTGGGTTCAGTCCGATCGAGTCTACGGGAGTGCGCGCGCGAGGTATTGCGTAAAAGAGCCGCACGCGTCAAATGGCACAATATCGTTTGATCGACGTCAATTTTTCGCATGATTGCGTGCCGTCTCGCGTATCCGCGTTACAGGAAGCTGCAGTGTCTGTTCATTTGTCTCAAGCGCCATCCGCGTCGGCGGAACACGCGTGCCGCCCCCGTTGCGGCGCGTGCTGCATCGCGCCGTCCATCTCTAGCCCGATTCCCGGCATGCCGGACGGCAAGCCGGCAGGCGTGCGCTGCGCGCAACTCGGCGACGATCTGCGTTGCGCGATTTTCGGCCAGCCGGAACGTCCGGCCTGCTGTTCGGGTCTACAGCCGCAGGCCGATATGTGCGGCAACTCGCGAGAACAAGCGCTTGTCTGGCTCGCGCGTCTCGAGGCCGATACTCGGCCGTGACACCCCGGCCCTGATTCCGGACTTGATCGCGGCTGCCACTTCCCGGACATCGAGATATTGGCTGGTTACGCGCTCAACATGAGCAACACGGGCAACACCGCGCGGTGCCCGCCGCAGCACAAGGAGAATCTGCATGACCCAACCCGCTGCGCCCGCACGGCGCCGCTTTCTGGCTTCCGCGCTGTCGGCCTGCGCCGCCGCGGGCATCGCCGCGCCGCTCGCTGCGTGCGCGACATCGACGTTCCCGTTTATTCCGGACCACTACACGTTTTCACAAAAGCAGGTTCAGGACGCTGTCCAGCGCAAGTTCCCATATCAGCGCACGGTGTCGCAGGTGTTCGAGGTCGCGTTGGCGAATCCTGTCGTCGGCCTGTTGGCCGATACGAACCGCGTGTCGGTGCGGCTCGATGCGCGGCTCGCGAGCCCGTTCCTGCAACAGCCGGTGAACGGCGTGATCACGCTGTCGAGCCAGCTCGAATACGATCCGCAAAGCCGTTCCGTCGTGCTGCGCTCGCCGAACGTCGACAACGTCGCTGTCGACGGCAACGCGCAAGCCTATTCGCAACAGATCAACGCGGCCGCCGCGCTGATCGCGACACAGCTGCTCGCTAACTATCCCGTCTACACATTCAAGCCCGATCAGCTGCAATTTGCCGGAGTGAACTACGAACCCGGTACAATCACGGTCCTTACAAACGGCATACGCGTGCAGATCGTCGAAAAGTGACGTGCGCGTGGCCGGGCGGGCCGCGCCTTTGTGTGACGTGGCCGCGCATCGCCTACCAACTCCAAGCGAAAAGGGCCACGGATGGACTGGATACTCACGTTGAAGGCGCTGATTCTCGGCGTCGTGGAAGGCTTGACCGAGTTTTTGCCGGTATCGAGCACGGGGCACCTGATCGTCGCCGGCAGTCTGCTCAATTTCGATGTGCCGCAGGAAAAGACGTTCGACGTCGTGATTCAGCTCGGCGCCATTCTTGCCGTGTGCTGGGAGTTTCGGCAGCGCATCGGCAACGTGGTGGCGGGCCTCGCGACGCGCCCCGAAGCGCGCCGCTTCACGCTCAATGTGATCATCGCGACCATCCCGGCGATCGTGCTGGGCTTGCTGTTCGAAAAGGCGATCAAGGCGGTGCTGTTTTCGCCCGTGCCCGTCGCGTTTGCGCTGGTGGTGGGTGGCGTGCTGATCCTGTGGGTCGAGGCGCGGCAGCGCAGCCGGCCGAACGTGCGCGCGCGCGTGCATTCCATCGACGACCTCAGTCCGCTCGACGCGCTCAAAGTCGGGCTCGCGCAATGCTTCGCGCTGATTCCGGGCATGTCGCGCTCGGGCTCGACGATCATCGGCGGCATGCTGTTCGGGCTCGACCGGCGCGTCGCGACCGAGTTTTCGTTCTTTCTCGCGATCCCGATCATCTTCGGCGCGACGGTCTACGAGCTGCACAAGGACTGGCAAGCGTTGTCGTCGGATGCGCTCGGACTGTTCTCGATCGGTTTCCTGGCGGCGTTCGTCAGCGCGTTCGCGTGCGTGCGCTGGCTTTTGCGCTATATCGCCGCGCACGATTTCAGCGCGTTTGCGTGGTACCGGATCGGCTTCGGCTTGTTGATCCTGCTGATCGGCTATAGCGGCGGCCTGAGCTGGGCGGACTGACCCTGTTCGGGCAGAACGTACGAACCGCGCGACGTTCCAGACGCCAGACATGACAACGGCCTGCGATTCTTCAATCGCAGGCCGTTTCTGTTTTTGCAGCCGCAGATCTGATCAGTCGTTCGGACGGCGCTTAAAGATCAGATCCCAGACGCCATGCCCGAGGCGCAGGCCGCGCTTTTCGAATTTCGTCACGGGACGATAGTCGGGTCGCGGCGCGTAGCCGTCGGCCGTGTTCTGGAGCGCGGGCTCCGCGCCGAGCACCTCCAGCATCTGTTCAGCGTAGTTCTGCCAGTCGGTCGCGCAATGGATGTACGCGCCCAGCTTCAGGCGCGACACGAGCAGCGCGACGAACTTCGGCTGAATCAGGCGGCGCTTGTGATGGCGCGCCTTGTGCCACGGATCGGGGAAGAAAATGTGCACGCCGTCGAGGCTGTGCGGCGCGATCATGTTCTCGAGCACTTCGACGGCGTCGTGCTGGATGATGCGGATGTTCGACAGATTCTGCTCGCCCATCAGCTTGAGCAGCGCGCCGACGCCCGGCTCGTGCACTTCGACGCCGAGAAAGTCGTCATCGGGACGATGCGAGGCGATCTCGGCCGTCGTCGCGCCCATGCCGAAGCCGATTTCGAGGATGCGCGGCGCGCGGCGGCCAAAGAGCCCGTTCCAGTCCGGCTGCGATGGCGTATACGGCACGACGAAGCGCGGACCGAGTTCGTCCATGGCGCGGCGCTGGCCGGTCGACACGCGGCCCGCACGCGTCACGAAGCTGCGGATGCGGCGCAGATGCAGCGCTTCGTCCGGTGCATCGGCGCCGGTGGCCTGGGCGGATTTGGACGGCTCGTCGCTGGACAATTGGGAAGGATCGCGCGGCAGGCCGGCTTCGTTCGGATCGTGAATCATCATGGATGAAGGCAAGAGTGACGGCGAAGCGCGTGAGAGGGCGCTTTCGGTTGCTCGCTGGACGCGCCGCACAGCAGGGGCGCGCTATGCGCTTCAGCGGGCACGCTACAAAAAAGCCGCCTGAACAGGCGGCTCTCACGCTGGATTCTCCGCCTCGTTTCTCCGCGCGCGCACCGGCTGGGTACGGCAGAGAAAGCGGCTGAAAGTGGAGCGGGCGATGGGAATCGAACCCACGTCTCTAGCTTGGGAAGCTAGGGTAATAGCCATTATACGACGCCCGCAGAGCGCGCCATTTTACGCGGTTTCGGCCGATTTGGGCAAATCGGCGGGGCGCCGTCCGGGCCGCGACGCCGCTTTCCGCGCCCGGCGCGCGGAGCCCGGCGCCCGCAGCCCGGCGCATCAGACCGGTCAGATGCCGAACAGCGTCAGCGACACGGCCGCCCGCGTCACCACCATCAGCAGCACCTGGACGATCACGAACAGCAGGATCGGCGACAGGTCGATGCCGCCGAGGCGCGGCATGATCTTGCGCAGCGGGTCGAGAAACGGCGCCGTCAGCTGATACAGGATCGGCATGGCCGGCGAGCGCGGATTGAGCCACGACAGCAGCGCCATCAGGATCGTCAGCCAGATCAGCAGATTCAGCGCCCATTTGATGACCGTCAGCAGTGCGACGATCAGAAGCGACGGCATCAGCCCGAGCGGATCGACGCCGACGATGGCAACCATCAGCACCACATAGACGATCGACGTGATCAGCGCGGCGACGAGGCTCGCCCAGTCGATGCCGCGCACGCCCGGAATGATCTTGCGCAGCGGCAGCACGAGCCAGTTGGTCACCTGCAGCACCGCGCTGGACACCGGGTTGTACGGCTGCATGCGCACGAACTGGAGCCACGCACGCAGCAGGAGCGCGGCGCCGAACAGCGTGAAGACGGTATTGAGCAGAAAACGGGCGATATCGCCGAACATCGTGGGTCCTTTCCTTCAGAAAGCGTCTCGCGAGGCGGGACGCGTGGCGCCGGCAGGCCGGCGGACGGCTGAACACTTCGGGCGCGCGCCGGGCACCGGGCGCGCCGTCTGAACGCTTGCGCGCACCGCTCGCGGCAGTTTCGCGCGAACGGTTGCGTCAGGCGGCATCTTCAGACCGTGACCTTGACTTCGCTGATCAGGATCTTGCCGTTGCCGCCGTCCGTGTAATTGGGAATGTCGGCGAGCAATGTGTCGCCGGCGGGTTTGAACACCTCGTAAAACGCCTCGACCGTATCGAACAGGAAGTGCCCCGCTGCGACGAACGGCGGCGGCGAGCCCGGCGGCCCGGCGTTGATGCCGACGTCGACGGACCAGCCCTTGAGCGCCGCGCCGAACAGCTTCGCGGCGAGCGGCATGTGCGTGCCGCAATAATAGTCGACGTCGAAACGTCCGCCTTCTCGATACGGGTAGAGGATGCTGACCTTGATCATTGTGCGTTCTCGTCGGTTGGTCACGAAGCGCAGGCGGGCGTTGCTCGCCTGCCGCGTCGTTGCCCGCGTGTTGGTCCCGGCGCCGCTGACGGAGTCCGCTGCACCGCTTGCGCCCCGAAGCGCGGCGGTTGCGAGGGGCCGTTCATGCCGGACGTCACATTATCACGGCTTACTCGGCGCTTGCACCTTTCGCCGCGCCTGTGAGCGCGCGTTCGAGCGATTGTTCGACAACTGCGGCGATCGCGTCGAGCGTGGCGCGCGGAGTTGGCCGTTGCCGCACGAGTGCGACGGCCCGCCGTGACATCAGTCCCAAGAGCGCGGCAAGATCCTCGCGGAGCCCTTCCATCAACGACAGTTGCTTTTCCACCACGCCGGGAACGCCGCGTAAAACCGGTCCCGCCAGCGTGTTCGCCAGGCCGCGGTTGCGCGCGTTTTCATGCGTGCCGGCCATCATCCGCAGCAGCGCGCGCAACGCGTCCTCCGTTCTCAGCCAGATTGCATGAGGCGAGGCGCGCTGCGTGGTGCGCAGCCGCACGGTACAGCAGCGGGCCGCCTGCGGGAATCGGCAGCGGATCGCAAGCCGGGCGGCGCCGGCAAGCGCAGGCAGCGCTTCCTTGAGCGCACCTTCGGCCTCGATCGCGACCGGGCATCGGGCGATGCGGTCGACGTCTGTGAGATCGCCGCTGAACAGGTACATTGGATGAAAACCGCCGATCGGCCCGAGCCGGTGCCAGCAGTTCGACGGGCACCGCGCCGCTGCAATGCACGGTGGCCCGGGCACCCGTGCATGGCGTGAAGCGGCACGTGTGTTCGCTGTCGTACCGATGCTGTCGCCGCGGACGGTTAAAAAGAGCATGTCCGCCGACTCGACGACCCGCTGAGGCCCGTCACACGCGGCGCAGGATTCGATCTGACTGGAGAGTCTCCGCGCCCGCTGCGGCGAGCGGCTCGCGATTGCCGCGACGGGATACCGGCGCCGCAGAAGCCGCGCGCGAGGCAGCGCGCGGACAAACCGGAGAGCACGGCAGAGTGGGCTGGGACATGGTTCTGCTCCGAGAGGATTCAAAAGTGAAGTTGGGCCTATCGCGCTCCAATAAATCGACGCGCGATCTGGCGGCTTTCGCAGGTGGTTTGGGCGCACGCAAGCGTGCATTTCGCGGTCAACTGACGCTGTCAGGACGGCTGCGGGCGCGCGGCAGCGTGAGTTCGGGCGCCAGGCGCGAAACCTGCTTGGGCATTTTCCGTAGGAGTGGATCGGCAGTCACCGTCGTTTTCAACGTCTCGCAGTCAGATTCGGGAGGTGGTCATATGAGCATCTTTGCTTACCGAAAGCACTTGCGTTTTCTCACGCATACCCAACGCCGCCGCTGGTGGGACCAGAGGAAGCGGCTCACGCCTCGCGTGAAAATCAGTGGCGCCTATGTGCCGCCCAATGTCTCTCGCGAGTTCACGTATGTGAAAGTCGGTTGACGTTCATACGTGGCGCATCGCGCAAAACGCCCGGCTCGCTGCCGGGCGTTTTGCTTTTCCGGGCCCCGACTGACCGTCTTGAGGAGGTGCGGCCAGCCGCCGATGCGCGCGCGCAACGGCCGCCGCTGAATTTGTAAATAAAGATTACCGAAGCGCGCGGCGCGCCTGTCGCGCAGCCGGTCAGGATGCCCGATCAGCATGCGATTGGCGGCTAATCCCTTGATTTTCGACGCCGTCGATGTCATCTGAGGTGCGCAGCAAAGACCCCGCCTGACCCACCGCTTTCCCGCAATTGCAATTTGCAACAAATGTAGACAACGGCATGCAGGCTTTTTCGATACATTGATCTCACAGCATGTCGTCATGCGACGCGGTCGGATGGGCCGAGCCGCCAGGAGAAATACAAGTGAAGAAGATCGTTCCGTTTATCGCCGTCGCTGCACTCGGGGTGGGTTTGAGCAGTGCAGCGCAGGCTCACGTGTCAGTGGGTATCGGCATCGGCGTGCCTGTCGCACCGGCGTATCCCGTCTATGCAGCGCCGCCTCCCGTGTACTATGCGCCGCCTCCGCCGCCCGTCGTTTATGCGCCTGCGCCGCCTGTCG
>BBSL01000012.1 GCA_001319865.1 Burkholderia sp. E7m39 | reverse complement strand
CCCCAACGGACTTTTTGCCGTTTTCCCGACGTCGTGGTCGCCTTAACCAGAGCACGCGGCGTCTTGGCTCTTTCGAACAGCAGTGCAGCCGGTCGTCTTGACGGTGTTCGCGGAGCCAGCAACATGGGAGATCTGAATGAACGCCTGGTTATCGTGGCGTCCCAACGAGCGGCTCGCGCAGGTCATGCGCGGCGCGCTGCGCCAAGGGACGCGTTTGAGTCATCATCTTTTCAGCGTGGTCGGCGGCTTCGCTGTGCTGTTCGCGCTCACGCTGTGGCTGATGCCCAGCTGGCGTTTGACGCTGGCCACCCGGCTGATGCCTTTTATCTCGGCCGCCGTGCAGGCTGGTCCGGCCCGTCTGCTGCAGGGTAATCCGCTGCCGTCGTTCGCGCCGCCCCAGCGCGTTCCCGCAGCACCGGCACCGCAAACCGACACGCTGTCGGGCTCGTCGAATTCGGGCGACAACGCCAACACGGCCGCGGCATCGGCCGATGCGGGCTACAGCGTCGTCAGCGACAACAACAGCTTCACGTCCCCGTCGAGCAGCACGGGCATGTCGTCGGCGGCGCTCAACGGCCTCGATCCGCGCACGCTGCCAAGCGTCAGCACGATCGCTTCGATGATCCCGACGCAGCGCGTGTCGCCGGACGCCCGCGACGACCGTGTGCTGGTTTCCACGCGCGAGCAGAACCTGGTCGCGTCGTTCCTGTCGCGCCGCTACCGCGTGGCTCAGGAGCCCGTCAGCGAACTCGTGAAGGCTGCGTTCGACACCGGCCGCGAAGTCGGTCTCGACCCGTTGCTGCTGCTCGCCGTGATGGCGATCGAATCCGGCTTCAATCCGTATGCAGAAAGCGGCGTTGGCGCGAAGGGCCTGATGCAGGTCATGTCGACCGTCCATTCGGACAAATTCCGCTATTTCGGCGGCCAGAGCGCGGCGCTCGAGCCGCTTGCCAATATCAAGGTCGGCGCGATCGTGCTGAAGGATTGCATCGCGCGCGGCGGTTCGCTGCCGGGCGGCCTGCGTCTGTATGTCGGCTCGACGTCGCCCGACGACGGCGGCTACGGCGCGAAGGTGATGGCCGAGCGCACCCGTTTGCGCGATGTCGCGCGTGGCCGGAAGGTGCCGATCAACTCGCCGCAGGCGCCCGCCACGGTGACGGCATCGACGTCGACGGCGACCGCGACCGCTTCGTCGAACGACTCGAACAAGCGCGTGCAGGTGACGCTGGACAGTCATCCGATCGCCGCAAAGACGTCCGCTGGGCAAAAGAGCAGCGATCAGGACGACGCGAGCGCGAATGCGGCCAAGCATGTGGCGCAGCAGCCGGAGTTCGGCGCGTAAGCGTAGAAGCGTAGCGCCGGATTGGCGGATTGCGCATAAGACAAAGGGCACCTTCGGGTGCCCTTTGTCGTTGGTGGCAGGAAGTGGCGGGGAAGTTGCGGGCATGGCATGCAGCAGCGTCGAACCGGGGCCGCGCGTCTTCGGCGCGAAGCCAGCCCCCGTGAACCGTTGTGCGTACGGGCTAGGCGCTAGCCGCCGAACAGCTTGCGCAGGCGCTCGACGGCCTCTTCGAGCTTCGTGTACGCGGTCGCATACGAAACCCGGATGTACTCACGCGGCTGATACGTGCCGAAGTCCATGCCGGGCACGAGCACGACGCCGGCATCGTGCAGCATCGCTTTCGTCAGCGCAGCGCTGTCGCCTGCGGCGGGATGCGCGACGCCGCGGCAGTCCGCGTACACGTAGAACGCGCCGTCGGGCATCACGGGAACCGCGAAGCCCAGCGATTCGAGCGCCGGTGCGATGAAATCGCGGCGGCGCTTGAACTCCATCCGGCGCGCTTCGTAGATTGCAAGCGTGTCCGGCTCGAAGCATGCGAGCGCGGCGTGCTGCGCGAGTGCCGACGCGCAGATGAACAGATTTTGCGCGAGCTTCTCGAACGCGCCGACCATGGCAGGCGGCACCACGAGCCAGCCGAGCCGCCAGCCCGTCATGTTGAAGTACTTCGAGAAGCTGTTGACGGTGACCACGTCCTCGCCGAACGACAGCGCCGACACGGGCGGCGCGTCGTAGCTCAAGCCCTGATAGATCTCGTCGACGATCGTGAAGCCGCCGCGCGTGCGTACCGCTTCGACGATCCGTTTCAACTCCGCCGGCTCGATCGACGTGCCCGTCGGGTTCGACGGCGACGCGAGCAGGACGCCGCGCGTACGCTCGTTCCACAGACGTTCGACATCGTTCGCCGTCAACTGGAAGCGCTCGGCGGGACCGCTCGGCACGAGCACGGGCTTGCCTTCGGCGGCGGCGACGAAATGGCGGTTGCACGGATAGCTCGGGTCGGGCATCAGGACTTCGTCGTCGCGATCGACGAGCGCCGCGCACGCCAACAGCAGCGCCGCCGACGCGCCCGCCGTCACGACGATCCGCGCCGGATCGATGTCGAGCCCGTACGCGTGCTTGTAATGACCCGCGATCGCCTCGCGCAGCGCGTGGATGCCGAGCGCGTTCGTGTATTGCGTGACGCCGCTGCGCAGAGCGCGCGTCGCGGCCTCGATGACGGGCTCGGGCGCCGTGAAATCGGGTTCGCCAATGCCCATGTGGATGATGTCGCGCCCGGCGCGCTCCAGCAGGTGCGCTTCCTTGACGAGTTCCATCACATAGAACGGCTGGATCGCGTCGACACGCGCGGCCAGTTTCACGAGGGGTTCGGTCACGCTATTCATTCGGTGTGTCCAGTTCTACAGAGGCGCAAATACCGCCGCGCAAAAAAACAAAGGCAGGTCCGCGTCACGCCGGACCCGCCTGCATCGACCACGGCCGAAGCCGGCCGCGCCGATGGATTCGCTTACTGCTTGCGCCCGGCTGCCTGCGTTTCCGTTTCGCGCAGTTTCACCGACAGCTTGTCCAGCACGCCATTCACGTACTTGTAGCCGTCCGCACCGCCGAACGTTTTCGCCAGTTCGACAGCTTCATTGATGACGACGCGATACGGAATGTCGATGTGATTCTTCAGCTCGTACGCGGCGACCAGCAGCACGGCGCGCTCGACGGGCGACAACTGGTCGATGGGTCGATCGAGGCAGGGCGTGAGGTCGGCGGACAGCGCCGCCGAATCGCGGATCACGCCATGCAGGATCGCGTCCAGATGCTCATGATCGGCCTTGTCGAAGCCTTGTGCGCCACGCAATTGCGCGTCGATTTCACCTGCCGGCGAACCCGACAGCAGCCACTGATAAAGCCCCTGCGTGGCCAGTTCGCGGGAGCGTCGGCGTGCGCTTTTCATGCCCGTTCCTCTTCGTCGTCCTCTTCTTCGCCTTCGTCGTCGTCGCCGTCCAGTTGTTCGAGCGCGACCGCGAGGTTCGCCATTTCGACGGCGGTGCGCGCTGCGTCACGGCCTTTCTCCGTCATGCGCGCGACGGCTTGCTCGTCGGTCTCCGTCGTCAGCACGGCGTTCGCGACCGGAATCCCGAAGTCGAGCGCGATGCGGGAGATGCCCGAGCCGCTTTCGTTCGACACCAGTTCGAAGTGATACGTCTCGCCGCGAATGACGGCGCCCAGCGCGATCAGCGCATCGAACTGGCCGCTTTCGGCGAGCTTTTGCAGCGCGAGCGGAATTTCGAGCGCGCCCGGCACGGTGACGAGCAGCACGTCTTCGCCCGTCACGCCGAGGCGTTCCAGTTCCTCGATGCAAGCATCGGCGAGGCCGTTGCAGACAGGTTCATTGAAGCGCGATTGGACGATGCCGATGCGCAGGCCGTCGCCGTCGAGATTCGGTTGGTATTGTCCGATTTCCATATCTGGTCCGTAGAGTGTTGGTTGAGCGCAGGTTTGCGAAAACGACGCGAAAACCGGGTTTGAGATCAGTCGTAGCGTTTAGCAGTTCTGCGGCTTCTCAGCCGCGCCGCCGGGCATCGGCACGAAGCCGGTCACTTCGAGCCCGTAGCCGGACATGCTGCCCAGCTTGCGCGGGTTCGACAGCACCTGCATCTTGCCGACGCCGAGTTCGCGCAAAATCTGCGCGCCGATGCCATAGGTCTTGAAGTCCACCGGGCGGCGCTTGAGCGCTTCGGCCCGGCTTTTTTCGTCGAATGCCTTGAACACGTCGATCATGTGTTCCTTCGAGTCGCCGCAATTCAGCAGCACGATCACGCCGTGGTCGCGCGCGGCGATTTCCTTCATTGCGGCGTCGAGCGTCCACGAGTGAGTGGACCGGCCGACTTCGAGCAGATCCAGCACGGAGAGCGGCTCGTGCACGCGCACCATGGTTTCGCGCTCGGGCGTGGGCGTGCCGCGCACCAGCGCCATATGCGGCTGACCGCTCGGCTGATCGAGATACATCACCGCGCGGAACGGGCCGTGCACCGTCTGCATCGTGCGCTCGCACACACGCTCGACAATCGATTCCGTGCGGCTGCGATAGTGGATGAGGTCGGCAATCGTGCCGATCTTCAGCTTGTGTTCCTGCGCAAACGTCAACAGGTCGGGCAGGCGCGCCATCGTGCCGTCGTCCTTGATGATTTCGCAGATCACCGCAGCCGGCGTCAAGCCGGCGAGCGCCGTGAAATCGCAGCCTGCTTCCGTGTGGCCCGCGCGAACCAGCACGCCGCCCGGCTGCGCCATGATCGGAAAGACATGGCCCGGCTGGACGATGTCTTCGGCGCGCGCGTTCGATGCGACGGCTGTGGCGATGGTGTGCGCGCGATCCGCTGCCGAAATACCCGTGGTGACGCCTTCAGCAGCCTCGATGCTCACCGTGAAGGCCGTGCCGTACTGCGTGCCGTTGCGATGCGTCATCAACGGCAGGTTCAGCTGCCTGCAGCGGTCCTGCGTAAGCGTCAGACAGATCAGGCCGCGGCCATAGCGGGCCATGAAGTTGATCGCTTCCGGCGTGATGAATTCCGCCGCGATGACGAGGTCGCCCTCGTTCTCGCGGTCTTCTTCGTCGACAAGAATCACCATCCGGCCAGCTTTGAGCTCGGCGATGATTTCAAGAGTGGAGGCGAGGGTCATGTTGGCGAGAAGTTTGGGAAAGCGCGTATTTTACGCCACGCCGCCCGGCAAGTCGCCCGTCCGAACGGCATATGCCATCCGGACGAATGTTCAGCTGCGGGAAAGCGCGGGAGACTACTTCGGCGCGTTGAGCATCCGCTCCACGTAACGCGCGATCAGGTCGATCTCCAGATTCACCTGCGCGCCTTCCTTCAGCGCCTTGAGCGTGGTCACTTCAACCGTATGCGGAATCAGATTGATGGAAAACTCGCAGCCGTCGTCGCGGTCCGTCACCGAATTCACGGTGAGGCTCACGCCGTTCACAGTGATCGAGCCTTTGTACGCCAGATACCGACCGATGTCGCGCGGCGCCAGCACACGCAGCTCGTGCGATTCGCCGACAGGCGCAAAGCGCGTCACGGTGCCTAGGCCGTCCACGTGGCCCGACACGATATGGCCGCCCAGCCGGTCGTGCGAGCGCAGCGCCTTTTCGAGGTTCACTTCGCCCGTGTCCGAGAGGCCCGCCGTGCGGTTCAGGCTTTCGCGCGACACGTCCACGTCGAACGAAACCGGCGTTTTGTCGATCACCGTCATGCACGCGCCCTGGATTGCGATGCTGTCGCCCAGTTGCACGTCTTCGAGGTCGAGTCCGCCCGCTTCGACAGTGAGTCGAACGCCCGCGTCCGGCTCGGTGCCAAGCGGCTTGATCGATGCAATGCGGCCCACAGCCGCGACGATTCCCGTAAACATCGTGTCGTGTCCTTTCGTTTGTGTTCAGTGCGCGGGCGGCTGCAGCACGATGCGCGCGAGAATCCGCACGTCGCTGCCGATCCGGTCCACGGCATGAAATTCGAGTTGCGTGCGCGCATCGAGCGAGGCGGGCGCGGCAAGATTGAACATGCTCATCGAGTCGTGGCCGAGCAGGCTCGGCGCCAGATAAACGAGCAGCTCGTCGACGCAGCCTTCGCGCAACAGCGAGCCGTTCAGTTTGTTGCCCGCTTCCACGTGCAACTCGTTGACTTCGCGTTTGGCGAGCTCTTCGAGCATGCGCGGCAAGTCCACCTTGCCGTTCTCGTTCGCGAGCGGAACGATTTCCGCGCCGCGGTCGTGCAGGGCGGCGGCGCGCTCTTCCAGCAGCGGCGAGAGCGCGCCGCAGAAAATCAGCGTTGGCGCGCCGGCAAGAATCTGTGCTTCGGGCGACACCTCGAGCTGACTGTCGATCAACACACGATGAGGCTGGCGCGGCGTGTCGACGGCGCGCACCGTCATGCGCGGATTGTCTTCCTTCACGGTGCCGATGCCCGTCAGGATCGCCGATGCGCGCGCACGCCACGCGTGGCCGTCGTTGCGCGCCGCTTCGCTCGTGATCCACTGGCTCTCGCCCGAAGGCAATCCCGTGCGGCCATCCAGCGACGCCGCCACCTTCATTCGAACCCACGGCCGGCCGCGCGTCATACGCGAGATGAAGCCGATGTTCAGCTCGCGCGCTTCCGTTTCGAGCAGACCGCAGCGCACTTCGATGCCCGCATCGCGCAGCATCGACAGACCGCGTCCCGACACGCGCGGGTTCGGATCTTCCATCGCGGCCACCACGCGCGCGAGCTTTGCCTCGATCAGCGCATTCGCGCACGGCGGCGTGCGGCCGAAGTGGCTGCACGGTTCCAGCGTGACATAGGCGGTTGCGCCTTGCGGATCATGTCCGCGTTTGCGCGCATCTTTCAGCGCCTGGATTTCCGCGTGGTCGTGACCGGCGGGCTGCGTGTAGCCTTCGCCGATCACCTCGCCGTGCTTGACCAGCACACAGCCGACGCGCGGATTCGGGTCGGTCGTGTACAGGCCGCGCCAGGCGAGGGCCAGCGCGCGTTCCATGTGGACGAAATCGGTCTGCGAGAACATCGGCGTCGGGTTATCCGTTCAGTGTTTCGTCAGCGTCGGTCAGGCGAGCGACTTGAATGCGCCGCGCGCGGCTTCGACTGTGGCGTCGATGATTGCGTCGTCATGTGCGCTCGACACGAAGCCCGCTTCGTAGGCCGAAGGCGCGAAGTACACCCCTGCGTCCAGCATCTTGTGGAAGAACGCATTGAAGCGCGGCACATCGCAACGCGAGATTTCCGCGAAGCTGCCCGGCACGCTCTCTGAAAAATACAGACCAAACATGCCGCCGACGGAATCCGCCGCGAACGGCACCTTCGCTGCGTGCGCGGCTTCCGACAGGCCTTGCACGAGGCGCGAAGTCTGGCGCGAGAGGGCGTCGTAAAAGCCGGGTGCCTGGATCAGCTGCAGCGTCTTCAGACCGGCCGCGACCGCGATGGGGTTGCCCGACAGCGTGCCCGCCTGGTACACGCCGCCCAGCGGCGCGAGATGGGCCATGATGTCGCGCCGTCCGCCGAACGCCGCCGCCGGCATGCCGCCGCCGATCACCTTGCCCAGGCACGTGAGGTCAGGCGTGATGCCGTACAGCTGCTGCGCGCCGCCGAGCGCGACGCGAAAACCGCACATCACTTCGTCGAAGATCAGCACCGCGCCGTACTCGGTGCACAGGCGGCGCAGCGCGGCCAGGAATTCGGGTGTTGCGCGCACGAGGTTCATGTTGCCCGCCACGGGCTCGACGATCACCGACGCAATCTCGTTGCCGAACGCCTTGAACGCCTCTTCGAGCGCCGCGACGTTGTTGTACTCCAGCACGGTAGTGTGCTTCGCGATATCGACGGGCACGCCCGCCGATGTCGGGTTGCCGAACGTCAGCAGGCCCGAGCCTGCCTTGACCAGCAGGCTGTCAGCGTGGCCGTGATAGCAGCCCTCGAACTTGACGATGCGGCTGCGGTTCGTAAAGCCGCGCGCGAGGCGCAGCGCGCTCATTGTCGCCTCCGTGCCGCTCGACACCATCCGCACCTGTTCCATGGAGGGTACGAGCTTGCAGATTTCTTCGGCGATTTCGATCTCGGCTTCAGTCGGCGCGCCGAACGAGAAGCCGTTCGCCAGCACGCGCTGCACGGCGTCCAGCACTTCGGGATGCACGTGTCCGACGATCATCGGCCCCCACGAGCCGATGTAATCGATATAGCGCTTGCCCTCGGCGTCCCAGAAGTGCGCGCCTTCTGCGCGCTCGATGAAGCGCGGTGTGCCGCCAACCGAGCGGAAGGCGCGCACGGGCGAGTTGACGCCGCCGGGAATGGTTTTCTGGGCGCGTTCGAAGAGTGCTTGATTGCTGGACATGGGCGTTGGACCTGCTTGGGTTGGGCTCGCGCGTCGGGCGGGCATGACGGGCGCGAGTGCAGTACAAGGGCGGCAGCGATGCGGCGGCAACGGCGGCGCGCAAGCGCGCGGCGCACGCATGGCCGTAAAAATGACATCGTGAAATTGTACCGGAGTCGCGTCGAGTCGGCCGTGAGCGGGGGCGGGCGGCCAGATGCGGCGGATGCCCGCAGGGCATCAGGTGTCGTTGCCGTGATTGCCGCCGTCGTTGCCGCCGTGATTGCCGCCGTCATCGCCTTCGCCGTCGGACGGCGCGCCGCCCGAACGCCTGGCTCGACTGAAATACATCGCAACCCGCGCCGCGCGTTTGCCCGCCGCCGCCTTGTTCGCGACGCTCCAGGCCTCGGTGGCCTGCTCTTTCGTCGATGTTGCCGGCTGGCTGGACGGCGGCGGAACCGTGGGCCGCGCCCGTTTGCCTGTGCGTTCGATCCACAGCTTCTCGAGCGCGCCTTCGGCGCTCGGCTTGATCGAAATGCCCGAAGTTTGCGCGTCCCACGTCTGGACCGAAAACGGGTGCTTGCGCAGCTCGTCGCGCGAGATTACGACTTCATGATGCGCATCGAGCAGATAGTCATAGACGAACTCGACGCACAGCCGGTAGCCGCGCTTTTTGGTCGCGTCGGGCACTTCGTAGGGCGCGCGCGTGACGTAGCCGGACGCGAACACGCCCTTGGGCTCCAGCGTCACGCGATGGATGAACACCCGATCGCCCGGCAGGATGCTGCGCGAGAAGCCGCAGCCCCATACGTCGGTGACGGCCTCGCCTGCCGCGACGCGCTTCGCGACGTCCGGCAGCTCGGGCCAAGGCCACTTCTTGGGGCTCCAGATCAGCAGGAAGGCGGTCATCTGGGTAGAAGGTCTGTGTCGAACGAAGGGACGGCCAGATTAACCGATAAGACGTCCGAAGGTCGCTGGCGGCGGCCGTCGGGAAGGGCGATTGGCGGCGTCGGTTACAATCGGGGGCCGTATTCGCGACACTCTGCCGTCCGCTGTGCCGCCTGTCTGGTGCCGGCCTTCGAGCGTCGCCTCTCTCTGGAATTCCATGTCTCACGTCGTCAGATCCCGGCCCGATACCCGGCTGATTCTGCTGCTTGGCGCGCTGGCCGCGTGCGGGCCGATCTCGATCGATATGTATCTGCCCAGCCTGCCGTCGATCACGCAGGCCTTCAGCGTCAGCGCGGGCGCTGCGCAGGGCACGCTGACGAGTTTCATGCTCGGTTTTTCGATGGGGATGCTGCTGTACGGGCCGATGTCCGACGCATATGGGCGGCGTCCCGTCCTGCTCGGCGGCATCGTGATGTACACACTCGCGACGATCGCCTGCGCGTTGTCCCCGTCGATCGGTACGCTGGTCACGTTCCGCTTC
Source organism: Burkholderia sp. E7m39 (assembly GCA_001319865.1). Taxonomy (GTDB): domain Bacteria; phylum Pseudomonadota; class Gammaproteobacteria; order Burkholderiales; family Burkholderiaceae; genus Paraburkholderia; species Paraburkholderia bengalensis. Next base: position 29,525 of record BBSL01000012.1, on the reverse strand, counting down.
GTGCAGGCGCTCGGCGCGGGCGCCGCGTCGGTGCTCGCCCGCGCGATTGCCCGCGACGCGCATGGCCCGACGGACGCGGCACGCGTGCTGTCGATGCTCGCCATCGTCACCTCCGTGGGCCCGCTTCTGGCGCCATTGATCGGCGGACAGTTGCTGCTGCTCGGCGGCTGGCGCGTCGTGTTCATCGCGTTGACGCTGTTCGGCGCGATCTGCGCCGTCACGGCTTTCCTGCGCGTGCCGGAGACCTGGCCGCGCGAAAAGCGCGCGCACGGCGCGGTGCTGCAATCGTTCGCTGCGTACGGCACGCTGCTGAAAGACCCCGTCACCTGGGGCCACATGTTGTGCGGCGGCATGGCATTCGCGTCGATGTTCGCGTATATCACGGCCACGCCGTTCGTCTATATCGAGTATTTCCACGTGTCCGCCCAGCACTACGGTTTTCTGTTCGGGCTGAACATCATCGGCATCATGGCGGGCAACTTCATCAATACGCGGGTGGTCGGCAGAACGGGGTCGCTGCCCGTGATCTCGGTTGCGGCGACCATCAGCTTCGTCGCGTCGCTGTACGTTGCGCTGATGTGTCTGACGGGGTGGGGCGGGTTGTGGTCGATCGTCGCCGGGCTGTTTTTCGTGGTGGGCGTGGTTGGGCTGCTGTCCGCCAACTGCACGACCGATCTGATGCATCGCTATCCGCGAAACGCGGGCGCGGCGGCCGCCGTGTTCGGTGCGATGCAGCTTGCGCTGGGCGCGCTGTCGAGCTTTGTCGTCGGGTTGTGGCACGACGGCTCGCCGCAGGGGATGGGCGTGACGATTGCCGTCGCGGGATCACTGTGCTTCGTCGGGCGCTGGCTGGTGATCCGCTGGCATGGGCGTCGGCCGGCGCAGGCTTCGACGGCCTGATTCTCGCGACGCAAAGGAAACGAGCAGATAACAAAAAGCCGGGCCCCGATGGCCCGGCTTTTCAGTTTCCAGAGCGAAGTAAACGCGAAGGAAACGGAAGAAAGCGCGGATCAATCCCTCGGCGAAGCGGCAGCGCCGTGGCTGAGCCAGTCGAGCACCGCCGACGTGTCGTCATCGGCGCCCTTGCGCGCCTTCGTCACGGCGGCGCTCACCTCCGAAGCGGGCGCCGCACGGCGGATCGCCACGCCCACGGCCAGGATATCGATCATCAGCAGATGCAGAATCCGCGAGATCATCGACAGCTGCGACTCGCGAATCTCGATGTGATCGGTTTCCAGCGCGACCGTCGCGCGCTTGGCGAGCGGCGTGTTGCTCGATGTGATCGCGATCACCTTCGCGCCCGCCTGCATCGCCACTTCGAGCACGCGCAGCAGTTCCGGCGCGCGTCCCGACTTCGACACCGCGACGATCACGTCGCCCTTGCCGAGCAGCGCCGCCGATGCGGCCTGCATGTACAGGTCGCCATAAGCGATGGTTGGAATGCCGAAGCGGAAGAACTTGTAGTGCGCGTCCTGCGCGACGATGTTCGAATTGCCGAGACCGTAGAACTCGATGCGCCGCGCGCTGTTCAGCAAGTCGATCGCCGCTTCCACGTGCTCGAAGTTCAGATGCTCGCGCAGCTGCAGGATCGCCGACACCGTGTTGTCCAGCACCTTTGCGCCGAAGTCCGTGGCGGTGTCGCCCAGATGCACCTGGCTGTGCGAGACGGGAATGGTGCCCGTCAGGCCCGTCGCGAGCTTCAGCTTGAAATCGGACAAGCCCTGGCAGCCGAGCGAACGGCAGAATCGAATGACCGTCGGCTGGCTCACGTCGGCCTTGCGCGCGATGTCGACGATCGGGTCGTTGATGATCGAGCGCGGATGGTTCAGCGCGAGATCCGCGACGCGCCGTTCGGCGGGTGTCAGTGCATCGCGCATCTGGCGAATCCGTTCGAACACGGCCGACGAACTGCCGCCCGCGCGGTTCGACAGCTGTTCCGCAAGAATCGCCGACACGCCGAGAAACGCCGGATACTCCGCCGTGATCACGTAGGTGGGCACGTTTTTCAGATAAGCCTCGAAGCGGCCCTTCGCCTCGAAGCGCTGACGGAACGACGAGCGCGCGAACACCTCGCCCAGACGCGGCACCACGCCGCCGCCGATATAAATGCCGCCCAGCGCGCCGAGCGTCACCGCGATATTGCCGGCGAACGTGCCGAGAATGCCGCAGAACACGTCGATGGTTTCCGCCGCGAGCGGATCGCCGTCGAGTCCCTTCTTCACGATCTCCGACACCTCGAGCGTCGCGGGCACCCGCTTTTTGTCGCGTTGCGCAAGCGCGCGGTAGATCACCTCGATGCCGGGTCCGGCCGCCACGCGCTCGAACGACACATGCGACCACTTCTTGCGCGCGTACTGCAGCACCAGATCTTCGCGCTCGTCCATCGGCGCGAAAGTGGCGTGGCCGCCTTCGCTGCCGAGCGCGATCCAGCGGTCGTCGGCGGGAATCAGGCCCGACACGCCCATACCCGTGCCCGGGCCGAGCAGGCCGATCACGCTGTTCTGACGACGCGAGCCGCCGCCCACCTGCACGCGCTGCGTATCGGTGAGTCCGGGCAGCGCCATCGCGAGCGCCGTGAAGTCGTTGACGACCAGCAGCGTATCGAAGCCAAGCGCGCGGCGCGTCGCTTCGATCGAGAACGTCCAGTCGTGATTGGTCATGCTGACCTGATCGCCGTCGACCGGATTCGCAATCGCAATCGCCGCATGGTTCACACGGCCGATCTTGGTGTCCTTCAGATATTTCTTGATAACCTCCGCGACGCCCGGATAGTCGGCGCACGGATACACCAGCACCTGCGTGATTTCGCCGGGACCGGTTTCGAGCGCGAACCGCGCATTGGTGCCGCCGATGTCGGCGAGCAGCCTCGGTCCGTCGGCGTGCTGTCCCGCGCCGGGAACAGTCTTAGTTTGCACACCAGTAGACATCGAGTCTCACTCCCTTGTCGTTCGCCAACATCGAGATGGCATTTTTTTGTGGGGCGGCTGCGGCGGCATTGAGCACGTCGAGCTTTTTCTGACCGGCGATCAGCAGGAACAGCCGGTCGATTTTCTGGAGCGCGGACATCGACCAGCTCACGCGCGCATGCGGCGCGGCGCCGGGATGCACGGCGACGAACGGCTCGGCCGTCGAGACGGCGTGCTCCCATTCGGGCGCATCCGCGAAAATCGATGCCGTGTGGCCGTCTTCGCCCATGCCGAGCACGGCGACGTCGGGCAGTTGCCGCGCGCCGCTCGCGACTTCGCGATTCAACGCGGCAATGTGTGCGTCGAGCGATTGCGCCGCGTCCACGAGGGGCAGAAAGGCCGCCTCGCTTGCGGCGTTGCGCAACAGCGTCTCGCGCGCGAGGCGGGCGTTGCTGGCGTCGTCGGTGTCGGGCACCCAGCGGTCGTCGACGAGCGTCACGGCGATGCGCTTCCAGTCGAACGGTTGCGCGGATAGCGTCTGCAGGAACGGACGCGGACTCGTGCCGCCGGACACGGCGAACGTAGTCGGGCGTGCGCGGGTTGCGCTCGCACGGGCGGCGAGCGACGCATGTAACGCGCCGCCGACCGCCTTCGCCAGCGCGTCCGATTGGGCGCGCGGGTCGTCGAAAGCGTGAAGCTCGATCACTTCTCCTCCATGCTGCTTTCTTTGTTTGATCTGAAGTGCTGCGGGTTGGCGGCGGCCATCCTGCGCGCCGTCGTCGACCTGTGCCGCTGTTGCCCCTGCCGGTGCTCTGCCGTCCGGCAATGTCATGCTGCGTTCAGTCGATACTGCAAGGCGCGCCGGGAGCAAAACCGCCAGCAAGACTTCAATCATCGCAGGACAAAACCCCGCGCGCCTCACAAAGGTCAATTCTCTTCTTCGAGCCAGCAGGTACCGTGCTGCGCGAGCATCGCGCTCGCGGCCGCCGGGCCCCACGTTCCCGCCGCATAAGGCTTCGGCTTGCCCGACGCGGCCCATTCGTTGAGGATCGGCTCGACCCACTTCCACGCTGCTTCCTGCTCGTCGCGGCGCACGAAGAGAGCAAGACGTCCGTTGATCACATCGAGCAACAGGCGCTGATACGCCTCCATCTGGCCTTCCTTGAAGAACTGGTCGAAGGCGAGGTCGAGGTGCACGCTCGACAGGTTCATCCCTTCGCCCGGCTTTTTCGCGAGGCAGTAGAGGCGGATTGTCTCGTTTGGCTGCAGGCGAATCACGAGGCGGTTCGCGCCCGCGCGCAACGCCGACGCGCCGAGCGCCGAATGCGGCACTGCACGGAAATTCACGACGATTTCCGCGACGCGATCGGCAAGCCGTTTGCCCGTGCGCAGGAAGAACGGCACGCCCGCCCAGCGCCAGTTCTCGATCTCGACCTTCAGCGCGACGAACGTTTCCGTCGTGCTGTCCGGTTTCACGCCGGGTTCCGTCGCATACGCGGGCACCGACGTGCCGCGGATGACGCCCGCATGGTACTGGCCGCGCACGGCCACGCGGCTGATGTCGCGCGGATCGATCGGCTTGAGCGCGCGCAGCACGCGCAGCTTTTCGTCGCGCACGGAATCCGAGTCCATCGAGTGCGGCGGCTCCATCGCGACGATCGAAAGCAGTTGCAGCAAATGGTTCTGCACCATGTCGCGCAGCGCGCCCGTGTTGTCGTAGAAGTCGCCGCGCGCTTCGACGCCGAGTTCTTCGGCAATCGTGATCTGGATGCTCTCGACCCACTCGCGGCGCCACAGCGGCTCGAACAGCGCATTGCCGAAGCGCAGCGCCAGCAGGTTCTGCACGGGCTCTTTGCCGAGGTAGTGGTCGATGCGATAGATCTGCTCTTCGGCAAAGATCTCGCCGACGGCATCGTTGATTGCGTTCGACGAACGCAAGTCATAGCCGAGCGGCTTTTCGAGCACGATGCGCGCGTTCTGGTTCAATCCCACCGACGCGAGCGCGCGGCAGATGGGCACGAACAGCGACGGACCCGTCGCCAGATAGAACACGCGCGTGCCGGACTGACCTTGCAGCGCATCACGCAGCTTGACGAAGTCTTCGGCGCGGCCGAGATCGAGCTTCACATACTCGATGCGATCGAGAAAGCTCGACCACGCGTTTTCATCGACGCCGTTCTTTGAAACGTGCGCCTTCACATGTTCATTCACCCATTGCAGATAACCGCTGCGATCTTCCTCGTGACGCGCGACGGCCACGATCTTGCCCGTCGCCGCGAGCATGCCCGCACGGTGCGCTTCATACAGAGCCGGCAGGATCTTGCGCATCGCCAGATCGCCGGTTCCACCGAAGAGAACGAAGGTGAAGCTAGAGTCGGTTTGCATGCGTCTCCGTGGGATGTCTGATGGGCGTGTAAGGCGCCCGTAGTCCGATAAAATTTTTTTTGACACTGAATTGTAGTTTAACTACAATCCAAATCAAGAGGTAACGTGAATTCGATGAAAAAAGCTTGCGGGGCTTGAGAACAGGCGCCATTTCGCGAGTGAGCGTAGCTTCCCCGCATGTTAATGGACAACGCGTTCCCACATGCGCCGGCGTGCCTTTCGGGTGCGGCGCAGGCGTGACGGAGCAAGGCGTTTACCTCGAACGATGTGCGCGGATCACCTCGAGTCTGCAACGCGCCGCAGTCAGAAGGCGGAGCAGGCAAAAATCAAAAGAGGAGACAGTTCTTGCATCGCAAACCACTCATCTCTTGAGCGTCACGCGGCCGACCTCGGCACGCCGGCACATTCACACAGTGTGTGCCCTGTCCGACGCTCGACCGTCCAGCGCATTGCCTGTTTGACCAACCATCACACCCTGGTGACATCAGGGGCCACTCGTTTTTAGTTCAGGTGTCTGGAGGAGATAAGCAATGAAATTCCGTGCGATCATGGGCGCCCTGTGCGCCGCAGGTCTGATGTGTGGCGTCGCCACGGCACAGGCGGCCGAATCTGTCGAAGTGCTGCACTGGTGGACCTCGGGCGGCGAATCGAAGGCCGTCGGCGTGCTGAAGGACGACCTGCAGAAGCAGGGTTACACGTGGAAGGACTTCGCGGTGGCAGGCGGCGCGGGCGCAGCGGCCATGACGGCACTGAAGACCCAGGTGATCTCGGGCAACGCGCCGAGCGCGGCTCAGATCAAGGGTCCGCTGATCCAGGACTGGGCATCGCAAGGCGTGCTCGTGAACATCGACTCGGTCGCCGGCGACTGGAAAAAGAACCTGCCGCCCGAAATCGACAAGATCATGCACGCGGACGGCCACTACGTGGCGGCGCCGTTCTCGGTGCACCGCGTCAACTGGCTGTACATCAACAAGGCAGCGCTCGACAAGGCAGGCGGCAAGGTGCCGACCACGTGGCCTGAGTTCTTCGCCGTCGCCGAGAAGATGAAGGCAGCCGGCATCCAGCCGATCGCGATGGGCGGCCAGCCGTGGCAAGACCTGACGCTGTGGGAAGACGTCGTGCTGTCGCAAGGCGCGGACTTCTACAAGAAGGCGCTCGTCGACCTCGACCAGAAGACGCTGACGTCGGAGCAGATGGTCGGCGTATTCGATACGGTCCGCAAGATCCAAGGCTACTTCGACAGCGGCCGCACGGGCCGTGACTGGAACCTGGCAACGGCGATGGTCATCAACGGCAAGGCCGGCATGCAGTTCATGGGCGACTGGGCGAAGGGCGAGTTCGCGAACGCGAACAAGAAGTCCGGCTCCGACTACATCTGCGCCGCCGTTCCGGGCACGGAGAAGTCGTACACGTTCAACGTCGACTCGTTCGTGTTCTTCCAGCAGAAGGGCCAAAAGGCTGCAACGCCGGGTCAGCTCGCGCTCGCGAAGACCATCATGAGCCCGGAGTTCCAGGAACAGTTCAGCCTGTACAAGGGCTCGATTCCCGTTCGTCTCGGCGTGCCGATGGATAAATTCGACGACTGCGCGAAGAAGTCCTACGCTGATGAACAGACGGCCATCAAGTCGGGCGGCTACGTGCCGTCGCTCGCTCACGGCATGGCTCAGCCGGACGCAGCAGCAGGCGCGATCTCGGACGTCGTGACGAAGTTCATGAACTCGAATCAGGACTCCAAGAGCGCCGTTGCAGCACTCGCGAAGGCTGCGAAGACCAAGTAAGCAGTCGTAGCACAGTTGTAGCAGAACGCCCGGCGCGCATGGTCTTTAATGAAGTGATGAAGATCCGTGCGTGCCGGAGGACATGGCGCGAAGCATGGTGCGTTGCATCACGCGCCTTCGCCGCTCAGTCGTCGATCGACGATGCCTGACGGTACAGTTCCAGGAGTCGAGTTGTGACTGCTTCTATTAGCGGAAACGCAAAAGGCACGGCGTCCGCAGCACGCCGCGTGTCGCCGATGGCGGCAATGGCCGACCGCTGGATTCCGAAGCTGGTGTTGTCGCCCAGCATCGTGATCAGCCTGGTCTTCGTCTACGGTTTTATTCTCGTTACCGGTTACCTGTCGCTGTCCACCTCGCGACTGATGCCGCGTTACGATTTCGCCGGTTTCGACCGGTACGCCGAACTGTTCGATAACGACGTCTGGTGGACATCGGCCAAGAATCTCGGCTGGTTCGGCATTCCGTTTATCGCGATCTGCGTCGGGCTTGGCCTGTTTCTCGCGATCCTGCTCGATCAGAAGATTCGCAATGAAGGCGCGTTGCGCGCGGTGTTCCTGTATCCGATGGCGCTGTCGTTCATCGTGACGGGCACGGCGTGGCAGTGGATTCTGAATCCGGACCTCGGCTTTCAGAAAGTGCTGAACGACTGGGGCTGGACCAGCTTCTCGTTCGGCTGGCTCGGCGACCCCGACAAGGCGATTTTCTGCGTCGTGATCGCGGCCGTCTGGCAGTCCACGGGTTTCGTGATGGCGCTTTTCCTCGCAGGTTTGCGCGGTGTCGACAGCGAAATCTTCAAGGCTGCGCAAGTGGACGGCGCGACGCTGCCCACTATTTATCGCAAGATCGTGATTCCAAGCATGCGCCCGGTGTTTTTCTCGGTGCTGCTGATTCTCTGCCACATCACGATCAAGACCTTCGACCTCGTCGTCGCGTTGACGGCGGGCGGTCCGGGCACGTCGTCGTCGCTGCCCGCGATGTTCATGTACACGTTTTCGTTCAACCGCGGGCAACTGGGCGTCGGCGCTGCGTCGTCGATGATGATGCTTGCAACCGTCGTGGCCGTGCTCGTGCCGCTGATGTACCTGGAATCGAGGAGCACGCGCAATGCAGCCTAAGATGAACATCAGCCGTGCCGTCATCTACGCGGCGCTGATCCTGTTTGCGTTGTACTTCCTGTTCCCGCTGTACGTGATGCTGTCGACGTCGTTCAAGGACATCGATCAGCTGCGCACGGGCAACCTGCTGACACCGCCGTCGCACTGGACGGTCGCGCCGTGGGTGAAGGCGTGGAGCGAAGCATGTACGGGCGTGCGCTGCGATGGCATGCAACCGTTCTTCTTCAACTCCGTGAAGATGGTGATTCCCGCCGTGCTGATTTCGTCGATCATCGGCGCGTTCAACGGCTATGTGCTGACGCACTGGCGCTTTCGCGGTGCCGACGCGCTCTTCACGATGCTGCTGGTCGGCTGCTTCATTCCGTTCCAGGCGATCCTGCTGCCGATGGCGCGTCTGCAAGGCTTCTTCGGCCTGTCGAACACGATCGGCGGTCTGGTGCTGGTGCACGTGGTCTACGGTATCGCGTTCACGACGATGTTCTTCCGCAACTTCTACGTGAGCGTGCCGGCTGAACTCGTGAAGGCCGCGCGTATCGACGGCGCCGGTTTCTTCATGATCTTCACCAAGATCATGATGCCGATCTCGCTGCCCATTTTCATGGTGTGCCTGATCTGGCAATTCACGCAGATCTGGAATGACTTCCTGTTCGGTATCGTGTTCTCCGGCGTCGATTCGATGCCGATCACCGTGGCGCTGAACAACCTCGTGAATACGTCGACGGGCGTGAAGGAATACAACGTCGACATGGCGGGCGCGATCATCGCGGCACTGCCGACGCTGCTCGTCTATGTGATTGCCGGTCGCTACTTCGTGCGCGGCCTGACAGCGGGCGCGGTGAAGGGTTAATCAATTTCAGTTTGCCGCTGCTGGCGCGTGTTTTCGGCCGGCGCGGCGATCAACGGCATTCGGCTCGCGTCGCCAGCTAGCGGCGCATCAGCAGTACAGAGACTAGAGGATTCACAGCATGGCAAGCCTTTCCATCCGTGACGTGTACAAGACCTACCCGAACGGGGTGCCCGTCCTGAAGGGTGTCAATATCGACATCGAAGACGGTCAGTTCCTGATTCTCGTCGGCGGCTCGGGCTGCGGTAAGTCGACGCTGCTCAACATGATCGCCGGCCTGGAGACCGTGACGAAGGGCGATATCCAGATCGGCGGCAAGACGGTGAACAACCTGTCGCCAAAAGATCGCGATATCGCGATGGTGTTTCAGTCGTACGCGCTGTATCCGTCGATGACGGTGCGCGACAACATTTCTTTCGGTCTGAATATCCGCAAGGTGCCGAAGGGCGAGCAGGATCAGATCGTGTCGCGCGTGTCGAAGCTGCTGCAGATCGAGCACTTGCTGGATCGCAAGCCGGGCCAGCTGTCGGGCGGTCAGCGTCAGCGCGTCGCGATGGGCCGTGCGCTGGCACGCGACCCCGCGATGTTCCTGTTCGACGAACCGTTGTCGAACCTCGACGCCAAGTTGCGGATCGAGATGCGCTCGGAGATCAAGCTGCTGCATCAACGCCTTGGCACGACGATCGTCTACGTGACGCACGATCAGATCGAGGCGATGACGCTGGGCGACCGGATCGCCGTGATGAAGGACGGCATCGTGCAGCAGTTCGGCGCGCCGCAAGAGATTTATGATTCGCCTTCCAATCTCTTCGTGGCAGGCTTTATCGGTGCGCCGCCGATGAACTTCATCCAGGGCAAGGTCGTCGAGCAGGGCTCGGGCGTCGGGCTTGAACTCGATACGGGCGTGAAGCGCTCGGTGCTGAATTTGCCGTTCGATGGCGCGGTGAAGTCGCATGTGGGCAAGGAGGTGATTCTTGGTCTGCGCCCCGAGCGGATCACCGACACCCGCAATGCTCATAACGTCGAAGACGGGAAACTGCAGCCGATCGATGTCAAGGTCGATGTGATCGAGCCGACCGGTCCTGACACGCTGGTGTTCGCGCAGGTGAACGGCAAGCGGATCGTCAGCCGGGTACACCCGGGGGCGAATCCCCAGCCTGAACAGAACATGTCGCTGATGTTCGATGTTTCTAAGGCGGTTCTGTTTGATCCTAAGACGGAAGACCGGATTGCTTAAGAGTTTTCTCTAAGTCAGACGTACTCGCAAAAAAGTCCCAGTCGCGGTCGCGCCTGGGACTTTTTTATTGCGATGCTTTAGTTTGACGGAAGCTAGTGCGGCAGCCTGACGTCGAGCTTGAACGTCACCAATCGCGCGACAAGAATGAATCCCGTCGCAATCAACACGCTATAGACTGTATCGAAGTTGATGTAGTCGAGCAGCAGGTAGAGCCAGCATCCAACAAGCGCACAAGTCGCATACGGCCGTGAGTCTCGCAAAATCAGCGGAACCTCATTGCAAATCACGTCCCGGATAATCCCGCCGAACACACCCGTCGCGACGCCCATCATCGAAGCGACAAACCAGGGCATCTGCGCATCGAGCGCCAGAGAAGTCCCCGAGATACTGAATAGTCCGAGCCCCACCGCATCGGCCACAAGCAACGCGCGCTCGTTAAAGACCCGCGTATAGGCCTTCAGCACAAACGGCGCGAAGAACGAAAGAACAAAGATCAAGATCGCATACCACTGATGCTCGACCCAGTAGAACGGTCGCCGATCGAGCAAAACATCTCTAACCGTCCCGCCGCCAAAAGCCGTCGCCATCGCAACAAGAAAAGTCCCAACGGCATCGAGCCGTCTCGTACGTGCTTCGATAAATCCTGAGATGGCGTAGGCAAGAATAGCCAGCGCTTCCATGATGGCAAGCGCGAGAGTGAGACGTGGATGCATCGTCGGATAGCCTTCTTAGACTTTGCCGGAGGAAGAAGACGAAGAGCCGGAGCTAACCGATCCCGGCTGCAACAAAACAAGCACCGCACCCGCGCCACCATCGTGAGCACGAGCCTGCGAAAACGCGATGACCTCTTCCTTCTGCACGAGCCACGCGCGAACCTTGCCTTTAAGAACGGGTTCTTTACCAACCGATCCCAACCCTTTCCCATGGATCACGCGCAGACAGCGCAGACCTTTCTTACTCGCCTCACGGATGAACTCGGAAAGCGCCTCGCGCGCTTCCTCGCGACGCATCCCATGTAAATCAAGCTGCGCTTGGACGATCCACGCTCCACGCCGCAATTTCTTAACGATCTCCTGACTCACGCCTGGACGACAGTAGGAAAGCGATTCGTCGGTGTCGAGCAGCACCTCAGGATCGAACTCATCCGAAATCGCCTCATGCAACACCGCTTCTTCATCGAGTTTGGTCTGGATCGGAACAGGCGCGGGCGGCGTGCGAGGCACCGTCGCGCGGGGCTTGGCGCCGAGCGGCGCGACTTCACCGATCTCGCGTCGAAACAGGTCGGCATCGGCCGCTGCTTCTCGCGAAGCTTGCGCGGCGGCCGCCTTCTCGCGCTGATTGCGCTGTGCGGCGCCCTTCAAGGCGTCACGAAGTCCACCCAGCCCGGCAAGTCCAGCCCCAGTTTCGACCAACGGTTTCTTAGCCGAAGCCGAACCCGAAGCCGCCGAATCAGCGGAATCAGACGCGGGCCTAGCCGTCGCATTAGGGGGCCGTTTCGGTTCGCTCGGATGGGGCAGATTCTTGGGCATGGCGATAGGACTGGAGAGACGAAGCGGAAAAGCAATCAGCAAGAAGCGAGAGGACAACAAAAAGGGCCGCCGGCAAACCGCCGCGGCCCTTTCGTCAATCGACAAATCTCAAACAACTCGCGGCGGATTGGCATCTGCCGCTATTCTACCGATCCGCATCCCGAAAAAGCCGCCGCGGTCAGTTCAGCAAAATCAGCGCTCAGCCTCAGCGCTCATCGCGCGCTCGCCGATCGACTCATGGATGCTTTCCAGGTAACGCTGCGCATCCAGTGCTGCCATACAGCCCGTGCCCGCGCTGGTAATGGCCTGACGGTAGATGTGATCCTGCACGTCGCCGGCCGCGAACACGCCCGGCACGCTCGTGCCCGTTGCGTTGCCGTTCAGGCCGCCGTTCGTGATGATGTAGCCGTTCTTCATCTCGAGCTGGCCTTCGAAAATATCCGTGTTCGGCTTATGACCGATCGCGACGAAGAGACCCTGCAGGTCGAGATCGGTGGTCGCGCCCGTCGTCACGTCCTTGATGCGCAGACCGTTGACGCCGCCGTCATCGCCCTTCACTTCGTCGAGCACATGGTTCCACTTGATATCGACGACGCCTTCCTTTTCCTTCTCCAGCAGGCGGTCGATCAGGATCGGCTCGGCGCGGAACTTGTCGCGGCGGTGAACCACCGTGACCTTCTTCGCGATGCCCGACAGATACAGCGCTTCTTCAACGGCCGTATTGCCGCCGCCGATCACGGCGACGTGCTGGTTCTTGTAGAAGAAGCCGTCGCAGGTTGCGCACGCCGACACGCCGCGGCCCATGTACAGCTCTTCCGAGGGCAGGCCGAGATACTGCGCCGACGCGCCCGTCGCGATGATCAGGGAATCGCACGTGTATTCCCCCGAATCGCCGATCAGGCGAATGGGCTTCTCGTCCAGCTTGGCCGTATGGATATGGTCGAACACGATCTCCGTGTTGAAGCGCTCCGCGTGCTCGAGGAAGCGCCCCATCAGTTCCGGGCCCTGCACGCCTTTGGCGTCCGCGGGCCAGTTCTCCACATCCGTCGTGGTCATCAGCTGGCCGCCCTGCGCGAGGCCCGTGACGAGCACCGGCGACAGGTTGGCGCGCGCCGCGTAGACGGCCGCCGTGTAACCGGCAGGGCCGGAACCGAGAATCAGAACCTTCGCGTGTTTGGTCGGGGAAGCTGGCATGATCGAAATCCGTTAAAAGCGTCGGCCACGGCGTGAAGCGGCGATGACCGGCAGTACTGGCGTCGAGCCGGGAAACCTGCTTGACACGGTAGATGGGTATCAGCCCGGTATTATAAAGGGCGGGGAACGCCGGTGCTTCATGAAGCTTTACGATCAGGCCGATAGCCGTTGCTGAATGACTCATGCCGCTATCGGCGCCAAAAACGGCTGAAAGCTCGTCTATTTTGCCCCGAAGCGTATGCGTTTTACGACATTCCTGGCCGTTCGGCCGAGGTTACCGTCATTTACAGCCTCGCATGCAACAGTGCGTTTACAATAGTCGCCAACGAAAGACAGGCGGCTTGCACAGCCCGGATAGCGATGAAGGGCAACTGAAACGGCTGCCGGTGACGGGAACCGAACCGGCGTCGAAAACCGCTGCAAGCTGCACACGCAACAGGCTCAATGGCAAAAGCTCCTTATTCCGCGAACGCGCAGGCATTGCCTCATCGCATGTCGCGCCTTTTCACCGAAATCCGCTGGATTCTCCAGGTGGCGCTCGGCGTTTTCCTCGTGATGGCGCTCATCAGCTACAGCCGCCGCGACCCGAGCTGGACGCACGCGGCGCAGGTCGATCACATTTCGAACTGGGCCGGCCGCGTCGGCGCCTGGACCTCCGACATTCTCCTTCTGCTGTTCGGCCTGTCCGCGTGGTGGTGGATCGTGCTGCTGGCGCGCCGCATCTCGGCGAACTACCAGCGCATCACGCGCCACGAAGAACCGGAGGAAGACACGCCGCGCGACAACAGCTGGCTTGTCGACGTGTTCGCGTTCGTGCTGGTGCTGCTCGCGTGCGACGGTATCGAGGCGCTGCGCATGTGGTCGCTGAAGGTACAGCTGCCGCGCGCGCCGGGCGGCGTGATCGGCGAGGCCGTCGCGAAGGGCGTGTCGCATGCGCTCGGCTTCACAGGGGGCACGCTCGCACTGCTGATCGCGCTTGCAATCGGTCTGTCGGTGTATTTCCGCTTTTCGTGGCTGTCGGTGTGCGAGAAAGTCGGCGAGTCGATCATCAATGCCGTGACGCTCGCCAAGCTGCGCCGCGAAGCGGGCCGCGACCGCAAGCTGGGCGAAGCGGCTGCCGTCAAGCGCGAAGGCAAGGTCGAACAAAGCCGAGTGAAGATCGAAGAGCATGAGCCGGTGATGATCGTCCCGCCCGTGACGAAGCCGGAAAAATCCGAACGTGTCGAGAAAGAGCGCCAGGTGCCGCTCTTCGAGAGCCTGCCGGGTGATTCCACGCTGCCGCCCATCTCCCTGCTCGATCCCGCGCCTGCCACGCAGGAAACCATTTCCGCCGATACGCTCGAATTCACCTCGCGACTCATTGAGAAGAAGCTGAAAGACTTCGGCGTCGATGTAAGCGTCGTCGCGGCGTATCCTGGTCCGGTTGTCACACGCTACGAAATCGAACCGGCAATCGGCGTGAAGGGCAGCCAGATCGTGAATCTGGCGAAGGATCTCGCGCGCTCGTTGTCGCTGACGTCGATCCGCGTCGTCGAGACGATTCCGGGCAAGAACTTCATGGCGCTCGAACTTCCGAACCAGCGCCGCCAGACGGTGCGGTTGTCGGAGATTCTCGGCTCGACCGTGTATGCCGACGCCGGTTCCCCGCTGACCATGGGCCTCGGCAAGGACATCGGCGGCAAGCCTGTGTGCGCCGACCTCGCGAAGATGCCGCACTTGCTGGTCGCGGGTACGACGGGTTCGGGCAAGTCGGTTGGTATCAACGCGATGATTCTCTCGCTGCTCTACAAGGCGAGCGCGGATCAAGTGCGAATGATCCTAATCGATCCGAAGATGCTCGAAATGAGCGTCTACGAAGGCATTCCGCATCTGCTGTGTCCCGTGGTGACGGACATGCGCCAGGCCGGCCACGCCCTGAACTGGACCGTCGCCGAGATGGAACGCCGCTACAAGCTGATGAGCAAGCTCGGCGTGCGTAACCTCGCGGGCTTCAACAACAAGATCGAAGAAGCGAACAAGCGCGAAGAGAAAATTCCAAATCCGTTTAGCCTGACCCCGGATGATCCTGAACCGCTTTCGCGTCTGCCGAATATCGTCGTGGTGATCGATGAATTGGCTGATCTGATGATGGTGGTCGGTAAGAAGGTTGAAGAACTGATCGCGCGTATTGCACAGAAGGCGCGCGCGGCGGGCATTCATCTGATTCTCGCAACGCAGCGTCCGTCCGTCGACGTCATCACGGGCCTGATCAAGGCCAACGTGCCGACGCGGATGGCGTTCCAGGTGTCGTCGAAAATCGATTCGCGCACGATTCTCGATCAGCAGGGCGCGGAGTCGCTGCTCGGCATGGGCGACATGCTGTATCTGCCGCCCGGCTCGGGTCTGCCCGTTCGCGTCCACGGCGCGTTCGTGTCCGACGACGAAGTGCATCGCGTCGTCGAGAAGCTCAAGGAGCAGGGCGAGCCGAACTACATCGAGGGCCTGCTGGAAGGCGGCGTGGCGGGCGAAGGCGACGAAGGCTCCGCCGAAGGCGCGGGAACCGGAGCGGGCGGCGGCGAGTCCGACCCTCTGTACGATCAGGCCGTCGAGATCGTCATCAAGAACCGTCGCGCGTCGATCTCGCTCGTGCAGCGGCATCTGCGCATCGGGTACAACCGCGCGGCGCGCCTGCTCGAACAGATGGAGCAGTCTGGGCTGGTATCGGCGATGTCGTCGAACGGCAATCGCGAGATTCTCGTGCCGGCGCGCGAGACGGAGTGACACCCGGGCGCTTCATTCACGCGATGGACGGCGAAAAGCGGCACGCGACGAAGCGCTGCCGCTTTTTTGATTCCGCGCCCGGCTGATCGCAAGCGACACTCAGAGAAGGGAGAAAACTACATGCTGCAAATCGTTGGGTCTAAGACCCGTCTTGGCAGTCTGATGCGAACGCTGACTTTCGGCGCATCGATGCTCGTCGCGTCGCATGCGTTCGCAAGCGGCACCGATCAACTGAAGCAGTTCGTCTCACAGGTGCACTCGGCACGCGGCGACTTCGTGCAGACGGAAGTGCGCGCGCCAAGCAACGCGCAGCAACAGGCGAGCGGCGTGCTGTCGACGCAGAACGCGACGCAGAACAAAGTGTCGAGCGGCACATTCACGTTCGCGCGTCCGGGCAAGTTCATCTGGTCGTACGAGAAACCGTACGCGCAGTTGCTGCAAGCCGACGGCGACAAGCTGTACGTCTATGACAAGGATCTGAACCAGGTGACCGTACGCAAGCTCGGCAACGCGCTCGGCGCGAGCCCGGCGGCAATCCTGTTCGGCAGCAACGACCTCGACAAGAACTTCACGCTGAAGGACGCGGGCGTGAAGGCGGGCATCGACTGGCTAGAACTGATTCCGAAGTCCAAGGACACGCAATTTCAACGCGTCGGCATCGGGTTTCGCGATGGCAACCTCGAAGCAATGGAACTGCACGACGTGTTCGGCAACGTGACGCTGCTGAAATTCTCGAACATTCAGAAGAACCCGTCGCTGCCCGCCGACACGTTCAAGTTCACGGTGCCCAAGGGCGCCGACGTGATCAACGGCTGAACGCCGTCTCAAACATGAAGGTCGGGCGATGGATGCGCGGTCTTCATGTCGTTGACAAACGCCTCGACGATTTCCGTCCGATGCTGCCGCGTGCGCGTAACCATATGAAACGCGACGCGGTAGCCCATCTGCTGCGGGTTCAGCGCGGCGACCAAACCCTCCTTCACGTACGGCGCGGCGAAGTGCCCCGGCAGATAGCCGAGGTGATGGCCCGACAGCACTAGCATCGCGACGGCTTCCATGTTGTCGGCGACGGCCGTCACGTTGCTCGGCGTTGACGACGCTTCGGCTTCGGGCAGCGGATAACTGCGCCACGCCCATTCGTGCTGCGCCGCTTCCGCCGGCGACACGTTGCCCGCATGGGCAAACAGTGGATGCTCCTTCGCGCAGTACGCGAACTGTTCCTCTGAAAAAATCTCCGTGTACTCAAGCGACGGCACGCGGTGCCAGAAATATCCAATGCCGATCTGAATCCGTCCGCTCAGCAGCAATTCTTCGAGTTCGCCTGGGGAGCGCACGAGAATCGAAAAGCGCACGGATTCGTCGCGGGCGCGAAAACGCGCGATTGCATCGCTGATTCGCGCGCTTTCCGACACGGGCGTATGGCCGATCATGCCGATTCCGAGCGTGCCGACCAGCTTTCGTCCGACGTTTCGTGCCTGCACGCCGAACGCGTCGACAGCGGAAAGGAGGGCGCGCGCTGCTTCGACGAACTGCTCGCCTCGCGCGGTCAGGCTAAAGCCGCTGCGGCCGCGCTCGCACAGGCGATAGCCCAGACGCGTCTCGAGCGTCGATAGCTGCGTGCTGATGGTCGACTGGCCGACATTCAGTGTAGCCTGAGCAGGTGAAACCCCACCCGCGTCCACAATGGCGAGGAACACGCGGATCAGGCGCAGGTCTAGATCGGTGAGTTGGGAGAACATGCGGCAGGATACATCGGTGTCGATCGATGTGAAGTTTATTCCGTCGGCATTTTATCTTCGCCGGAACTGCACAAAAATAAGCAATGCCCCGGCGTCGCGCGCCTTGCGACGGCTGGATTCGAAGCTTGCCAAGCATTTGTGCCTTTTCATTGGCTGACCACGATGAATACTTCCCCGAATTTCGTCTCTCCAGACCTGACGGAGCGGCCGCAGCCGTTGTCGGGCAACGCGATGCCGCGCTCGGGCGGGATTGCCACCATGATGCGTCTGCCGAACGTGGGCTCGGCGCAAGGTCTGGACGCGTGCTTCGTCGGCGTGCCGTTCGATCTGGGTACGTCGAACCGCACGGGCGCGCGCTTCGGCCCGCGTCAGATCCGCGCCGAATCGGTGCTGCTGCGTCCCTACAACATGGCGACACGCGCCGCGCCGTTCGATTCGCTGCGGGTCGCGGATATCGGCGATGTTGCGATCAACCCTTATAACCTCCTGGATTCGATCGGCCGGATTGAGCGCGCTTACGACGAAATCCTGCAGCACGGCGCGAAACCGATCACGCTGGGCGGCGACCACACGATCGCGCTGCCGATTCTGCGCGCGATTCATCGCAAGCACGGCAAGGTCGGCCTGATTCACGTCGACGCGCACGCTGACGTCAACGACACGATGATGGGCGAGAAGATCGCGCACGGCACGCCGTTCCGCCGCGCGGTCGAAGAGGGCTTGCTGGACTGCGAGCGCGTCGTGCAGATCGGCCTGCGCGGCACGGGCTACGCCGCTGAGGACTTCGACTGGTGCCGCGATCAGGGCTTCCAGGTCGTGCAGGCCGAGTCGTGCTGGAACCAGTCGTTGGTGCCGTTGATGTCACGCGTGCGCGAGCAGATGGGCGATGGTCCCGTCTACATCACGTTCGATATCGATGGCATCGATCCCGCTTTCGCGCCGGGCACGGGCACGCCGGAGATCGCGGGGCTGACGGTGCCGCAGGCGCTCGAAATCATTCGCGGCGCGCGCGGGCTGAACATCGTCGGCTGCGATCTGGTGGAGGTCGCGCCGCCGTACGATCCGTTCGGCACGACAGCACTGCTCGGCGCCAATCTCGCGTTCGAATTGCTGTGCGTGCTGCCGGGCGTCGAGTATCGGCCCGCGACGCGGTAAAAAGTCTTCTTAAGAGCGGCGGGCAGATAAC
The DNA here is from genome assembly GCA_001319865.1 of Burkholderia sp. E7m39. Taxonomy (GTDB): domain Bacteria; phylum Pseudomonadota; class Gammaproteobacteria; order Burkholderiales; family Burkholderiaceae; genus Paraburkholderia; species Paraburkholderia bengalensis. Next base: position 10,852 of record BBSL01000012.1, on the reverse strand, counting down.
GCCGCATCAGTGCAGACGGCTCGCAAGGCCGTTCAGACAATGCCCATAACCTTCGTTATGGGCATTGTTGCTTTCTGCTGCCAGATTCTGCGCAATTCACCCTGACGGGTTGCTTTTAAGAATGGTGAGCTAGAGACGGCCGTTGCGCCTCGGTAGGCTAGACAAGTTTGGGCGCGCGCACCCGATTCAAATTCCTGGTAAATCTCAAAGCGCGCCCGCCTGTCTCATGCGCCAACGGCGCACCTAAATGTCTCTCGCAGGGTCAACTCATGGACGGCAATTTGCAGCGCAATCCCGAGCCGGTGATCGACCGCTATTCGACGGCGGCATCTCAGTATGGTCTCGGTCGTTTCGATGAGGCGCTTTCGCAGCTCGCGCCGCTTCTGCATGCACCCACGACTGGCGTGCACGTTCTGAACCTCGCGGCCGCATGCTGCCTGTCGATCGACCGTCCACGCGACGCCGAAACGTACTGGCGGCGCGCACTCGCCGTCAAACCCGACTACACCGACGCGCTCAACAACCTGGGCGTCGCGCTCAAGGAACAGGGCCGTTTGGCGGAGGCCGAGGCGTGTTATCGGCAGGCGCTGGCGATTTCGCCGTGCCACGCGGGCGCTCACGTGAACATGGGGCGGCTCTTTGCGGAGCTTGGCCGTCCCGCCGAAGCCGAAGCAGCCTATCTGCACGCCATCCGCCTTCAGCCCGCCGACAGCGATACCTTTCTTAATCTCGGCGTGCTGTACCAGGACCAGATGCGTTTGTCCGAAGCCGAGGCCGCCTACCGCCATGCAATCGCCGCGCGTCCGGACGCGGTCAAGGCACATTTCAACTTGGGTGTCGTGCTCAAGATGCAGAAGCGCTTCGCCGAGGCGGAAATGTCGCATCGACAGACGCTTGAGCTTCGGCCCGATTACTTCGAGGTAAAGATCAACCTGGCGCATCTGCTGCTTACTGTCGGACGTCTCGAAGAAGGTTGGGCGCTGTTTGAGACTCGCTACGATCCCGTCTGGCCGCAGCGCAAGATCGCGCCGCCGCCGGTCGATTGTCCGATGTGGCGCGGCGAGTCGCTCGTGGGCAAATCGCTGCTGGTCTGGCCCGAGCAGGGACATGGCGACAGCCTGCAGTTCTGCCGCTATCTGCCGATGCTCAAGGCGCAAGGTCTCGCGAAGCTGAGCGTCGCCTGCTCGCCCGTGTTGCGCAGCCTGTTCGAAATGATCGATGGCGTCGATGCGTGCATTCCGCTCGACGGCGAGCACGCCATTGCGTCGCACGACTACGTTTGTCTGACGATGAGCTTGCCGCATCGGCTGCGAACGACGCTCGCGACCATTCCGGGCGCGACGCCTTATCTGCGGGTGCCGCCCGCCTACGCGACGAAGTGGCGAGGCCGACTGCCCGAAGGCGAGTTCAAGGTCGGTCTGGTGTGGGCAGGCGACCCGCGCCCGGATCAGCCGGCGATCCATGCCGTCGACCGCCGCCGCTCGCTCGATGCACGCGCCTATCTGCCGTTGCTGCGGGTGCCCGGCATCACGTTCGTGAGCCTGCAAAAGGGCGCGCTGACGCAACCGCAAATCGATACGCTGCCGCCGGACCTGCGTCCGTTCGATCCGATGCACGATGTGCACGATTTCGCCGATACGGCCGCGATCATCGAGCAACTGGATCTCGTGATCAGCGTCGATACGTCGATCGCGCATCTGGCGGGCGCGCTGAACCGGCCGGTGTGGCTGCTGTCGCGTTACGACGGGTGCTGGCGCTGGCTGCACGATCGAGACGACACGCCGTGGTATCCGAACACGCGCTTGTTCCGCCAGACGCAGCCCGGCGAATGGGCAGAGGTAATCGAACGCGTGAGAAGCGCGCTCGAGGCATGGCCGGCACGCCCGCGCATGCCGGTCTGAACAGCGAAAACGCTTACGCGTACGCCTGCTTGCGTGTCGACACGAACGCGAGATAGCAGACCGCGCCGATCACGAGCGCCGGCAGCGTCGCGCCGAGATTCGGCAGCCACTGGCTGATTGCCTGATACGCGGCAATGCCGATCGCCCACGCGACAAACGCGCTGATGTGCCAGCCGCCCGAGAAGCCATAGCGGCCTTGCGTGTCGGCGAGCGAGCCGACGTCGATGCGGCGTTTGCGCACGATGAAGTGATCGACCAGCACCACGCCGAACAGCGGCGCGAATACCGAACCGATCAGCAGCAGAAAGTTCTGATACTTCGCCATCGGCACGACGAGCGCGATCAGCGTGCACAGCGCGCCGAACGCGGCCGACAGGATCGGCACGCTCGCGCGCGTCCAGAACGTGCCCGTCGACACTGCCGCCGAGTGCACGTCGGCGAACGCGTTGTCGATTTCATCGATCAGCACCAGCAACAGTGCGAGGCCGCCGCCCGCCTGCGCGAGGGCCGTCGTCAGCAGCGCGTCGCCGCCGCCTGCCGCCAGGCCGTAGACGGCGCCGAGCGCATAGAACCAGAGATTCGCAATGCCGTAGCCGAGGATCGTGCCGCGAAACGTCTCGCCCGCCTTGCGGCCGAAGCGCGTGTAGTCGGCGATCAGCGGCAGCCACGACAACGGCATCGCGACGACGAGGTCGATCGCGCCGCCGAACGACATTTCTCCGTTGCCCGGACGGCGCATCAACGCGCCCAGATCGTGCTGCGCGAGGACCGCGTAAGTCAGCCACGCGGCGCCCGCGAGCAGCAGCCAGATGCCCCATGAACGCAGAAAGCGCCGCACGAACGAAAGCGGGCCGCTGATCGCGAGCAGCGTCGCCAGCACGCCGAAGATCAGCGTCCAGACGAGCGGGGCCGAGAAGCCGAACGCCTGTTTCGACAGCGCGTCGGCGGAATCTCGCATCACGATCACCTCGAACGCGCCCCAGCCGACCAGCTGGATCATGTTCAGCACGGCGGGAATCGATGCGCCGCGCACGCCGAGCGTCGGGCGCAGCGACGACATCGCCGCGAGCCCGGTGTCGGTGCCGATCACGCCCGCGAGCGCGAGCAGCACGACGCCGATCGCGCTGCCGATCGCGATAGCCAGCAATGCATGCGGCAGCGACAGCCCCGGCACGAGCAGCGCGCCCGCCTGCGCGACCAGCAGGCCGATGCCGAGCGAAAACCACAGCGCGAACGCGTCGCCCGTCTTGAACGCGCGGCGCGAGTCCGGCACCGGCTTGAGCGGTGCGTAGGTCGAGCCGGCGTCGCCGGCAATGAAATCTTGAGCCATCGAATCTGTTTCCTGTCTGTCGTTGTCTTAGCGGTGGTCGCGCCACGGCGGTTGCGCGCACGGTACGCGTCTTGCGGCCGGTTCCATCAGAAATTGCCTATGACGCTTGCCGCAGGCCGCGCCGCGCGCCGGCTGTCATAATGCACAACTCTGCATGCGCCGCTTGCCGTCCAATGACGGTTCGGCGCGGTTGCATGCCGTTCTGGGCCAAGCCGTCGCGTATCGCCTGCTGCATCGTGACGGTTTATACCCGAAAAGCCGAGATTATCCCCAAAACGCCATGTTTGAAGAAACCCGCGCCAATGTCCCGCTCGCCGAGCGCCTGCGGCCTCGCACCATCGACGAAGTCATCGGGCAGAAGCATCTGCTAGGCCCGAACAAGCCGCTGCGCGTCGCGTTCGAATCCGGCGAGGCGCACTCGATGATCCTCTGGGGCCCGCCCGGCGTCGGCAAGACCACGCTCGCGCGGCTCATGGCCGACGCGTTCAACGCCGAGTTCATCGCGCTGTCCGCGGTGCTGTCGGGCGTCAAGGATATTCGCGAAGCCGTCGAGACCGCGCAGATCCATCGCGCGAACGGCCGCCAGACGCTGGTGTTCGTCGACGAAGTGCATCGTTTCAACAAGAGCCAGCAGGACGCGTTCTTGCCGCATGTCGAGTCGGGACTGTTCGTGTTCGTCGGCGCGACGACGGAAAATCCGTCCTTCGAGGTGAACAGCGCCTTGCTGTCGCGGGCGGCCGTGTATGTGCTCAGGAGCCTCGATACCGACGAGCAGCGCGAATTGCTGGAACGCGCGCAAAAGGAACTCGGGGGCCTGACTTTCACCGACGAAGCTCGCGACGCGTTGATCGGTTCGGCCGACGGCGACGGTCGAAAGCTGCTGAACAACCTGGAAATCGTCGCGCGCGCGGCGGCGCAGCAGAAGAAAACAGAGATCGACGGCGACCTGCTTGCCAGCGCGCTCTCCGAAAACCTGCGGCGCTTCGACAAGGGCGGCGACGCGTTCTATGACCAGATCAGCGCGTTGCACAAGTCGGTGCGCGGCAGCAACCCCGACGGCGCGCTGTACTGGTTCTGCCGGATGCTAGACGGCGGCGCGGACCCGCGGTATCTGTCGCGGCGGCTCGTGCGCATGGCGTGGGAAGACATTGGCCTTGCCGATCCGCGCGCCGCGCGCATCGCGCTCGACGCCGCTGAAACCTACGAGCGTCTCGGCACGCCTGAAGGCGAACTGGCGCTCGCGCAGGCCGTCATCTACCTGGCCGTCGCGCCGAAGTCGAATGCGGGCTACAACGCGTACAACGCGGTGCGCAGCTTCGTCAGCAAGGACCAGTCGCGAGCCGTGCCGATCCATCTGAGAAACGCGCCGACCAAGCTGATGAAAGAACTTGGCTACGGCCACGAGTACCGCTACGCACACGACGAACCCGACGCATACGCGGCGGGCGAAACCTATCTGCCCGACGGCATGCGCGAGCAGCACTGGTACCGGCCGACGCCGCGCGGGCTCGAAGGCAAGATCGGCGAGAAGCTCTCGCGCCTTGCCGAACTCGATGCGCAATGGCGCAGCGAGAACGGGAAGAAGCGCTGACGGCGCGCGTCGCGCAAGAGTCGACAATGCCGCCGGCCGCACGCGCCGGTGCGCTAAAATCGCCCATTCACACCACGAACAGTTGCCCCATCCCATGCTTGACATCCAGCTGCTGCGCAAAGATATCGACGGCGTCGCAAAGCGTCTCGCCGACCGCGGCTTCACCCTCGACGTCGCGGCGTTCTCCGCGCTCGAAGCCGAACGCCGCGCCATCCAGACCCGTACCGAAGAGCTGCAGGCCAAGCGCAACAGTCTGTCGAAGCAGATCGGCGCGATGAAAGGTCGGGGCGAGGACACGTCGGCCGTGATGGCCGAGGTGGCCGGCATCGGCGACGAGATGAAGGCGTCGGCTCTGCAACTCGAAGACATCCAGAAGCGTCTGTCCGATCTGCTGCTCGGCGTGCCGAACCTGCCGCACGAGAGCGTGCCCGTCGGCAACGACGAAGCGGACAACGTCGAAGTGCGCCGCTGGGGCACGCCGCGCCAGTTCGACTTCGAGGTGAAGGATCACGTCGATGTCGGCACGCCGCTTGGCCTCGACTTCGAGACGGGCGCGAAGCTGTCGGGTGCGCGCTTCACGATGCTGCGCGGACAGATCGCGCGTCTGCATCGCGCGCTCGCCCAGTTCATGATCGACACGCACACGCAGCAGCACGGCTACACGGAAATCTATACGCCGTACATCGTCAATCCTGAAATCCTGTACGGCACGGGCCAGTTGCCCAAGTTTGCCGACGACATGTTCCGCGTCGAGAAGGGCGGCGGCGAAAACACGGTCACCCAGTATCTGATCTCGACCTCCGAAATTTCGCTGACGAACACGGTCCGCGACAGCATCGTCGATGCCAACGAACTGCCCATCAAGCTGACGGCGCATTCGCCGTGCTTTCGCTCGGAAGCAGGCTCGTACGGCCGCGACACGCGTGGCATGATTCGCCAGCACCAGTTCGACAAGGTCGAAATGGTGCAGGTCGTGGCGCCCGAAGCATCGTATGACGCGCTCGAGCAAATGGTTGCACACGCGGAGACGATCTTGCAGAAGCTGGAGCTGCCGTACCGTGTGATTACGCTATGCACGGGCGACATGGGCTTCTCGGCGGCGAAGACGTACGACCTCGAAGTGTGGTTGCCCGCGCAGAACACGTATCGAGAAATTTCGAGCTGCTCGAATACGGAAGCGTTCCAGGCGCGCCGGATGCAGGCGCGCTATCGGAATGCGCAGGGCAAGCCTGAACTTGTGCATACGCTCAATGGTTCGGGGCTGGCGGTGGGCCGTACGCTCGTCGCGGTACTGGAGAATTTCCAGAACGCGGATGGCTCGGTGACGGTGCCGACGGTGCTGCGTCCGTATCTGGGCGGCGTCGAGCGCCTCGAACTGACAAAGGCCGCCTAGGCGTCTACGCTGCCATCATCGCGCCAAGTCCTTTTTCAAGTTTCTGCGAAAAAGGACTTGGAATTCGAAGAGGGCTGTTCTATAATCTTCGTCTCACGCAAGCAACGACCCGCTTAGCGTGACGCGACAAGACCACCTTGGTGGCAAGTCAAAGAATCTGGAAAGGTGGCAGAGAGGTCGAATGCGCCGGACTCGAAATCCGGTATACGGTTATACCGTATCGTGGGTTCGAATCCCACCCTTTCCGCCAGATGCAAACGAAACAGGCCCTTCGGGGCCTGTTTTCGTTTGTGTGCTCGTCTTTGTTTGGGCCGTGCGTCGAGCGCATATCTGCCGGCTCTCGCCAGCAAGATCGGGCTTCGCAAATTACAACGGCTTCGCGCTCCTCGCCAGTTATTCGCCATTTCACCTTAAATATTGGCGCGGCGCGTTCGTGTGCATGTTCGATTGCACATCGCCTGTTTCGAAGACACCGCGGGCGTCGTCAGCCAATGGGATGCGCCTGCACAAGAACCATTGGTATGGTCGTTGCATCAGTGGATGTATCTGCCAATCCATTGGAGTCAACGATGACGAGCCCCAATCGCGAGGAAAATACGCTGCCCGAGGACCCGGCCGAAATTCCGCCGACCGAGCTGAACAAGCCAATCGGCGATGCGATACCGACGCCTACCGAGCCCGGCCTCGACCAGCCATTGCCCGAAAAGCCGAAGACAGACGACGAAGCAGCGGCGCAACCGTCGGACGAACCCGAGCCCTTGGGCGACGATGACCCGCCGCCGGGTGTCCCCGATCCGGGCCCATCCGATTTCGCATGATCCCCTCTGCCTTCCTTCCACATCTGCTGAAACTTCGTGGCCCGCGACGGTTAATAATCCGCTGAATCGTTTCGGGCTGCGCATCGAATCGCGCGATTAAGAGAATGCTTCCTCAATACATGGCGCGCGCCTCGGATACAGCCTCTCTCACTTTACTAAGCCTCGCTTTCTGCCTAGGATGAAGTTGCACTTTTTTCCGCCGGTACAACATCGGATGAGTAAAAGTCACCCGTAATTATTCACCAGAACGCGACGTGGCTTTCATAGCCCGCTATTCGCAGTCCCTATGAAGATTTGGCTAGCGGCAGTTCGGTTGTTCATTTTTTTACCGTGGGTCATTGACCTCGTTAGCTAACGAGTGCATCAGTACAAGACGTTGTCACGGCTCGATGTAGTCGATGCATGAAGGCCCAGGCATCGGGGGATCGCATCTCGTGCCGTCGCCGTGGCAATCCGTATGCGAACGTCTTGAGGAAAACGGTAAGCCATGCACATCGCTATTTCTGCTTTGACGCTCGCGGTGGCTGCAATCGTTGTCTGGTGGACGCTGCACGTGCGCCGTGTCGCCCCGCATCGGGCGGGAGCCTTCGCACCTGTACGCAACCGCATGTCAGATGAGCCGCTGCTTCAGCGCGCGTCGAGCGCGGCTGCACGCCTCCTCGGTTCCGTGTACCGCGTATTCGGCTTTTCCCATGTCATCCGAAAACAGTCCTATGCAATGTCCGGCCTCGCCGACGTCATCGAAAGTCTGCCCGTTGCGTCCGTGGTGTTCGACGAACATGGCGCGATCGTTCTTGCCAACGCGCAGGCGGAACGCATCTTCGACTACGGGCGCGGTGCGCTGAACGGCGCCTGTGTCGGCCTGATCGCGCCGACGCTCTCGCAGCATGGCCGCGCGGGCGGTTCGCTGCACGCGACCCGTCCGCATGCCGCGCGGACCTGCAATCTGCGCGCGCGACGCCGCGACGGCAGCGAATTTCCCGTCGAGATCGCCACAAGCGCGATCTGTCATGAAGGACGAAGCGCGACTGTCGCGTTCATCACCGATGTGACGGAACGGTTCGAACTCGAACGCAATCGGCGCGAACTGGCGCATCTGACGCGCGTCTCGACGATGGGCGAACTCGCAGCGTCGCTCGCGCACGAACTGAATCAGCCGCTGACGGCGATACTCAGCAACGGCCAGGCCGCGCAACGTTTCATGGATCACGAGCCGATCGATCTGGCCGAAGTGCGCGACATCCTGAAGGACATCGTCGCCGATAGCGGACGCGCAAGCGAAGTGATACGCCGGATGCGCGCGTTCGTGAAAAAGGAGGAGCAGCAGCAACTGGCGAGTCTGGATGTGCGCGGGCTGCTGCGCGACGTCGCGTTGCTCGTGCATGGCGACGCCGTGGCGCGCGGCATCCACGTGTCGCACGTGATCGACGATGGCTTGCCGGCCGTGCGCGGCGACAAGGTGCAACTGCAACAGGTGCTGCTGAATCTGCTGCTCAACGCATTCGACGCCGTCAGCGAATGCGCCGCGTCCGATCGCGTGGTGGCGCTCTTTGCGCAACCCGAGCATGACGGGACGGTGCGCATCGCAGTCCGCGACCGGGGGCCGGGTCTCACCGCCGACAAGCTCGAGTGCATCTTCAAGCCGTTCGTCACCTCGAAGCCTCAAGGCCTGGGGCTCGGCCTGTCGATCAGCCGATCGATCGTGCAATTGCACGGCGGGCGCCTGTGGGCTGAGAACAATCCCGACCGGGGCATGACGTTTTGCGTCGCGCTGCCCGCATCGCGCGATGCGGGCAGCGCTGCCGCTGTGCAGGTGGCGTCATGAACGCGGCCGCCGCGCTCGTCTATGTCGTCGACGACGACGCATCCGTGCGCCGCGCGCTCACACGTCTTGTCAGATCGGCGGGTTATGAAGTCGAAGCGTATGGTTCGGCACGCGAGTTTCTCGAACATGCGCGTATCGAACGCGTGCCCGCCTGCGTCGTGCTCGACGTGCAGCTTCCCGACCTGAGCGGACTGGAATTGCAGCGCGAGGTCGATATGCGATTGCCCATCGTCTTTCTGACGGGACACGGCGACATCGCGATGACCGTCGGCGCGATCAAGGCGGGCGCGACCGACTTCCTCACCAAGCCCGTTTGCGACGACGATCTGCTGCGCGCCATCGATCAGGCGCTCGCGCATTCCGCCGTCGTATCGAAGTCGATGCGCGAACTGCAAGAGCTGCAGAGTCGCGTGGTCCGGCTGACGGCGCGCGAGCGCGAAGTGATGGATCTGATCGTGCTCGGCCTGCTGAACAAGCAGGTGGCGTCCGAGCTCGGCACCGTCGAGAAGACCGTCAAGGCGCACCGCGCGCGCGTGATGCAGAAGATGGAAGCGGGTTCGCTCGCGGAGCTGGTGCGCATCGCCGACAAGCTGGCCACCGCAAGCGGCACGCATGCGCCCGACAGTGCGCGCTCGCGCCGTGTGCCCGACGCGCCCGGGTCCGCCAGCGGCCTCATACGGGACCAAGGTCCAATACCACGGGCGCCCGCAGTTACATAGTCTATTGCAGAGACGCCCGCGCACCGTTCGCGCGGGTGAAGCGGCTCAATAGGCTAAACAGATGGGCACAGACAAACCATTCGTCGTCGTGGTCGACGACGATGCGTCGGTGGGCAGGGCGATCAGGCGTCTGTTGCGCTCCGCCGGGATCGCAGCCGATACCTACACGAGCGGCGACGAGTTTCTCGACGTGCTGTCGGCCACGCCTACCTATCATCCCGACTGCGTGATTCTCGACGTGCAGATGCCCGGCTCCAACGGCATCGAGGTGCAGCGCCGCCTTGCCGCTAGCGGCGTGCCCGTCGTCTTCATCACGGCCCATGACGATGCGGGCGTGCGCGAAAGCGCGCTCGCCGCGGGTGCGCGGGCCTATCTGCGCAAGCCCTTCAACGACGTGCTGTTTCTCCGGACAGTGTGTGCCGTGCTCGGCATCGCTGCGCCGCTATGACGGCGTCACTCATCCGCACCGATATCCGCGAGCGCGAGCGCACGCGTGCGCGCGGTCGCCGCGCGAGACCACGCCCGCGGGTTCGGCTATTGGACCAAGGTCCAATTGTCTTCGACCTGCCCGGATTCCACACTTTATTGCAGCGGATCGGCCAGCGCGGCTGGCGCATCCCGATACGTTCGCCGCGCGTTGCGCGCAACGCGATTGACGTACGCATTCGCACCAACCTGAGATTCATCATGAAACGAACGATACGACATACGTCGATGCTTGCCGCGCTGCTGCTCGCCCATGCGGCGACGGCGCAGCAGGCGATCTTCTATCCAGCCAAAGGCCAGAGCCAGCAAAAGCAGTCGAGCGACATGTCGCAATGCGAGAGCTGGGCCACGCAGAACACGGGCGTCAATCCCGCCGTCCTCGCGCAGAATGCCGCAAACCAGCAGTCACAGCCCGCGCCGTCGGGGCAGCGTGTGCGCGGCGCGGCGGGCGGCGCGGCGGCGGGGGCGGTGATCGGCGCGGTCGCGGGCGATGCCGGCAAGGGCGCGGCCGCGGGCGCAATTGCGGGCACTGTGACGGGCGGCATGCGCAAGCGCCATCAGACGGCTGCCGCCGAGCAGCAACAGCAGGCCGTGCAGCAGCAGACCTCGCAGCAAATGACGACATGGAACCGCGCGGTCGTGGCCTGCATGAATGGACGCGGCTACACGTCGCAATGACCGGACGATCGAAGGGAGCCGCGTGATGAACCGTCGACCGTATCTGAACTATCCGAAAGGGACGTAGCTGCCGTGCAACGCGTGGGACGGGCGGCGTCGCGTGTGTCAGCG
>BBSL01000011.1 GCA_001319865.1 Burkholderia sp. E7m39 | reverse complement strand
ACCGTCGACGTCACTGTCGTCACGGTCGAGCAGAAGGAAACACCCGTCGATTTCGAGTTCACCGCGCAGACGCAAAGTTCGCGCGAAGTGGAAATTCGTGCGCGCGTCGAAGGTTTCCTCGACAAACGCGTGTACACGGAAGGCGCGCTCGTGCAGCCGAACCAGGTGCTGTTCGTGATGGACAAGAAGCCGTTCGAAGCCGCGCTGCAGTCCGCCAAGGGCGCGCTCGCGCAGCAGCAGGCGCGGCTGCTCGTGACCAAGCAGAATCTCGCGCGCGTCATCCCGCTCGCAGCGCAGAACGCGTTGAGCAAGAAAGATCTCGATGACGCCACCGGCAACGAGAAACAGGCCGAAGCCGCCGTGATCGCCGCGGAAGGCGAGGTGCGCACGGCCGAACTGAACCTGAGCTACTGCACGATCCGCTCGCCGCTCAAAGGTCTGTCGAGCTTCGCGCGCGTGCAGGACGGCAGCTACGTGACACCGACGCAATCGGGGCTTCTGACCTACGTCTACCAGCTCGATCCCATGTGGGTGAATTTCAGCATCTCCGAAAACGAACTGCTGAGCTATCGCGATCAGGTCGCGAAGGGCCTGCTGCGTTTTCCGCCCAATAACCAGTTCGACGTGACCGTGATTCTCGCCGACGGCTCGGTCTATCCGCAGCAGGGCCGCATCGACTTTACGAACCCCGCGTTCAGCCAGGAGACGGGTACGTTCCTCGTGCGCTCCACGTTCGCCAATCCGAAGGGCACGTTGCGGCCGGGGCAGTTCGTGCGCGCGAAGGTGTCGGGCGCCGTGCGGCCGAACGCGATCCTCGTGCCGCAGCGCGCGGTGCTGCAGGGCGCGAAGAGTCACTTCGTGTGGGTGGTGGATCAGAACTCGAAGCCGCATCAGCGTGTGATCGAAGTCGGCGACTGGCATGGCGACGACTGGTTCGTCAACGACGGCCTCAAGCCGGGCGAGCGCGTCGTGGTCGACGGCGCGATCCGCGTGTCGGCGGATTCGCAGATCAAGGTGGTCGGCGCGCCGGGTGCGCCCGGTGCGCCTGCTTCCGCGCCCGCGGCCGGCGCGGCGCCGGCATCGACATCGACATCGACATCCACGGCGCCCGCCGCGCTCGCGCAGACGCAAACGCCCCAAACGCCGTCCCGCCCGGGCACCAGCGCTACCAGCGCCAGCCCATGACCTGACGACCGACGCCCTCCGGCGCCCCCGATCCGATGAACATCTCACACTTTTGCATCGACCGCCCGATCTTCGCTTCGGTCATCTCGATCGTCATCACGCTTGGCGGCGCGCTCACGATGCTCGCGTTGCCCACGGCGCAATACCCCGACATCACGCCGCCGCAGATCACGGTTTCCGCGACCTATCCAGGGGCGAGCGCGGACGTGGTCGCCAACAACGTCGCCGCGCCGATCGAGCAGCAGGTCAACGGCGCCGACAACATGATCTACATGAGTTCATCGAGTTCCTCGACGGGCAATCTGACGATCAACGTGTACTTCCAGATCGGCACAAACCCGGAACTCGCACAGGTCGACGTGCAGAACCGCGTGAACCTCGCGCTGCCGCAACTGCCGCAGTCGGTGACCAATCAGGGCGTGCAGGTGCAGAAGAAGTCGCAGGCGTTCATGATGGTGATCGCGATCTATTCGCCCACTGAGCGCTACGACGCCACCTACATCGCCAACTACGCGAACGTCTACGTGCTCGATGCGCTAAAGCGCATTCCGGGCGCGAACCAGTCGAGCATCTTCGGCACGCCTGACTACGCGATGCGCATCTGGTTGCGGCCCGACCGCATGGCGCAACTCGGCATCACGGCCGCCGACGTGCAGCGCGCGGTGGCCAACCAGAACCAGCAGTTCGCCGTCGGGCGATTAGGGCAGTCGCCCACAGGCAATCCCGTCGAGCAGTCGTTTGCCGTCACCACGACAGGCCGCCTGACGGAGCCTTCCGAGTTCGAGAACATCATCATCCGCGCCCAGAGCGGGGGCGCCGCGATCGTGCGGCTGAAGGACATCGGCCGCGCGGAACTCGGGCAAAAAGACTATTCGATCCGCAGCCGCTTTCAGGGCAAGCCGGCCACCGTGATCGCCGTCTATCAGCAGCCGGGCGCGAACGCGCTCGATGTGTCGAAGCAGGTGCGCGCGACGCTCGCCGACATGAAGAAGACCTTCCCCGAAGGCATCGACTACGAGATCGCGATGGACACCACCGAGTTCACGCGAGCGTCGATCACAGACGTCGTGCACACGTTCTTCGAGGCCGTGGTGCTGGTGGTGATCGTCGTGTTCGTGTTCCTGCAGAGCCTGCGCGCGACGCTGATCCCTGTGCTTGCCGTGCCCGTGTCGATCGTCGGCACGTTCATGGGGATGGAGGCGCTCGGCTTCTCGATCAACATGCTTACGTTGTTCGGCATGGTGCTCGCCATCGGCATCGTGGTTGACGATGCCATCGTGGTGATCGAAAACGTCGAGCGCAACATGACGGTGAACAAGCTCGATCCGAAAGCGGCCGCCAAGCAGGCGATGGACGAAGTGGCGGGGCCGGTCGTAGCGATCGTGCTCGTGCTATGTGCCGTGTTCGTGCCGGTGGCGTTCCTCGGCGGCATCACGGGGCAGATGTACAAGCAGTTCGCCATCACGATTGCGATTTCGGTGGTGATCTCGGGGATCGTCGCGCTGACGCTGTCGCCCGCGCTCGCCTCCTTGCTGCTCAAGCCAGGACATCACGAGAAAAAGGGCTTTTTCCGCTGGTTCGACAACCAGTTCGCGCGCATGACGGCGGGTTATACACGCGCCGTGCGGCTCGTCATCAAGCGCTTCGTGATCGCGCTGCTGCTGTTCGTCGGCATGATCGTGCTGGCAGTTTTGATGATGCGCGACATTCCGACCGCGTTCCTGCCGCCCGAGGACCAAGGATATCTGCTCGGCGCCGTGATCATGCCCGATGCCGCGTCGCTCGACCGCACAGGCGCGGTGTCCGATCGCGTCTCGGAGTACTTCATGAAGCAGCCCGCCGTGGGCAGCATCACGACGGTGGATGGCTACAGCCTGCTCGACAGCCAGAACAAGAACAACTCATCGACGTTCTTCGTCGGGTTCAAAAGTTTCGACGAGCGCTACAAATCGGACAATATCCGCACGCAGAATGCACGCGCCGTGCTCATCAATGCGTACAAGACGCTCTCGCAGATCCGGCAGGGCATTGTCGTGCCGTTGAATCCGCCGTCGATTCCGGGCCTCGGCACCACGGGCGGCACCGAAATGTGGATTCAGAGCAAGGGCGATGCGACGATCGCGCAGTTCGCGGCCGTCGTCGACGACTTCGTCGCGAAGGCGAAGCAGCGCCCCGAACTGACGGGCGTGACGTCGACCTTCAACGCGAACTCGCAGCAAATGCTCGTCAACGTGGACCGCGACAAGGCAGAAACGCTCGGCGTGCCGGTGCAAGATGTCTACAGCGCGATGCAGACGATGTTCGGTTCGCTGTACGTGTCGCAGTTCAACCGGTCGAGCCGCTTGTGGCAGGTGATCCTGCAGGCCGAGCCGTCGTACCGGTTGAAGCCCGAGGATCTCACGCAGGTTTTCGTGCGCAGCTCCAACGGCAGCATGGTGCCGTTGAAGTCGGTGGTCACGTCGCGCTACGTGACGGGCCCGGACCTGATCACGCGCTTCAACAACTTCCCGGCCGTGAAGATCACCGCGAACGCCGCGCCCGGCTACGCGTCGGGCCAGGTCATCGCCGCGCTCGAAGACATTGCCAGGGGCATGCCTTCGGATTACGGCATTGCGTGGAGCGGGGAGGCGTACGAGGCGAAGCAGTCGGGCGGCACGTCGAGCCTCGTGTTCGTGTTCGGCCTGATCATGGTGTTCCTGATTCTCGCCGCGCAGTATGAGAAGTGGAGTCTGCCGTTC
>BBSL01000010.1 GCA_001319865.1 Burkholderia sp. E7m39 | reverse complement strand
GAAGTGGAGTCTGCCGTTCGGCGTGCTGATGGCGGTGCCGTTTGCCCTCTTCGGTGCGCTGCTCGCGATCCTGCTGCGCGGGCTGAACAACGACGTGTACTTCCAGATCGGCCTGACGATGCTGGTCGCGCTCGCGGCGAAGAACGCGATCCTGATCTTCGAGTTCGCGGTGATCAACCGCGAGGCGGGCAAGTCCGTGTTCGACGCGACAATGACGGCCGCCGAGGAACGCTTGCGGCCGATCGTGATGACTTCGTTGGCGTTCATCCTGGGCTGCGTGCCGCTTGCCATCGCGACGGGCGCGTCGGCCAACAGCCGGCATTCGATCGGCACGGGCGTGATCGGCGGGATGCTGGGCGCGACGGCGATCGCCGTGTTCTTTATCCCGATGTTCTTCTATCTGCTGGAGACCTTGTCGGAGCGCAGCGCGAAGAAGAAAGGCAAGCCTTCCGGGGAAACGCCGCCTTCTGCGACGGGTGGCGGGCCGGGTGCAGGGCTGGCGCCTGATTCGAGGCAAGGCGAGCCGCCGAAGGTGCCGCCATCGGCGGGCGGTCCTGCTGTCGGCGGTGGACCGACGACGAGCCCGTCCGCGTCGCGCGAGGATGACTGACATGCGCCGCGCCCTCGTTCTCTGCGTGCCGTGCGTTCTCGCGTTGGGCGGCTGCCTGCTCGGCCCGAACTATTCACGCCCGCCGCTCGACGTGCCCGCCACGTACCGCTTTCCCGACAACTACGCCGTCGACATCGCCAATACCGAGTGGTGGAAACAGTTCGACGACCCGGTGCTCGACGACCTGATCGCCACGGCGCTCGCCAACAACAACGACGTGAAGGTGGCCGCTGCGCGCGTCGACCAGTTCCTCGGCCAGTTCGTCACGACGCGTGCGGCGCTGCTGCCGCAGGTCGGCGCAAACTTCGGCGCCGAGCGCCAGCGCCTGCCCACGTCGGGCTCGCCGCTGTTCGCGAACCTGAACAACCCCGTGTTCAACACGTACACGGCGTCGCTGGCGGCATCGTGGGAAATCGACCTGTTCGGGCACAACCGGCGCCTGACGGAATCCGCGCGCGCGAGCCTGCTGTCAACCGAAGAAGCCAAACGGGGGACGATCCTGTCGCTGGTGGCGTCCGTGGCGTCGTCGTACATCAACCTGCGTAGCCTCGACAAGCAGCTCGAGATCGCCAAGGCGACCACGCAAAGCCGCGCCGAATCCGTACACGTGTTCGAGCTGCGCTTCAAGGGCGGCGAGGTTTCGCAGATGGAACTGGCGCAGAGCCAGTCCGAATACGAAGCGTCGCGAGCGGCCATTCCGCAGATCGAAGGGGAGATCGCGCAGCAGGAGGACGCGCTGTCCGTGCTGCTCGGGCGCAATCCCGGCGATATCCTGCGCGGCCGCGCGCTCGGGGAGCTGGCGGCGCCCGCCGTGCCCGCGGGGCTGCCGTCCGATTTGCTCGAGCGGCGTCCCGATCTGCGCCAGGCCGAACAGGATCTGATTGCCGCAAATGCGCAGATCGGCGCGGCCAAAGCGCTGTATTTCCCGCAGATCTCCATTACGGGTTTGCTCGGCACGCAGAGCGGGCAATTCTCCAACCTCTTTACGGGCCCGGCGCGTGTGTGGTCGTTCGCGGGTTCCGTCACGCAGCCGATCTTCGAAGGCGGCGCGATCGCAGGTCAGGTCAAGCAGGCCGAGGCGGTGCAGCAACAGGCGCTGTACGCCTATCGCAAGGCGATTCAGGTCGCGTTCCAGGAAGTCGACGACGCGCTGATCCTGTCGCAAAAGCTGCGCGAGCAGTTCGATGTGCAGGGGCGACAGGTCGAGGCGCTCGCTACATATGCGCGCCTCGCGAGGCTGCGTTACGAAGGCGGCTATACGAGCTACATCGAAGTGCTCGATGCCGAGCGCAGCCTCTTCAACGCGCAGTTGAGCGAGACGCAGACACAGGCGGGCGTGCTGGTGTCGTATGTGAACCTGTACAAGGCAATGGGCGGCGGCTGGGTCATCAGCGCAGAAGGAATGACGACCCAGCAGGCCGCGCGCGCCGCAACAGACGCCAACCCGCCCGCCGATACCGCGACACAGGGTGTGAAATGAGCGAGACCGTCGCGACCCGCCCCGGACGACCTGCGGCGCGCGCAAGGCACGTGATCGCCTGCCACGAATGCGATCTGCTGCAGCGCGATCACGACGTGCCGCCCGAAGGCGTGCTGCGTTGCTGCCGCTGCCGCGCGACGCTCTACCGGCATCACTCGGACAGCCTCGACCGCACGCTCGCCTATGCGCTTGCGGCCTGTGCGCTGTGGATCATTTCCAACGCGTTCCCGATCGTCGGACTTGCGGTGAACGGCGATCTCGTCGAAACGACGATGTTCGGCGCCGTGCGCGTGCTGTATCGCGACGGCATGTGGCCGCTCTCGGCGCTGATCTTCATCACGACCATGCTGATGCCCGCCTGCCAGGCGTTGGGTCTCGTGTGGCTGCTCCTGCCGTTGCGGCTCGGGCGCACGCCGTATCGCGCGGACGGCGTGTTCCGCGGCCTGCGCGTCGCGCAGGAATGGGGCATGACGGAGGTGCTGATTCTCGGCCTGCTCGTCGCGCTGGTGAAGCTGTCGCATATTGCGTCGGTGGTGACGGGCCCCGCGTTGTGGTCGTTCGGCGCGCTGATGCTGATGCTCGCGGCAGCCGCTTCCGCGTTCGATACGCGCGATCTGTGGGCGCGCCTCGAAGGTCATCCCGACACCGGTCCCACATTCG
>BBSL01000009.1 GCA_001319865.1 Burkholderia sp. E7m39 | reverse complement strand
GCCGCGCGAGCAGCGCCGACGCCCGCCGAAGCGTCCCGCCGCACGACGGACGCCGCGCGCCATGCCATGCCGCCAACGCTTTACCGACATGGCCATCACTTACAAGACTCCCGACGACATCGCGCGCTTGCGCATTTCAGGCCGGCTGGCCGCCGACGTGCTCGCGATGATCGGCGAACACGTGAAGCCCGGCGTCTCGACGGGCGAACTCGACGCGATCTGCCATGACTACATCGTCAACACACAGAAGGCCGTGGCGGCGAACGTCGGCTACATGGGCTTTCCGAAAACCGTGTGCACGTCGGTCAATTCCGTCGTGTGCCACGGCATTCCCGACCGCAGCGAAATCCTCAAGGACGGCGACATCGTCAACATCGACGTGGCTGTCATCAAGGACGGCTACTTCGGCGACACGAGCCGCATGTACACGGTCGGCGAGCCGAGCACGGTGGCGCGGCAGCTGATCGACACGACGTACGAAGCGATGCTCGCGGGCATCCGCCAGGTCAAGCCGGGCGCGACGCTCGGCGACGTCGGCAGCGCCATCCAGAAAATCGCCCAGCGCGACGGCTTCTCGATCGTGCGCGACTACTGCGGGCACGGCATCGGCAAGGTGTATCACGAAGATCCGCAGGTGCTGCACTACGGCCAGCCGGGGCAGGGCGTGCGCCTGAAGCCGGGCATGGTGTTCACGATCGAACCGATGATCAACGCGGGCCGCGCCGGCACGACGGTGATGCGCGACGGCTGGACGGTCGTCACCAAGGATCGCTCGCTGTCCGCGCAATGGGAGCACATGGTCGCCGTCACCGACGACGGCTACGAGCTGCTCACGCCCTGGCCCGACGGCACGGGACCCTACGAGGCACCCTGAGCGGCATTGCCGCGCGCTGGAGCGCGGCGCGGAAACGTTTGTAGTCCGTCGCGCGCGATGGGCCCGGCGCGTGCCGCCTTTGTCGGCGGCTGTCAACCCATGCGTGGTGGCCCGCACTGCGCCGAATTAAAGATTTGACTCGCGCGCCGGTTCGGTTAAAGCTACGCGCTAGCGTTTCACCCGGATGACAAAAAGGATTTTCGAAGGGATTTTCGACCGCATGAATCCTTCACTGACCGTTCGCCGCATCGCAGCCGATCAGGGCGCCGTCTTCCGCGAGCTTCGTACGGCGTCGCTGCGCGAAGCGCCTTATGCATTCGGCGAGACGCTGGAAGAAGCACTGTCGGCCGATGCGGCCACGTTCGAAGCGACGGCGGCACAGCACGCCACGTCTGCCACGTCGACGTCGTTCATCCTGTACACGGAAGGGCATCCTGCCGGCCTGATCGGCGCGTGTTTCGAAGATGCGCCGTCGCATCGCGCGTTCGTCAGCGAGCTGTGGGTCGCGCCTGCCGTGCGTCATCTGCGCGGCGGCGAGCTGCTCGTCAACACCGCCAGCGAATGGCTTGCCGCGGCGGGCGCCGCCGAGATCTACGCGTGGATCGCCGACGAGAACCGCAACGCCATGCGCTTCTACGAGCGTCTCGGGTTCGGGCCGACGGGCGAGCACGAGCGCATCCCGCGCGCGCCGGACCAGTTCCAGACGCTGCTCGTGCGGCATGTGCCGAAAGCGGCCGGCGGCGGCGATGCCGCTTCCTGACGGCATTTCACTCATCTGTCTCGTCGCGCCGCGCGCAGCGGCCTGAAACGGCACGTGTCCGGTGTCGTTCGCGCACACACTTTCACCGCTTTTTCGACCGTTTAGTGGACTGCGCGCGTTAGCGCGCACCCGGCATTTTCCTGTCGCGTGAAGACTTATTGGCAAAAATGCTCACCGTTCGCCTGGACGCCTGTAAAATACGCAAAATTTTTTGCCCAACGCTATGTCGCCCAGGAAATCGCCATTTTTTGAACTGCGCAGTGGCGCGGTCGACACGCTGCTGTTCGTGGTCAAGACGACCAACCTCGAAGAAATGCGTGCCGAGCTGACGCGGCGCTTCGAGGCGACGCCGGAATTCTTTGCGAACGACACCGTGGCGATCGACGTTCGGCGCCTCGCGGAAAATGAACGCGTGCCGCTCGCGGACATCGCGAAGCTGCTGGACAGCGTGCGCATGCGCCCGATCGGCGTAGTCGCCGACATCGCGCAGCAGGCGTGGGCGAACGAAGCGGGGCTGCCGCTGCTCGATGCGCGCGACACTCGCGCAAGCAAAGGCAGCGAAGGCGACGGGGCGCAAGCCGCCGCGCAGCCTGCCGCCGCGGCGGCTGCAGCGCAAGAGCCCGAAGCGGCGTCGTCGGGCGCGGCCGAACCGGTGCGCATCGCCAGCACGTCGTCACAGACGACGGTAGTCGACAAGCCGCTGCGCTCCGGCCAGCGCATCTACGCGAAGGGCGACCTCGTCGTGCTCGGCATGGTGAGCAATGGCGCCGAAGTGATCGCGGAAGGCAACATCCATATTTACGCGCCGCTGCGCGGCCGCGCGCTCGCGGGCGTGCACGGCAATCACGATGCGCGCATTTTCTGCACGTGTCTCGAGCCGGAACTGATTTCGATCGCGGGCATTTACCGCACGGCCGAGAATCCGCTGCCCGCCGACGTGAACGGCAAGCCCGTGCAGATCTGGCTCGACGAAGAAAAGCTGATGATCGAACCGCTGCGGCTCACCTGAAGCGCGCGCAGCGCTTGCAGTGCGCGTGTCGCGCGATGGAACTCCCGCCGGACTCAATAGACGAATTGACGAACACAAGGTAAAGGGTAAATGGCAAAAATCATTGTGGTGACTTCGGGCAAGGGTGGCGTAGGCAAGACGACCACGAGCGCGAGCTTTGCCTCCGGTCTCGCGCTGCGCGGTTCGAAAACGGCCGTGATCGATTTCGACGTCGGCCTGCGTAATCTCGATCTCATCATGGGTTGCGAGCGCCGCGTGGTGTACGACCTGATCAACGTGATCCAGGGCGAAGCGAACCTGAACCAGGCGCTGATCAAGGACAAGAAGTGCGAGAACCTGTTCATCCTCCCGGCGTCGCAGACGCGCGATAAAGACGCGCTGACGATGGAAGGCGTCGAGAAGGTCATCAATGACCTGATCGCGATGGACTTCGAATACATCGTCTGCGATTCGCCGGCGGGGATCGAGTCGGGCGCGCTGCTTGCGATGCACTTCGCCGACGAAGCGCTGATCGTGACGAACCCGGAAGTGTCGTCGGTGCGCGACTCGGACCGCATTCTCGGCATCCTGTCGTCCAAGACCAAGCGCGCGATCGAAAGCAAGGAGCCGATCAAGGAGCATCTGCTCATCACGCGCTACAACCCGAAGCGCGTCAGCGAAGGCGAAATGCTGTCGCTCACCGACATCCAGGAAATCCTGCGCATCGACCTGATCGGCGTGATTCCGGAATCGGAAGCCGTGCTGCATGCGTCGAACCAGGGCTTGCCCGCCGTGCATCTCGAAGGCACGGATGTCGCTGAAGCATACAAGGACGTCGTGTCGCGTTTCCTCGGCGAGCAGAAGTCGCTTCGCTTTACCGATTACCAGAAGCCGGGCCTGCTGCAGCGCCTCTTCGGCACCAAGTAAAGGGAGGCGCACCTGATGTCGATTCTTTCGTTTCTGCTGGGCGAGAAGAAGAAGTCCGCGTCGATAGCGAAGGAACGCCTGCAGCTGATCATTGCGCACGAGCGCGTCGGCGGTAAAGCGCCGGCTGATTATCTGCCCGCGTTGCAACGTGAACTCGTCGCCGTGATTTCGAAGTACGTGAAAATCTCCGACGACGATATCCGCGTCAATCTCGAACGTCACGACGACCTCGAGGTGCTCGAGGTCAAGATCGAGATTCCGCAGGCCTGAACGGCCCGCGTCGCGGCACTCGCGGGATGCGCCATCGTGTAGCGGTGGCGCGCTTTCGCATGCCGGTGAGACAACGCTTCTGTTTCTTAGCCGTTTTTCTCGGCTTTTCTTTCGCTTTGTCCCCGCCTCTTCCGTCCCGCCTTTCCCGCTTTGTCTCAGCGCGCCCGCGCGCGAAATAATCCGTTGCACTTGAGGGCGTGCCGTAACACGTCGTCTGTCAGCCCTTTCGTCACCTCGCGCATTGAACGGACAACGCCGTTATCCGGTGCTGACACGAGAGGTGAAAACATGAACAAATCGATTCGTCTGCTGGCCGTTTCGGCTGTGCTCGCGGTATCCGGCCTGTCCGCGGCGGCGTGCGCATCCGCGGCTGAAGCGATCGTCGTCGCGCCGTCCGCACCGCCCGTCGAACGCTTCGAAGCCGTGCCCGCGCCGCGCGCCGGCTATGTGTGGGACAAGGGCCACTGGCGCTGGGATCACGGCCGTTATGTGTGGGTCGCGGGGCATTGGCAGGTCGAGCGCGCCGGCTATCACTGGGTGCCGGGCCACTGGGTCGCGCACGGCCCGAACTGGCGCTGGGTCCAGGGTCATTGGGCGTGATCGCGAGGTGACCAGCGAACAGACGGCGATCACGCGTAGGCCATCCGCCTGTTCAACGAACGCGCCCGAGAGCGCGCTTATCGCAACCATCAAGGGAACTGTCAGATGAGAAAAAGAACCTTGCTCGCGATCGCCGTGCTGGCGGTCACGTTGGCCGGTTGCGTCGTCGTGCCGGCACGCCCCGTGTACTACCATCCCGTGGGCGTGGTCGTGTATTGACGATTGTGGGAGGTCGGGCGCGTTCTGCGGATGCGCCCGATTTTTTCTTCGGCAGCACGCGTCGCAACCGGCTTCATTCTTTGGCTTCGGCACGCGGCGTCGCGGGTCCAGGCGCGCTCGCGGTCTGGTCGGTCGCCGGGGTCGGTGGTGTCAGATAGCGCGCCGACAGCGCCTCGTACAACGGCGGCGCGAACAGCGCCGAAATCCTGCTGGACACGAGCGCCGTCGCCATCAGCGAGATCACGAGCGCATGCCCATTGATCATCTCCATCACGATCACGAACGATGTGATGGGCGACTGCGTGACGGCGGCCAGATAGCCGACCATCGCGAGCGCGATCAGCATCGGCAGCTGCATGTCGCTGAAGATCATGTGCAGGACATTGCCGAAACCCGCGCCGATCGACAGCGAGGGCGCAAAGATGCCGCCGGGAATGCCCGGCAAATACGAGCCGACCATCGACGCGAACTTCAGCAGCGGATAGAACACGGACAGGTGCTCGGTGCCGTACAGCAGTCCACGTGCTTCGGAATAGCCGCTGCCGAACGTCGTGCCGCCCGATACGAGGCCGATCACCGCGATCGCGAGCCCGCACAGCGCCGCAAAAGCGACGGGCCGCTCTTCGTTCAGCCAGCGCAGCGGCGCCGGAATCCAGCGCGACGTGTTGAGCAGCAGCCAGCCGAACACGCCGCCCGCAATGCCCGTGACGATGCCCGTGATGACGACGGCCACGGCAAGCAGATTGGGGAAATGCGCGCCGATGTCTATCGTGCCGAAATAGGTGTAGTTGCCGTTCAGCCCGAGCGCAATGATGCCGGCGACGATGATTGCCGTGATCAGCACGCCGCTTGCGCGCGCCTCGAAGCTGCGCGTGAGTTCTTCGATCGCGAAAACAATGCCCGCTAGCGGCGTGTTGAAGGCCGCCGACAGCCCCGCGGCCGCCCCCGCCAGCACCAGTTGCCGCTCAATCAGCGCGTTCGAGCGCGGGTACAGCCGGCGCAGGTTGAACATCAGCGCTGCGCCGACCTGCACCGTCGGCCCTTCGCGGCCGATCGTGAAACCGCCCAGAATCGCGAGAAACGACACGGCGATCTTGCCGAGTAGAAGCCGAAAGGTGAGCAGCCGAGCGCCCGATGCGCTCGTATTCGAATGCAGCGTCGCGATCACTTGCGGAATGCCGCTGCCTTCTGCGCCGCGAAAGTAACGCCGCGTGAGCCACACCGACGCCGCGGCGACCGCGGGCGTCAGCAGCAGCGTGAGCCAGCGGTGCCGGTTCTGCAGTTCGAGGAAGGCGTTGTAGCCAAAATCGATCAGCCGCGCATAGAACACGGCGACAAGGCCGACGGCGATCGCGCCCAGCCAGAAGATGCCGTACTGGCGCCACAGGCGCCGCACGCGACGGCCGATGCTCGAGGACAGCAGGGGTGTCCGTGACATGTGGAGTCGGGCGGAAAATGGGCAAAAGGGGCAAACGAGTGGGCAAATTATAGTCGGCGGTGCGAAAAGCACGGGGCTAAACGGTGCCAAAACGCGGGTGAAGGCGGCCAGAGGCGGCGCACAAGCGGTGCCGGGCGGCACGCGTAGACCGTATCACCTGCCAATGCTGTCAAGCGCGGTAACGTCTGGTAACCACGGAACGGTTCCGGCAAGATTTTCCTCTGCCTGTTTCGCGGGCAATTATCATTGCGCTCGGCTACACTTGCTGATTACGACCCAGCAGCTCAAACGGGCAATCAATGAAGCGAATTCTCATCGTCAAAGTTACCTCCATGGGCGACGTGATCCAGGCGCAGCCAATCGTCTCGGATCTGAAGCGCGCGTTTCCGGGCGTCGAGGTCGACTGGGCGGTGGACGAGTCCTTTGCGGAGATCGCTCGCTGGAATCCCGGCATCGATCGCGTGCTGTGCGCGCCGTTGCGCCGCTTCAAGAAGGCGCGGCGCTGGGAGGATTTCAGGGCCATCGCTCAGTCCATCGCCGAACTGCGCGCGAAGCCGTACGACGTCGTCGTCGATATCCACGGTGTGTACAAGAGCGCGATCATCGCGTTTCTGTCGCGCTCGCGGCGGCGGCTCGGCTACCGCTCGCAAGATCTCGGCGAACGCGGCGCGGCGTTCGCCTATACCGGCCGGTTCGCGCCGCCGCGCGATCGCAATGCCTGGAATGGCATGCGTGAAACGGTGAGCACGGCGCTCGGCTATCCGCTCGACGGGCCCGCCGACTACAACCTGCGCATCCCTGCGCCTGCGCGCCCCATCGTCGACACGGGCGGGCGGCCGCTCGCGTTGCTGTTCCATGCGGCGTCGAAGGACGACAAGAAGTGGCCGACGGCGCATTGGGTCGAGATCGCGCGCGATCTCGTGCGGCGCGGCTTTTATGTGGCCGTGCCGTGGGGCTCGGCCGCGGAGCGCAGCGAAGGACTCGCTATCGTCAGCCAGGTGGAGGGCGCCGAACTGCTGCCGCAACTGAGCGTGACCGAAATCGCGCAGACGATCGCGGCCTCGGACTTCGTGATCGGCGTCGACACCGGCTTCGTCCATCTCGCGCATGCGCTCGAGAAGCGCACCGTCATGATTTTCATCGCGACGTCGCGGGAAACCTTTGGCAACAACGTGCCGTTCCGGTCGGTTTCGATTGGCGACGGCAACTCCGTGCCGCCCGTCGCGGAAGCGCTTGCCGCGATCGATCACGTCCATTCCGATGCGCGCGCGCTCGACGGGCATGGCGAATCGGCGGCGGCTGCCTGAAGGCAGGCGGGGCGGGCTGAAACGAGAAAAAAGAAAAGAGGCGCACGCGCAATTCGCCCAATTTCGGACGCCGTCGCGAGACGCCTCTGAAAAGCCCGCGCCTGAAGCGCGCGGACCGAGAGGAAACCTGCAGAACAAACTGGTACAACATCCGTAGAGACAGCGCGTCCGCGGACAAGTTCAACCGTTTTTGCCATTTTGTTGATTTTTCGGCAGGCCGTGCATTGTGGCGTCCGTGGACGGTTTCCGCCGGCCATCGCTTTGCCAGTCGCGTCGGGCTTTTCCGGCTAGGCGCGCCGGCCTGATCGGCGGCTTCATTTCCTTCACCTACGGTCTATCCCGCCGTCGTTCCGCGGTTCTTCCCGCGTCTTCTCCCGCGTCTTCTCATTACACGCCTGTTAAAACTGTCGCTTTTCTTTCACCTTCCGGCGAACGCATCGGCGCGCTGGACGTGCGCTCGCGGCGCCAAGCCCGGTCGTCCGCGCGCACGCCTGTCCGCCAAGGCTTTGCCGGCGGGCTTCCCCGTCGTGTCACGGGTTTCGATGTGCCGTTCGCACGCTATCTGCGCGCGTCGCCGGTCGGCGTAACGCTTTGCCGCCTGTAACACGAGTCCAGTGGACGCTTACAAATTGCAACGGTCGCCGCTGACCGGTTCGTGTTCAATCGAGGTCATTCGGGGTTCGCTCGAATAACGACACTGACTCACAGGGAGAAGAAAGTGAAACGACTGATGTTGGCTTTGGTGACGGGCGCGCTGCTGGCGGCATCGCTCAGCGGCTGTATCGTGGTGCCGGACGGCGGCTATCACCATCACGGCTACTACTATCGCTAATCGGGCGACAAATGCTGATGGCCGCTCAGGCTCAGGCCGTCAGCATTTCGAACGCGACGACGGCGGCGATCGCAGCCAGATTCGCCGCCACGGCCTCGACGACGATGCCGCGCCAGGTCGCCGGTTTGAAGCGCAGCGCAAGCAGCAGCGAGCCAAGCAGCGCCAGCGCGATGATCACGACGATATCCGCGTTACCCAGATGAAAGTTCATCGATGCCTCGCCGACACCGCCTGGTTCCTGCTCGAGTATAGGCAGATCGAAAAGGGTTACGCGTTTTTCACCTGCCCGGCCACGCGCTTATCGACAAGCCGTTATCGACAGACAAGTCAGGCAAAAAAACCGGCGCGTCGCTTCGCGCCGGGGTTTTTGCGTTGAAGCCGCTAGTCGCCTGATAGTTACATCAGGCGTGCGTCGCGCGTTTCGCGCATGCACAGCACGCCGACGAGGCTCAGCACCGCAGCCGCCGACACGTACATGCCCACCCACGACAGCCCGCCCTGCGCCGCCAGCATCTGCGCGATGTAGGGCGCGACGGACGCGCCCAGGATGCCGCCCAGGTTGTACGCGACGCCCGCGCCCGTATAGCGCACGTTGGTCGGGAAGAGCTCGGGCAAGAGCGCGCCCATCGGCGCGAACGTCACGCCCATCAGGAACAGTTCGATGACAAGGAACAGCTGCACGAGCGGCATCGAGCCGCTGCCGAGCAGCGGCGCCATCGTAAAGCCCGAAAGGATCGCCGCGATGCAGCCGACGACCAGCACCGGCTTGCGGCCGAAGCGGTCGCTCGCCCACGCGGAGATCGGCGTCGCGAGCGCCATGAACACGACGGCTACGCACAACATGCCAAGAAAGCTCTGCCGCGGAATGTGCAGCGTCGACACGCCGTACGACAGCGAGAACACTGTCGAGATATAGAACAGCGTGTAGCAGACGACCATCGCGAACGCACCGAGCAGCACGGGCCACAGATGGCGTCCGAGCAGCGTCGCGACCGGCACGCGCACGCGCTCGTGGCGGTCGATCGCAGCCTGGAAGGCTGGCGTTTCGGCGATTTTCAGGCGCACGTAGAGGCCGAGCGCGACCAGCACCGCGCTGACGATGAACGGCACGCGCCAGCCCCAACTGCGGAACTGCTCGTCCGACAGCGACAGCGCGAGTCCAAAGAACAAGCCGTTCGACGCCAGGAAGCCGATCGACGGCCCAAGCTGCGGGAACATGCCGAACCAGCCGCGCTTGCCGGCGGGCGCATTTTCGGTCGCGAGCAGCGCGGCGCCGCCCCATTCGCCGCCAAGCCCGATGCCCTGGCCGAAGCGCAGCACGCACAGCAGGATCGGCGCGAGGCTGCCGATCGAATCGTAGCCGGGGACGAAGCCGATCAGCGTCGTCGACAGGCCCATCACGAGCAGCGAGGCGACGAGCGTCGATTTGCGGCCGATGCGGTCGCCGAAGTGGCCGAACAGGAACGAGCCGATCGGCCGTGCGATAAACGCGATGCC
Organism: Burkholderia sp. E7m39; assembly: GCA_001319865.1. Taxonomy (GTDB): domain Bacteria; phylum Pseudomonadota; class Gammaproteobacteria; order Burkholderiales; family Burkholderiaceae; genus Paraburkholderia; species Paraburkholderia bengalensis. The sequence continues at coordinate 3,786 of BBSL01000009.1, read as the reverse complement.
GAACGTCACGAATGCCGAGAGCGCCTGAGCCGTCGCCGAGCCGTGCGGGAAAAAGACCGGGCCGATGACGAGCGCGGCGGCCGTCGCGTAGACGTAGAAGTCGTAGAACTCGATCGCCGTGCCGATGAAGCTCGCGAAGATCACGCGCGACGCGCTGCTCCGGCGTCCCGCGCCGGGCTGGGCGCTGGAAAGGGGTGATGAGGACATGCAGGGTCTCCAGATGTCGTGACGCTGCCGCGGGCGGGCGGCGCGCCTTTGTGTGGTCAAGTGTGGGGCGAAGCGGGGACGCGCGCAATCGGACGGGGATCGAAGGCGGCGTGCTCGCGACGCGAGACGTTGCATGTGCAACGAGTCGACAGCCTGCAACGCGCGGACGCTCCGGCGCGCCTCGCCTGTCCGTTCAACAGGGCGGGCAGACGCGGCAACCTCGCGATGCAAACCGGGCGGACGCGCGCGCGGGTGGCGCGGCAACGTGACGGTCGGGCTGCGCGACGCGAGCGGGTGAGCAGGTGGCGCGCAGCGATTGCCGGAGATTCCGGCAGGTGTTTAAAAAATTATAGCGAGGGCGGGCGGCGTGCGGCAAGGCGGGCATGGGTGCCTTGCCGCACGCGTGTGAATTCAGTCGATGGTTTGCGCCTGCGGCGAAGCGAACGTGCGCAACTGGAATTTGCCGTTGTCGTTGAAGAGCCAGTCTTCGAACAGTTCGACCTGGCCTCTGGCGTCCAGCAGCTTCGAAGGCGGCAGCGGCAGCGGCGCCGAGCGACGCAATGTTGCGAGCGCAGTGCTCTCGGCTTCGTCGTCGCCGTTCGTGCGATACACGTTCGAGGCGACGATCTGCCCATCGCGATCGACGACGAACGACACGACGACCAGCGAGCGCAGCATCGCCTGCGGCGTGCCTTGCAGCACATACGAGGGATTGCGGTCGAGGATGTGCCGTGCCACGGCCGAGCGGTATTGATCGAGCGTCGCGCTGTTGAGCGCGGCGGGCGGCGGTGCAACGGCGGCCGATCGTGGCGGCGGTGTGACGGTGAAGTTGCAGGCCGTGGCGAGCAGCACGAACGCGAGCGCCGCGGCTCGCCTGAACGTCGGAATGATGCGGCCTGAAAACGAGGGGGTGGACATCGCAATAACTCGTACGCGAGATATATCTTCATCGTAGACGAAGCGTGTTGCGATTCAATGAGCGTTGCTACCGATGTGAGCGGTGGCGCGCATCGGGAACGCATCGAGCGGCGGATTGGCAGTGCGCTCGCTCGGGCCGCCGGTATGTGAAAGCCGATCTTTCCCGGCCATTGCGGCCTGACGATATTTGGCAATCCGAATATGGCTTCGTGCCAGGTATACCGATTCCGCGTGTCACGGCGAGGTACACCCCGAATATTCCACCCCGGCCTGCTTCACGGCGGTTACGACGAAAACGGCAAGTATGTGCATCACTTCTGGCTCAGGCTTCATGACCCATACCCTCTGCTCCTGACCAGCCCGCGCATGTTTGATCTCGCTGGACACTATGCTTTGGGAATCGGACGCCCCGCCACGGAACTCACAGCGGAACAAACCAATAACATTGCGGCGGCGATATTGGCGGGCAGATGGTGGGTAGAAATGAAAAACGGGCCGAGAGGCCCGTATTCATTGCGTGTCCTGGCGGAGGGTGTGGGATTCGAACCCACGAAGGCCGTAAAGCCTTGCCGGTTTTCAAGACCGGTGCATTCAACCGCTCTGCCAACCCTCCGAGCCCGAAATTGTAACCCGAAACGCGTCCCTCACGGCCACTAAACGAGGTGGCCGATCACGATTCCTTCAGAAAGAGCGCTTGAAGATCGTTGAGGAATGCCTGGCCGAGCGGCGTCGGCGCGATCTTCTCGTGATCTCGCGTAATCAGGCCGCGCTGTTCCGCTTCCTTCAAGGCCGGTTCGATCGACGTCATCGGCAGGCCGGTTCGCTCGATGAAGCGATGCACCGGGAACCCTTCCACGAGTCGCAGCGCATTCAGCATGAACTCGAACGGCAGGTCGCGCGCACCGACTTCATGCTCTTCCTGCACGGCATTGCCCGCCCGCGCTTGCTCGATGAACGTCGCGGGATGCTTGAAGCGCATCTGCCGCAAGATGCGGTTGGGAAACGACAGCTTCGTATGCGCGCCCGCGCCGATGCCGAGATAGTCGCCGAAGCGCCAATAGTTCAGATTGTGTTTGCTCTGCCGATGCGGCTTCGCATACGCCGACACCTCATAGCGCTCGTAGCCCGCCTCGCGCGTGCGTTCGTGAATCCAGTCCTGCATGTCGGCCGATGCGTCGTCGTCGGGCAGCGGCGGCGGGAACTTCGCGAACAGCGTATTGGGTTCCAGCGTCAGGTGATAGAGCGACAGATGCGGCGGCGCGTACGACAAGGCCGTTTCGATATCAGCCTGGCACTCCGCCAAAGTCTGCTTCGGCAGGGCGAACATCAGGTCGAGGTTGAAGTTGTCGAACGTCTTCGCGGCCACGTCGACGGCATGGCGCGCCTGCGTCGAATCGTGAATGCGGCCGAGCGCTTTCAGATGCGTCTCGTTGAAGCTCTGAATGCCAACCGACAACCGGTTCACGCCGCTCGCGCGAAACTGCGCGAACTTGTCGGCTTCGAACGTGCCAGGGTTCGCTTCGAGCGTGATTTCGGCGTCGGCATCGAGCGGCAGCAGCGCGCGCACGTCCGACAGCAGCCGGTCGAGCCCCTTCGCCGACATCAGGCTAGGCGTTCCGCCGCCGATGAACACGGTATGCACCTGCCGTCCCCAGACGAGCGGCAGCGCCTGTTCGAGATCGCTGCGCAACGCGTCGAGATAGTCGTCTTCGGGAAACGCGCCGCCCTTCGACTCATGCGAATTGAAGTCGCAATACGGACACTTGCGCACGCACCACGGGAAATGCACGTACAGCGCCAGGGGCGGCAGTGACGTCAGCCGGATGCTGCCGGGCGACGTGAACGCCTTGATCACACCGGCGCCTGACGTCGATGCGATGCTCACGCTTCCTCCTTCAGCCGCGCGAACAGCTGTTGCAACGCGATCGCGCGATGGCTGTTCGCGTTCTTCACGGCGGGGTCGAGTTCGGCCGCCGTCGCGTTCAGCGCGGGCAGGAAGAAGTATGGGTCGTAGCCGAAGCCGTTCGCGCCGCGCGGCGCATCGAGCATCTCGCCGTGCCAGCGGCCTTCCGCGATCAGCGGTTCCGGGTCGTCGGCGTGGCGCACCAGCGCGAGCACGCAGAAGTAGTACGCGCGGCGGTCGGTCGCGTTCTTCAGTTCACCGACGAGGCGCGCGTTGTTGGCCGCGTCGCTCTTCTCGCCGCCCGCAAGCTGCGCATAGCGCGCCGACCAGACGCCGGGCGCGCCGCGCAGCGCGCGCACGCACAGGCCGGAATCGTCGGCGATCGCGGGCAGACCCGTCAGCTTCGACGCGTGCCGCGCCTTGGTCAGCGCGTTCTCGACGAAGGTCGGATGCGGCTCCTCCGCCTCGGGCACATTCAGCGCGCCTTGCGGAATCAGCTCGATGCCCGCCGTGCCGAACAGCGCGGAAAACTCGCGCAGCTTGCCCGCGTTGTTCGATGCGAGCACGATCCTGCGCAGCGCGTTGTCGCGAAGATCACTCACCCTTCAACTCCAGTGCTTTCTTCTGCATCGCGATCAGCGTCGCGATGCCGCCCTGCGCGAGATCGAGCAGCTTGTTCATCTCGTCGCGCGAGAACGGCACGCCTTCGGCCGTGCCCTGAATTTCGACGAAGCCGCCGTCGCCCGTCATCACGACGT
>BBSL01000008.1 GCA_001319865.1 Burkholderia sp. E7m39 | reverse complement strand
CGACGGAAATGGCCGCGACGTAGTCGTTGATCGGCGAGCTTTCGATGCGGCCCGTTGCGAGCAGCTTCGCGACGGCATCGTGCGCGGCGACGAACGCACCCGTGATGCTCGCCGTGCGCGTGCCGCCGTCGGCCTGGATCACATCGCAATCGATGTTCAGCGTGCGCGCGCCGAGCCGCTCCAGATCGAACACCGAGCGCAGCGCGCGGCCGATCAGCCGCTGGATCTCCTGCGTGCGGCCCGTCTGCTTGCCGCGTGCGGCTTCGCGGTCGCTGCGCGTGTGCGTCGCGCGCGGCAGCATGCCGTATTCCGCCGTGAGCCAGCCCTGGCCCCGGTCGCGCAGAAACGCGGGCACGGTCTCGGCGACGCTTGCCGTGCAGATCACCTTGGTGTCGCCGAATTCGACCAGCACGGAGCCTTCCGCGTGCTTCGTGTAGTGGCGCGTGATGCGCACGTCGCGCAACTGGTCGGCGGCGCGGCCGCTGGGGCGTTTCGTGGTGTCGTTCATCGTCGGGGAATGAGGAAAGGAGGGCGGAAGGAAACCGCAATTTTACCGCCGATCGCCGCGCGTTCGCCCGCGCTGTTCAACACGGCGCAGCATGGCTGCCGTGCAACGGAAACGCCCGCCATCGGCGAGCGCGCGAACGGGTTCGGATTGGCGTCCGCCCGGGCTTACCCGAAGGCGGCATCCGGCAGGTGCTTCCGGCAAAAATGGGATAATGCGCGTTCTCCGCCTCGCGTCTCGTACACGCCGGGCGACTCGAATCCCTGGTCGTGCGATGCGATGTTCGCGCGGCCACAATCGCGAGACCTGACATGATCTACAGTATGACTGGCTATGCGAGCGCCACGCGCGAACTCGCAGCAGCATCGGGCAACGGCGGCGTCAGCGTGTCCGTCGAATTGCGCACGGTGAACTCGCGCTTTCTCGACCTGAACTTCCGCATGCCGGAAGACGTGCGCGTCTGCGAGCCGACGCTGCGCGAAATGCTGATGAACAAGTTGTCGCGCGGCAAGGTCGATATCCGCATCAACCTGCAGCGCAGCGAGCAGTCGGCGAACGCGGGCGCGCTGAACCGCGACGCGCTCGCGCAACTCGCCGTTCTGGAACGTGCCGTGCTCGACGCCTTTCCTGATGCGGGCCGCCTGCGCACGGGCGAAATCCTGCGCTGGCCGGGCGTGCTGGCCGAGAGCGGCGTGTCGCCGGACGTGCTGCGCGACGCCGTGCTCGCATGCGGCAAGCAGGCGATCGCGGATCTGATCGACGTGCGCGCGCGTGAAGGCGCGCAGCTTGCGACGATGCTGCTCAACAACGTCAGCGAGATGGAAGCGATCGTCACGAAGATCACGCCGCTCGTGCCGGAGCTGATCGCGAAGCATCAGCAGAAGATCGTCGAGCGGCTGCAGGAAGCACTCGGCATCGCGGCACCGGACCAGGCGGCGACAATCGTGTCGCGCGAAGAGATTGCCGAGCGCATCCGTCAGGAAGTGACGATGTACGGCATTCGCATTGACATCGCTGAAGAACTGTCGCGCCTCACCGCGCATCTGAACGAAACGCGTCATGTGATACAGAAGGGCGGCAAGGTCGGCAAGCGTCTGGACTTCATGATGCAGGAGTTGAACCGCGAGGCGAACACGTTGGGCTCGAAGGCGGCGGCGAAGGAACTCGCCGATTCGTCGATGACGCTCAAGCTGCTCATCGAACAGATGCGCGAACAAGTACAAAACCTGGAGTAATACGGGAGTCTCACCAGCATGACCGAACCCAAACCCGAAGCCCGGCGCGAAGGCGCGCCCCGCAATCCGTACGCGGGCGTCTATCCCGGCAACCTGTTCATGGTCGTCGCGCCGTCGGGCGCCGGCAAGTCGACGCTCGTCAACGCGCTGCTCGCGCGCGACCCGGCCATCCGTCTGTCGATTTCGTACACCACGCGCCCGCCGCGTCCGAAAGAGCAGGACGGCGAGCACTATCACTTCACGACCGTCGAAGATTTTCTCCAGCGTCACGACGCGGGCGAGTTTCTCGAAAGCGCCGAAGTGCACGGCAACTACTACGCGACCTCGCGCGTGTGGATCGAAGAGCAGATGAAAAGCGGCCATGACGTGCTGCTCGAAATCGACTGGCAGGGCGCGCAGCAGGTGAAGAAGCAGTTCCGCAATGCCGTCGAGATTTTCATCTTGCCGCCGTCGCTCGAAGCGCTCGAAGAGCGTCTGAAAAAGCGCGGCCAGGACGAGCCGAACGTCATCACGCGACGCCTGCTCGCAGCGGGCAGCGAGATGGCGCACGCAGCGGAAGCGGAATATGTGGTGATCAACGAAAACTTCGATCGCGCGCTCGGCGAACTGCAATGCCTCGTGTCGGCCACGCGTTCGCGCTTCGCGTCGCAATACGCGCGTCACACGGAGCTCTTCATGCAGCTCGGCATTCACTTGCCGCACGCCTGATCACGGGCGAGCCTGGAAGGACATAAGGTAGAATAACCAACATACAGAGAAGGAATTTTCAACATGGCCCGCATTACCGTCGAAGACTGCCTGAAACAGATCCCGAATCGTTTCGAACTGGCGCTTGCTGCAACCTATCGCGCGCGTCAGCTCGCTCAAGGCCACACGCCGAAGATCGAAAGCCGCGACAAGCCCACCGTGCTCGCGCTGCGTGAGATCGCGTCTGGCCAAGTTGGCCTCGAAATGCTGAAGAAGGTGCCCGTCTAAGGCGCGCTTCAATTTTGATGGTCATGTAACTCAACCCTACGCGTGCAGCCCGGCACTATCGATACGGAGGCGACCATGAGCACCAACCCCTCGCCATCCGCCACGGAAGTGGACCACGCTGCCCACGAACACGATAGCGACTCGCCTTCGTCTGCACGCAAGTACATCGACGCGGTCCTCGAACAATCGTTTCGCCACCTGTTCGGACCGACCGCCACGCCGGAGCAGCCGCGCCGGCATGACGTCGTCTCCATCGCCAAGCTGACCTCCGCGCTGTCCGGCTATCTGAGCCCGGAAGAAATCAAGGAGGTCAAGGCGGCCTTCCACTTCAGCGACGAAGCTCACCTCGGGCAGTACCGTCAAAGCGGCGAACCCTACATCACGCATCCTGTTGCCGTCGCGGAAACGTGCGCGGCCTGGAAGCTCGACGCGCAGTCGATCATGGCCGCGCTTCTGCACGATGTGATGGAAGACCAGGGCGTGACCAAAACCGAACTCGCGGAGCGTTTCGGTGCGAAGGTCGCGGAACTGGTCGACGGATTGTCGAAGCTCGATAAGATGGAGTTCCGCAGCCGCGAGGAAGCGCAGGCGGAAAACTTCCGCAAGATGCTGCTCGCGATGGCGCGCGACGTCCGCGTGATTCTCGTGAAGCTCGCGGACCGGCTGCACAACATGCGCACGCTCGGCGCCGTGCCGCCGGAAAAGCGTCGCCGCGTCGCGCGCGAGACGCTGGATATTTATGCGCCCATCGCGCACCGGCTCGGCCTGAACAATACCTATCGCGAGCTGCAGGACCTGAGCTTCGCGAACTTCAATCCGCATCGTTACGCTACGCTCGAAAAAGCCGTGAAGGCCGCGCGCGGCAATCGGCGCGAAGTGGTCGGCAAGATTCTCGAATCCGTGCAGCGCGCCATTTGTGACGCCAAGATCGAAGCCGAGGTGACGGGCCGCGAGAAAACCATCTTCAGCATCTACAAGAAGATGCGCGACAAGCAGCTGTCGTTCTCGCAAGTGCTCGACGTGTACGGTTTCCGCGTGGTCGTCGAGAGTCCGCTCGAGTGCTATACGTGCCTGGGTGCGCTGCATGCGCTCTACAAGCCGGTGCCGGGCAAGTTCAAGGACTACATCGCGATTCCGAAGGTCAACGGCTATCAGTCGCTGCACACCACGCTGGTCGGCCCGTTCGGCGCCCCGATCGAGTTCCAGGTGCGCACGCGCAAGATGCACGAGATCGCGGAAGCGGGCGTGGCCGCGCACTGGCTGTACAAGAACGGCGGCGCGGATCTGAACGATGTGCAAAAGCGTGCGCATCAGTGGCTCAAGTCGCTGCTTGACATTCAAAGCGAAGTCGGCGATTCGAGCGAGTTCCTCGAACACGTCAAGATCGATCTGTTCCCGGACGCCGTCTACGTGTTTACGCCGAAGTCGAAGATCATGGCGCTGCCGCGCGGCGCCACGGCGTTGGATTTCGCCTATTCGATCCACAGCGACCTGGGCAACCAGTGCGTCGCGGTGAAGATCAACAACGAGTTGTTGCCGCTGCGCACCGAGCTGAAGAGCGGCGATATCGTCGAAGTGATCACGGCGCCGTACTCGAAGCCGAATCCCGCGTGGCTCGGCTTCGTGCGCACGGGTAAGGCGCGTACGGCGATCCGCCATTATCTGAAGACGATGCGCCTGAACGAGTCCGTGCAGCTTGGCGAGCGGCTCGTCGATCAGTCGCTGAAGGGCTACGGGCTCGCGCTGTCCGACGTGACGCCGGAAGTGTGGGACAAGCTCGTGCTGTGGACGGGCAACAAGAACCGTCAGGAAATTTTCGCAGACATCGGCCTTGGCCGGCGCGTGGCCGCGGTGATGGCCAAGCGTATCGAAGTGCTGATGAACGGCCGCGAAGGGCACGAAGGCGACGACGACCATCCGCGCTCCGAGCATCCGACGCCGAACGCGCCGCCCGTGGTCATCACGGGCACGGAAGGGATGTCGGTGCAGCTGTCCGCATGCTGCCGCCCCATTCCGGGCGACGACATCATGGGCTACATCGGCATCGGCCTCGGCATGGCGATCCACACCACGGATTGCCGCGTCGCGCAGCGCATTCATCGGCGCGACCCGGGCCGCTGGATCGACGTCGCCTGGGCGCCGCAACCTGGGCGTCTGTTCGACGTCGCGGTCAAGGTGCTGGTCAAGAACACCAAGGGCGTGTTCGCGCGCGTCGCGGCGGACATCACGTCGGCGGACGCGAACATCGTGCACATTGCGATGGACGAAGACCAGTCGCAGGAATCGACGGTGCTGCGCTTCGTCATTCAGGTCAGCGATCGCGTGCATCTGGCCAACGTGATGCGCCGCGTACGGACCAATCTCGACGTGATGCGCATCGCGCGCGAACGGCCGAGCGAAGAAGGGCATCGTCACCACGACGGCGGCATGCGGATCGATCGCGAGCGCGCCGATTACTGAAATCGAAGTTGGGAGACGGGCGCGCCGCTTGCACTGCAGTTATCCGATGGCGCGCAAGTCTTTGCCTGTCCACAGGAACCACGCGATGAACGTAGCTGATCTTTCCGGTCTGGCGCTCGACTACTGGGTCGCGCGTAGCCTGCACGACTTCGTGCGCGAAATTCACTTTACCGACAGCGGCCGCGTCGTTTCGATACGCGGCAACGATCGCGGCCGACCGTGGGACGGGCGCTTCACGCCTTCCGTTTCGTGGGAGGCAGCGGCTGTCGTGCTCGAACGCGCGCAGCGGCTCGAAGTGCGCGAGCGCACACGCGATGGCGCGGCGCATTGCGTCGCGGATTTCGAAGGCGGGCACCGGACGGTGTCCTCGCATGGCGATTCGCTGCGCGTCGCGCTGTTGCGCGCCTTCGTGATCAGCCGCTTCGGCGATACCGTCGACGAGGTGCTGCGTCAGCCCCAGTCGCTGTTCGGCACCAAGGCGACGCCTGTGGGCGAGCAATCGGCGGTGGGTATCGAAAACGAACTGCCGAAGCCGGACGGCGAGATCGGCGATATCCGGTCGGCGCCGCGCTGACGCGGGCCGCAACCGCTGCGAAAACAGGCGGTAGAAACCGTCGCTCAAAAGACAAAGGGCCTTCCGGATGGAAGGCCCTTCATGGATGGCGCGGCTGGCAGGATTCGAACCCACGACCCCTTGGTTCGTAGCCAAGTACTCTATCCAACTGAGCTACAGCCGCACGCTAAACTTGAACTGCTGGGCAACGCATACTGCTGCGTTTAGCCCTCTGAAATGA
>BBSL01000007.1 GCA_001319865.1 Burkholderia sp. E7m39 | reverse complement strand
ATGAAAGAGCCTTCCTGGAGGAAGGCCCTCGAAAAGGTGGCGCGGCTGGCAGGATTCGAACCCACGACCCCTTGGTTCGTAGCCAAGTACTCTATCCAACTGAGCTACAGCCGCACGCAGAAATGAGATTATAGCAAGGTCTCGGAAAAAGGGAAGGGCTCGCTCCGAAATTGTGACAGTAACCGTATCATGTACGCTTGAGGCGGGATATCCGCTGGAACGCTGAACCATCATGAACAAAGCCTTTGTCAAAGAATCGACTGACGAGAACGACGACGACCTCGACGCCGCGCAACCCGAAATGCCCGCGGGCGCGAAAAATTACATCACGCCGGCGGGCTATCGCCGGCTGCGCGACGAACTGCTGCATCTGATCGACGACGAGCGGCCGGAGGTGGTGAAGCTGGTGTCGTGGGCGGCGTCGAACGGCGATCGCTCGGAGAATGGCGACTACATTTACGGCAAGCGGCGGCTGCGCGAAATCGACCGGCGCATCCGCTTCCTGACCAAGCGGATCGACCTTGCCGAGGTCGTCAACAGCAGCCGCCAGGAAAACACCGACCAGGTGTTCTTCGGCGCGACGGTCGAATACGCGACGGAAGATGGCGAGACGCACACGGTGAAGATCGTCGGTATCGACGAGGTGAATCTCGACCAAGGGCACGTCAGCTGGATCTCGCCGATTGCCCGAGCGCTGCTGAAGGCGAAGGTCGGCGATCAGGTGACGCTGCACACGCCCGCCGGCCCGCAGCCAATCGACGTGCTCGACGTCTCTTATCCGACGCGCGAGGAGGAAGGGGCGTAAACGCGCCTCGCGCTGTCTCGCGGGCGTGTTGTCCGGCTGCGCGGCATGTTGCGGCGAAGCGGCACCGGCGTGCACGCAAACCGGCGCCGCGATATTGCAGCCCGGCCGAACGAAAAAAAGGCGCCGCAAGCGGCGCCTTTTTCATGCTGCGAGTACTGCTCGATGCTTAGAAGCGGTGACGCAGACCAGCCGTCACTGCAACTTGCTTCTCGTTCGCCGAAGCGTTCAGGCCATTGATGTTGGCGTTGACGATCGAGTTGTCGCTGACTTGCTGATATTCGCCCTGCAGGTAGACGTCGGTACGCTTCGACAGCGCGTAAGCCGTTTGCAGGTTGAACTGGTTCCAGTGCGGCGACTGGCTGCCCAGGCTCGCACGCGTGTACGTGTACGAACCGGCGATGCTGATTGCCGGCGTCAGTGCGTAACGTGCGTTCGCTTCGTAGTTCTGGAAGTGCGCGCTGTTGCCGCCGAAGCTGTTCGTCAGACCCTGGTTGCCCGATGCGCTCTGGCCGATACCAGCCATGTTCGACAGGTTCGTTTGCGAGTACACGAGGCCGACGGTTGCCGGGCCGAACGTGTAGTTGCCGCCTGCGCCCCACGTCTGCTGACGGCCAGCGAAGAACGTGGTGTCGCCGTTCAGTGCGCCTGCCGTGTTGAACGCTGCGCTCGCGCCCGTTGCGCCGTTGCTGTTCAGTTGCAGGTAAGCAGCAGCCAGGTTGAAGCCTGCGAAGCTGTACGACACGCCAGCGCTGTATGCGCGGTTGTTCGCGAAGCCGTCAGCCTGGTTCGAGAAGCCGTACAACGCGCCGAACTTGAGACCGGCGTAGTTCGCGCTCTGGTACTTGACCGAGTTGTTGACGCGGAACGAGTTGTTCAGGTTGTCGTTGTCGAACGGGTGGGCGAACTGCGTGCCGCCGTATTGCGTGCCCGTCAGCGACAGGGGACCGACGTAGTCGACCATGCTGTCATATTGACGGCCGAGCGTCACAGCGCCGAACTGGTCGCTTGCCAGACCGACGAACGCCTGACGGCCGAACAGACGGCTGTTCTGCTTGAGCGTGCCGTCGTTGATGCCGAAGCCGTTTTCCAACGTGAAGATTGCCTTCAGGCCGCCGCCGAGGTCTTCAGCGCCGCGCAAACCGAAACGGCTGCCGTTCACCGAGCCGCTCGTCATCTGGACGTTGCTGTGGCCTTGGCCCGGTGCAGTTGCCTGGTTGTTCGTGTAGGTGATGCCGGCGTCGATCAGGCCGTACAGCGTGACGCTGCTTTGCGCGTGCGCAGCAGTTGCGAAAACGCCCGTCAGGGCAGCGACCATGAGAGTCTTTTTCATCTTTGTAAACTCCGAGAACAGGATGGGTTTTGGAAACCCAGGCTTGATGGAAACTTCACGCGGGCGCTGCGAGAGGCGCGGATCGCGTGAACAACGCACGGTGACCGACGTGCGTTCGTTTCCGGGTAGGCAAAGTGTAGAGACGTGGCCTGCCAGATGGCCGTTCCGATTTCCGCAATAAAGTATTACGGGATGGGCAATTATAGATGGATGGCGTGAGAGCCTTATTGATAAAGGCTTTGCGGCCTATTGCGCGGATTGGGCGCCGAGTGTCAACCTGACTGCGTTGTTCAATTACGACATGAAATGATGCGTGAAAACAACGCAAAAATAGTTGAAAACCGATTGTTGTCACCTCCGCAATAGTAGATTGCGAAAGCCACACCTAATCAAATTCGCGCCGGACGCTATACTGAAATCTCTGCTTTTCGAAGCAGACTTTTTCGTTGACGAAAAAGATCTCCAAACCTTTGTCGGCGCGACTTCACCAAGTCGCGCTTTTTTTTGCCTGTTTTCGGCTGTTCACAGCCAAGCGCTGATTACCGCTTTCGTTCCGGCGCGACTGGTGCAAATTCGAGTCCCGGTGTCAGGCTCCAATCTTCGACCACGTAGTGGCGGGCGTCCATTGGGGATGACAGCAGGTTCTGCCAGTGATCGCCGTGCCAGATTGGATCGAAATCGAGCGTGGACGCCTGTTGCGGCGCTTCGGCGGGCTGTACGGTCTTCGCCGGGTGGAACAGCTGACGGGCGACGCGCCGAAACGTATCGAACAGCATGGCATTTCTCCGATTTCGCACTGCTGGCTGAAATCTTGCGGTGCAGCGCTAACCCTCACAACTCGTGAAAACACTTACGAAAGCCACGATCGCCTGCATCCAGGAAATTATTTCTCATGCGTATTGGTCATCGGTAACGCAGACCGATTATATTTCGCGGCCGCTGTGTAAATTCCCGACGCGGTGGTCGTTTATCGTTTGATTTGACGCAAATCGAAATTCAGTTTGAAAACGACTTGACGACGCAGTGTTCGAACCCGTATAAATTCCCTGCTGGATTTCGCGACGTATTCACATGCGGGTATTAACGGGCATTCAAATCGTTAATCGCAACCGGCATTTAACCGCATTATCTGTTTTGTCAAATCGAGGAAAGTGGAACATGGAAACGGGTATCGTCAAATGGTTCAACGATGCTAAGGGCTACGGCTTCATCACGTCCGATACGGGCGGCGAGGACCTCTTCGCGCACTTCTCGGAGATCCGCGCGGAAGGCTTCAAGTCGCTGAAGGAAAATCAGCGCGTATCGTTCGACGTCAAGGCGGGTCCGAAGGGACGGCAGGCTGCGAACATTCAGCCGCTGTGAGTTACTTTCGCGTCGTTAGCCGCTATTGGTAAAAACCCTCGCCCGGCGAGGGTTTTTTATTGGCTCGTGACGGCATTATGTCCGCCCGCGTCTGCGTTCATGAGGACTTCGAGTTTGACTACGGCTCGGTTCGCTGTTTTAATCAAATCGTCACATACAGGTAATCCCTTATTGATCATTTATTTATGGTGCTGAAGCTGATTTGCTTATTTTCCACGCTGGCCAAAACGCTTGCGAACGTATCTCTCGGGTGAAATTGCACGAGCGCGAGACCAGCGATAGGGCATACTTGTGCAAAGTTATGCACCGCACAGTTTTTCCTATGTCCGAACCATTGTTGTCTAATCTGGCCTTCGACGAGCCCATCGTATTCGTCGACCTCGAAACGACAGGCGGCTCCGTCGGCGTTCATCGAATCACCGAAATCGGCGTGGTTGAAGTGGGGCCGAATGGCGCTTCCACCTGGACGACGCTCGTCGATCCCGGTCAGCCGATCCCGCCGTTCATCCAGCAGCTGACGGGCATCACCAACGACATGGTGCGCGGCGCGCCCACTTTCGAATCGATAGCCGCCGACCTGTTCGCGCGCCTCGACGGCAAGTTGTTCGTCGCGCACAACGCGAGCTTCGATCGCGGCTTTCTGCGCGGCGAGTTTGAGCGAGTCGGCCTCAGATTCAATCCCGACGTGCTGTGCACGGTGCGCTTGTCGCGCGCGCTATTTCCCGCCGAAAAGCGTCACGGTCTCGATGCGCTCGTCGAGCGGCACGGGCTCGTGCCGTCGGACCGTCACCGTGCGCTCGCCGATGCCGATCTGATCTGGCAGTTCTGGCAGCGGCTGCACGGTCTGGTTCCCGTCGACGTGCTGCGCGCACAGATTGACAAGACGATGCGGCGCTTCCGCCTCGCGGGCGACATCACCGAGGATCTGCTCGATACGGCGCCTGCCGGCTGCGGCGTATACGCGTTTTTCGGTGAGAACGACGCGCCGCTGTACGTCGGGCGCAGCGTGCGTATGCGTCAGCGTTTGCGGTCGCATCTGACGGGCGAGCGGCGCTCGTCGAAGGAATTGAAGCTGGCGCAGCAGGTGCGACGCGTCGAATGGC
>BBSL01000006.1 GCA_001319865.1 Burkholderia sp. E7m39 | reverse complement strand
ACACGTGCCCGAGCGCGCGCGTCAACGCCGCGTTGCGCGTGCTGTCGTAGCGCGTGAGCGATTTCCAGTTGTCGATGCTGCGCGCGACCCGCGTCGGGCAATCGTCCTGCGCGCGCAGCGTCTGCACGCGCGAGAGGGCGGCGATCAGCGATTGAGTCAGCTTGTCGAGTTGCGGCCGCAGGCTGGTCGCAAGATCGGGCGCCGCACCTTCGGGCGGGCGGGTCGTCCGCCACGTATCGAACAGCGCATTCTGCACGTCCTTGCTTGCGTCAATCTGATCTTGGAAGAACGCGTGCGCGAACGCCGGATCAACGCCTGCTTGCGCCGCGCGCTTCTCGACATCGGCGAGCAGCGCCTGTTCGCGCGGCGTATCGGTGATCGGTTGATGATGCGCCCACTTGTAACGCGCAACGGGCTCGGCGAGCGAGAGACGTTGCGAAACCAGCGCGATCAGATTGGTCAACGCGGTGTCGTCGCCGTCGGCGCGGGCCGGCGAGGACGCAAAGGCAAGGGCGGATGCCAGCGTGAGCGCGGCAAGCGCGGCGGCGAAGGTCGGACGGGGCATTGGACTGAGCATCACGCAGCACGGCTGCGCAACGAAAATGGAAAAGACAGAAGAATAGACTAAGCGCGCAAATATGCGTTTAGCATACGCACCATTGCGTCTAAGCGGGTAGACAGGAGAGGCGAGCGGTCGTCCCAATAGACGCGCGCCAACACGCGACACATCGCCGCATCATCGGCGGGTGTTCAGCAGAACGAAGCCAAAACGCGCGACTGAACCGTCGGCGCACACGCACGCCGTGCTCCAGCGAAGGAAGCACGCGACCGTGCATCAGCCCTACGCGCATGCGTCACTGCGCGAGCCCCGATGCTGCAATGCACACGAGAACGGTTACTTCGAATCGCACGACTTGCGTTGTTCGTCGAAGAACGCGCGAACGTGCTCGGGCAACTCTGCACCCAGAAATTCGACGCCTGCCGGTTCCGGATCCGGGCTCAACACCTTGTCGGGGGTCGGAATCTTCGGCGGTTTGGTATCCATGATCTTCTCCTTTACGAAAACATTATCTTCCTCACGATGCGCGACGCACCAGCGGTGCCGCACACAGGCGAAGTTTTGGCGCGCGCTTTGTTGCTTTAACGGCACACGTGCCCAAGGATTCAAGTGCGATGTTTAGAATTTACCGATTACCCGTATTGCAGTACGTCTAAACACCGCGTTTTGACCGCTTGCTATACTGCGCGCTCACTTCGACAGGTAGCGATGACACGTCCAACACGCTGGATCAGCCTCGTTTGGCTGGCGCTGGTACTCAATGTACTGTCGCCCGTCATCGGCTATGCGCGTGCGCCGGGCGGCCGAAGTCCGCTCTCCGTCGAACTCTGTCATGCGGCCGGCGCACAGAGCGTCGTCATCGACCTCGGCGATTCTCACGACAGCACGCCGAAGCCGCACCTTGCCGTTCCCCATTGTGTCTACTGTCCGGGCTTCGCCGCCAACTTCGCGCTCGGCGCGAGCGTCCCGTTCGTCACGCCTCCCGTTCGCCTGCTTGCCTACTCGCAAGCCGCCGAACCGGATGCCGTTTTTGTGCGCCGCAGCGTACGCGTTGCACAGCCGCGTGCCCCGCCTGTCTCGTTGATCTGAAGCTTTCTCAGCCAGCTCGTCCGCATTCGCCTGACGTCGTCAAGACGTAGCGGGCGGCGAGTCGTCATGCCTGCCGTCGTTCCAAACCTGCCGGGCCTTCCGGAGTTCTAGCCGCTTCTGCCCGCCGCATCGGGCAACGAGCGGGGGATCGCGCGCATCGGCATGGCGCTTCCGATCACGTTTCCAGGATTTTTCATGCGCATCGTTTCCGTTGCGCTGTCCGCTCGCGCGCCGTTATCGGTGGCGTGCGCGGCAGTGTTCGCCGTTCAACCTGCCTGGGCCGTCGAAAGTACGACCGATCGTGCCGCTCCCGCTACCCCGCCGGATACTTCGGTGTCCCATTCTTCTGTAACGAACAGCTCCACGAGTTCGTTGACTGAACCCGCCAACCCGCTCGAAGCCGTCAAGGTCACGGCCACGGGCGCCGCGGCCGTACCCGCGTTTGCGACCGACACGCCCGGCGTCGTCGAGACCGTCACGCGCGAGCAGATGGACGCGCGCAACATCGTCAATACGGAGGACGCGCTGAAGTACGCGCCCAACGTGATGGTGCGCAAGCGCTTCACGGGCGACCGCAATTCCGTGTTCGCGGGCCGCGACTTCAACGAACTGCAGAGCGCGCGCGGCCTCGTCTATGCCGACGGCCTGCTGCTGTCGAACCTGCTCGGCTCGAGCTACGCGTATCCGCCGCGCTGGTCGCTGATCGCGCCCGACGACATCGCGCAGGTCGAGGTGCTATACGGTCCGTTTTCCGCGCTCTATCCCGGCAACTCGATCGGCTCGACGGTCCAGATCACGACGCGCAAGCCGGACAAGCTCGAGGCATCGCTGGATACGCAGTTCTTCACGCAGCACTACGACGACCCGTATGGCTTCACGAAGAACTTTGGCGGCAATCACCAGTCGGCGCGTATCGCCGATCGCGTCGGGCGGTTCTGGTATTCGCTGACGCTCGATCGCCTCGAAAACAACAGCCAGCCGCTGCAGTACGCGAGTCCGAACAGCGCGTACAACCCGAGGCTCGGGCCACCCGTTCCCGTCGCGGGCGCCGCTGGCGATATCGGCCCGACCGGCCAGCCGCGCGTGATCGTCGGGCCTCAGATGATGGAGCGCACCGAGCAGCTCAACGAATCCTTGCGGATGGGCTATGCGCTGACGGACCATCTCGACGCGACATTGACCCTCGGCCATTGGGAAAACCACTATAAGGACCGCGCGCAGACTTTTCTGACGGACGCCGCGGGCAATCCCATCTACGCGGGCAATGTGACGATCGGCGGCAAGAACTATACGATCTCGCCGACGGCGTTCTCGCCCGCCAACGGCGACCAGGAGAACTGGCTCTACGCGTTCGGCCTGAACGCGCGGCTCGATTCCGGCTGGAAGGTATCGGGTATCGCGTCGGCCTATGACGTGTCGCGCGACGTGCTGCGCTCATCGACGACGCCACCGCCCGCCGCGCTGGGCGGCGGACCCGGCACGATCTTCTACGGCGACGGCACCGGCTGGCGCACCTTCGACCTGAGAGCCGAATCGCCGGCCTATGCGGGCCATGCGCTGAGCGTCGGCTATCACTTCGACAATTACTTCCTGCGCAACGAGACGTACAACGCATCCGACTGGCTCAACGGCTCGCCGTCGACGCTCGCCGGCACGTACCGCGGCGACACGCGCACCCAGGCGCTGTACGGCCAGGACGCCTGGCGCTTCGCGCCCGGCTGGCTCGCGACGCTCGGCCTGCGCTACGAGCGCTGGGACGCCTACGACGGCGCGCTCGGCAACAGTTCCGCGACATTCGGCTACGCGGACCGCAGCGCGAACGCGCTGTCGCCGAAAGCGTCGGTGCAATGGCAGGCGACGCAAGCGTGGCTCTTCCGCCTGTCGTTCGCGACGGGCACGCGCTTTCCGACCGTCGGCGAGCTGTTTCAAGGGACGATCTCGAACAACGCGATCGTCAGCAACAACCCGGGTTTGCGGCCGGAAAAGGCGATCGACTGGGACTTCACGGCCGAGCGCGACGTCGGCGTGGGCATCGTGCGCGCGAGCGTGTTCCAGAGCGATCTGCGCGACTCGATCTACAGCCAGACGACCGTCAACGGCGCGACCACGGTGACGAACATCTCCAACGTGGACCGGGTGCGCGTGCGCGGCGTGGAGCTGGCGTTCTCGGGGCAGAACGTGCTGCTGCACGGGCTCGACCTCGACGCGAACGTCACCGCCACCAACGCGCGCATTCTCGCCGACGCGGCCAATCCGTCGTACGTGGACAAGCGCTTTCCGCGCATTCCCGTCATGCGCGCCAATTTGCTCGCGAACTATCGCTTCAACCCGCAGTGGCAGGGCAGCGTGGGCATACGGTACTCGGGCCGCCAGTACAACACGCTCGACAACAGCGACATCAATCCCGATGTGTACGGCGGCACCAGTTCGTTTTTCGTCATCGATCTGAAGGCGCGCTATCAGATCGGCAAGCAATGGCTCGCGTCGGTCGGCATCGACAACCTGACCGACCGCCGCTACTACGTCTTCCACCCCTATCCGGGCCGCACGTTCTACGGAGAACTCAAATGGACGCTCTAAGAAAATGGATGGCGACACTGGCCGCCGGCCTCGCGTTGACCCAGCCGCTGATGGCGCATGACATGGCGGGCGGCATGGCCGGCATGGGCGCGAGCAGCGGCGCGGGCGCCGCAAAGTCCGCGAAGACGCCGCTTGCGACAGGCGCCGCGTTCGACGCGAAGCATCGCTTGTGGGTCGCGTGGGTCGAAGGGCAGCACGTGGTCGTCGCGCATTCGGACGACAAGGGCCGCACGCTGTCGCCGCCCGTGACCGTCAACGCGCTGCCCGAGCCCATCTACACGAGCGCGGAGAATCGTCCGAAGATCGCCGCGAGCCCCGATGCGAAGACGATCTATGTAACCTGGTCGATGCCGCTCGACGCGCCATACACGGGCATGGTCCGCTTCTCCCGCTCCACCGACGGCGGCGCGACGTGGAGCGTGCCCGCCACCGTTCATCACGACCGCCAGCCGATCACGCATCGCTTCGACTCGCTGATCGTCGACGGACAGGGGCGCATTGTCGTCGCGTGGATCGACAAGCGCGACCTCACGCTGGCAAAGAAGGCCGGCAAGCCGTACGACGGTGCGGCCGTCTACTACGCCGTCTCCACGGACGGCGGACTGACGTTCCAGCCGGAGCGCAAGGTCGCCGATCACACCTGCGAGTGCTGCCGCATTGCGCTGGCGCTCGACAGCGAAGGGCGCGTGCAAGCGCTGTGGCGCAACGTATTCGAAGGGCAGATCCGCGATCACGCGCTCGCCGTGCTGCCCGCCGATGCGGAAGAGCCCGTCATGCCGATGCGCGCGACGTTCTCCGGCTGGCATATGGAAGCGTGCCCGGAGCACGGCCCGGCGCTCGCCATCACGCCGGACGGTGTGCGGCACATGGCCTGGTTCAGCGTCGTCAACGGACGCGCGGATGTCTACTACTCGCGCCTCGACGCAAACGGCAAGCCATTCGGCAAGCCATTCGGCAAGCCATTCGGCAAGCCATTCGGCAAGCCATTCGGCAAGCCATTCGGCGAGCCTTGGCCATTCGGCGACACGGGCAAGCCGGACGAGCAGGCCTCGCACCCGGCGCTGATCGCGCGTGGCAACACGTTGTGGCTCGCGTGGAAGGACTTCGACGGCGACGCGATGCACCTGATGCTGCGCCGCTCCGACGACGCGGGCGCGCACTGGAGCGCGCCGCGCGCGCTCGCGCAGACAGCGGGCGGCAGCGACAACCCGCAATTGCTCGACGACGCGGGGCGTGTCTATCTGTCCTGGCGCACGCAGAACGACGGCTACATGCTCGTGCCCGTCGACGGGGAGAAGTAAATGAAGCGATTCTTGCTGATGATGGCCGGGATTATCTTCGCGTGGGGCGCTGGCGCGGCGGAGATCAAGCCGCTGCGCGCGTCGGACGTCGAGCCGATGCTCGCCGCTTCGCAGGGCAAGCCGCAGATCGTCGAAATCTGGTCGCTGGATTGCAGCTATTGCCGCGAGAACACGGCGCGCATCGTCGAGTGGCAGAAGCGGCATCGCGACGTGCGGCTGACGATGATCGCGATGGACCCGATCGACGACAACGCCGCCGCGCTCACGCAAGTGCTTGCGTCGATGCCGTTGCCGCCGCAGACGGCGCTCTACGCGAATGCCGAGGCGATCCCCGACAAGCTGCGCCGCGCCCTCGATCCTGCATGGCGCGGCGAGATGCCGCGTACGCTGCTGATCGACGCACGCGGCGCGCGGCAGGCGTCGAGCGGCTTGCTGCAGCCCGCCGCGCTCGACGCGTGGCATCGCTAGCCTGCGCGACGCGCGGCGCCGGGCCGCGCGTACGCGAGTCAGGTTTTGTTTGACGCGCGGCGGCGCGTATGTCCCGCACGGGTCGACAGCGCTTCGCTCACCGCGTCGCGCGCGCACTGGGCGACGAGTTCGGACGCCTTCGTGCGCGACGCCTTCGCCGGGCGCGCGATCACCAGCGGCTGGCGAATCGTCTCTTCGCGAATGGGCCGCTCGACGGCGCCCGCCGGCAGCGCCGGCTCGCCGTGCGTGATCAGCAGCGACACGCCCAGGCCGTTCGCCACCATGCCGCGCACGAGTTCCAGCGACGTGGCGCGATAGCGGACTTCAGGCGCGAGCCCGCATTGCCAGAACGGCGCCATCAGAAATTCGCGGCTGTGCGGCAGATCGATCAGGATCAGCGGCTCTTTCGCGAGATCGTGCAGCGACAGCTTGCCCGCTCTCTTCGCGAGTTTCGACGCGGCCGGGACGAGCGCGTAGGGCTTCAGTTCCGCAAGACATTCGCGGTCGATGTCGGCGGGCAGGCCGACGTCGTACATCAGCGCAAGCTCGATGCGGCTGCTGCGCAACGCGTCTTCCAGTTGCAGCAGGTCGCCTTCGACGAAGCGCAGGGAGAGATCCGGAAAGCGTGCGCGCGCAATGCGCAGCAGCGCCGGCAGATAGACGGGCGCGATCGTGCTAAATACGCCGATCTGCACTTCGCCCGCTGCGGCGTCGCCGCTGTCGTCGGCTTCGAACGAGGCGGCGGCCTTCAGCAACTGATGCGCTTCCCCGAGCTTGCGCGCGCCGAAGCGCGTCAGCGTCATTTTCGAACCCGACTCGCGGGTGAACAGCGTGTCGTCGAACAGCGCTTCGAGTTCGCGGATCGCAACAGAGATAGAAGGCTGCGACACGTTCAGCAGCCTGGCCGCTGCCATCGTGCTGCCCGTTTCCGCTGCTGCAGTGAAATAACGCAGAAGCCGCAACGACACACGCATCAGAAAAACCTATAGGTGCTAGTTTGATTCCATATTTTACTTGATAGGCCGCGCCGTCGAGAATCGGATGCATCGAAGATCAGATGAAGGAGCGTTCGATGCCCGATACCAATCTGCCGCTCGAAGGCCTGCGCGTGATCGATTTTTCGCGCGTGCTGGCGGGCCCTTTTTGCGCCGCGCTGCTTGGCGATCTCGGTGCGGACGTGATCAAGATCGAGCCGCCCGCGGGCGACGACTATCGCGCGGTCGGTCCGTTTGCGGCGGACGGCGTGAGCGGCCTGTTCGCGGCGATGAATCGCAACAAGCGCAGCATCGTGCTCGATCTGAAGGCCGAGGCAGGGCGCGAGCTGGCGCTTGCGCTGTGCGCGGACGCCGATGTCGTCGTCGAGAATTTCCGGCCGGGCGTCGCGGACAAGCTCGGCATCGGCTACGCGGCGTTGAGCGCGGTCAATCCGTCGCTCGTGTACGCCAGCGTGTCGGGTTTCGGGCAGACCGGGCCCGAGTCGCATCGGCCCGCCTACGACATCATCCTGCAAGCGATGTGTGGCCTGATGGACGCGACCGGTTCTCCCGAAGGGCCGCCGACGATGATCGGCGAATCGGTGTCGGATGTGGTCAGCGGGCTGTTCGCGTCGTGGGGCGTGCTGGCTGCGCTACTCGCGCGCGAGAAGAACGGCAAGGGCACGCATGTCGACGTGTCGATGTTCGACGCGACCCTCGGCTTGAGCGCGACGCTTGTCGCGCGCTATGCGGCGACGGGCATCGCGCCGCGGCGCGTGGGCAACCGCCATCCGTCGTCCGCGCCGTTCGGCGCGTATCGCGCGGCCGATGGTTTTTATGTCGTCGCGGTGCTGAACGGGCGCCTGTTCGCATCGTTCGCGCAGGCTATCGATGCGCCGCAACTCGCCGACGATCCGCGCTTTGCCAGCGACGCATCGCGTTGCCATCACGAGGCCGACTTGCGCGCGGTGATCGAAACATGGTCGTCGACGCGAACAGTCGACGAAGTCAATCGCATTCTCGGCGCAGCGGGCATTCCCGTCGCGCCGATCCGTAATCTGCAGCAGGCGCTCGACAGCGAGCACGCCGCGCATCGCGGGTTGCTGACAGACGTGCCGCGCGATGACGGCAGCGTGATGCGCATGCCTTCGCAGCCGGTGAAGTTCTCCGCGTACGGGGCCAATTGCGTGTCGCCGGCGCCGGCTCTTGGCGAGCATGCCCAGGCGCTGTTGCAGCGGCTCGGCTATGACGCGCAGGATCTGGCGTCGTTGCGCGAGCGGGGCGCGTTCGGCATGGCGGCATCGCGCCCGAACGATATGAACGATCAACGGGATCGCCAACATGCTTAAGCGTCTGGGCGTCGACGACAGCGACCTCGAAATCGCCGACGCGATTTCGCGCTACGCGCACAACGAACTTGCGCCGCATGCCGCGCGAGTCGATCGCGAAGAGCTTCCCACCACGCGCTATGTCGCGCAGCTCGCGGAACTCGGCGTGATGGGCATGAACTTGCCGCAGAGGTGGGGCGGCGTGGACGCGTCGCCAGCGGCCATCGTCCTTTCGCTCGTCGCGATCGCGAAGGCTTGCGCGTCGACGTCGTCGATGATCGGCGCACACTATCTCGCCACCGACTCGCTGCTGATCGGCGCCGACGATGCGCTGCGCGAGCGTTATCTGCCCGACGCGGCCGCCGGAAAAAAACTGGGCGCGTTCGCCTTGACCGAGCCGCGCGCCGGATCGAATCCCGCCGACATGGCGACGCGCGCGACGCGCGAGGGCGAGGGGTATCGGATCACGGGCGTCAAGCACTTCATCTCGAATGCCGATGCGGCGGACTTCATCGTCGTGTATGCGAAGACCGATCCCGATGCGGGCGCGCGTGGCATCAGCGCGTTTGTGGTCGACCGTCACGCGGCGGGCGTCGAGGTGGCGTCCGCCGAGAAGTTGATGGGCATTCGCGGTGCGCCTGCGCACGAAGTGGCGCTCGACTGCGTCGTCCCTGCCGGGAACCGGTTGGGCACGGAAGGCAGCGGCTTTCGCACCGCGATGAAAGTGCTCGACAACAGCCGGCTCGATGTTGCCGCAACCAGTATCGGCATCGCGGAAGCGGCGCTTGCTGCGGCCGTCGAATGGATTGGCGCGCGCATGGTCGGCGGCGAACCGCTGTCGGGCCAGCAGGGTTTGCAGTGGATGATCGCCGACATGAAAACCCGGCTCGAAGCAGCGTGGCTGCTGACGTTGCAGGCGGCCGCGCGGCGCGCGGCGGGCGAGCCGTTCACGCAGGATGCGTCGATGGCGAAGCTGTATGCATCTGAGATGGTTGCGTTCGTCACCGATGCAGCGCTGCAGATGCACGGCGGCTACGGCTTCACCCGCGAGATGCCGTTGGAGCGGTTCGTGCGTGACGCGCGAATTCTGCGCATCTACGAAGGGTCGTCGGAGATTCAGCGGACTGTCATCGCAAGGGCGATGTTGCGTTGAGCGCGAAGGGCGGGCGAAGCGGGCGTCGCATCGACGGGCTTTTTGCGCTCGATGCCTTTTATGTCCAGGCTGCGCGAGCGAGCATGAAAGAGGCTCGGGGAAAACAAAAAACCCAGTCGCAAGGACTGGGTTTTTTGTTTAATTCTGCTGGTGCCGGAAAGAGGAATCGAACCCCCGACCTTCGCATTACGAATGCGCTGCTCTACCGTCTGAGCTATTCCGGCTCCGTTGTTGCTTTCGTTTTTGTTCGTCAGCAACGAAGAAGCAAGATTATAGAATGCTCACTTGCGGGTGGCAAGTATTTTTCTCAACTTTTCTTTTCGAGGTGATAGCGTGTCACGCGATCAACCTCGTTCTTCGAGCCAAGGAACACAGCGACGCGCTCATGCAGGCTCTTCGGCTGGATGTCGAGGATGCGCTTCTCGCCGTTGGTTGCGGCGCCACCTGCCTGCTCGACGATGAACGCCATCGGGTTCGCTTCGTACATCAGGCGCAGCTTGCCGGGCTTCGACGGGTCACGCTTGTCGGCCGGATACATGAAGATGCCGCCGCGATTCAGGATGCGATGCACGTCGGCGACCATCGACGCGATCCAGCGCATGTTGAAGTCCTCGTGGCGTGGGCCGTCCTTGCCGGCATTCAGTTCGCCGATGTACTGCTGAACGGGCTCGTACCAGTGACGCTGGTTAGACGCATTGATGGCGTACTCGCGCGTTTCGACGGGAATGCGCATGTCGCTTTGGGTGAGCACCCAGGAGCCAAGTTCGCGGTCGAGCGTGAAGCAGTTGACGCCGTTGCCCGTGGTCAGCACGAGTACCGTTTGCGGGCCGTACACCGCATAGCCGGCTGCGACCTGCTGCGTGCCTTTCTGCAGGAACGATTGTTCGGTAGGCTGCTGGCCGTCCGGGCAGCGCAGCACCGAGAAGATGGTGCCGATCGACACATTGACGTCGATGTTCGACGAGCCGTCGAGGGGATCGAACACGAGCAGGTATTCGCCCTTCGGGTAATTCGCGGGGATCGGGA
>BBSL01000005.1 GCA_001319865.1 Burkholderia sp. E7m39 | reverse complement strand
ATCACTTGAGGCGTTTCGGTATCGGCCATGATGTCGTGACGGGAATAAGCTCGAAGCCGGCGCGTATGCACGTACAAGCGCGTGCAAGCGCGCCGGGTGATCGGACCATTGTACAAAGCCTCGGCCGATCATGCGGTGAGAACTTTTTACCGCGTGGGTCGGTCAGCGTATCATTGGGCCGCTCGCGCGGCAGGCGCGGGCGACGAAGCCAACAAGGACGACCATGAAGCTCGACCGACTGACCCGCCAGGCCTCACTCGCGCTTGTGGCGTTCGCCGCGCTGCTGGCAGGCTGCACGACGTACGTAAGCACGCAGGTAACGGCGTTTTCCGACTGGAGCGGCAGCGACGCGGTGCGCAGCTACGCGTTCACGCGCACGCCGGACCAGAGGAACAGTCTCGAGCAGGCCACCTACGAGCGGATCGTCGCAAACGAACTCGCCGCGCACGCGTTCCGCGAAACCGAAGAACGCGACGCCCATTATCTGGTGGCGCTCGCTTACGGCATGCGCTCGGATACCGTGACCGTCGCGCAGCCTGTTTACTATTACAGCGCATGGCCGGGTCCGTACTACTGGGGGCGCCCGTTCGATCCTTGGGGTCCCTGGGGTCCGTGGGGCCCGTACCCGGCGAGCTATGTAAACCAGAGCTATCCCGTGTTCACGCATCTGCTCGGCATCCGCATTACGGATCGCGCGACGGGCAAGGAGCTGTACAACGTGACGGCGCGCAATACGGACGAGCAATCGTCGCTGATTGCCGCCATGCCGTATCTCGCGCGCAGCGCGATGGCCGACTTCCCGATGGGCAACGGCGTGGTGCGTACCGTCAAGCTGCCCGTCGACGGACACGGTTCCGTCCCTAACGAGGTCGCAGCAGGCAGCGCGGCGCCGCCTCAGCCTGCCTCGGGCGCCAAAACGGTCGAGTAGCCGTGTCAGTTGGCATAACCACGCGAGTTTTCGCCTAAATTGTCTCAATCGCGCCCAAAAGTGCGCGGAATCGGTTGTCGGCCAAACCCCGGTCTTAAGGGGACAGGGCTGTCGCGCTTAATCCACCGCAGCGACCGCCAGCGCGCGCGGCGCAAGCCCGCGCCGAACGGGCGTCGAAGGCAGACGAACCTTTCGTCGCGTGCAGCATACGGATACAGATGGATACGTCTTTTCCGGCTGATTTCGGCCAGAATGGCCTGTATCATTCCGGGCGGCGGACGTAATGACCAGACGATTACCCGTTTAGACGCCCGCCCCTAAATAATCAATGCTGCGTGCCGTTATTTGGGTGAATCCTTAAAACTAAGTGAACTCCCCAAACTGGCGTCGCGCCCCGTCCCGGAGTAGCGCGCTTCACGTGCTGTCGACGGCAGGCGCGCCCATCGTGGCGTCAGCAGCCTTCACGCGCGAACACCGACATGCCCGATCTGCACTGGACAATTCCGGTTGCTCGCTGGTCTTCCTGGCCTGCCCCCGCAGCCGTCGCCCCTGACGTTGGCTTTATCGAGCCGATGGTGCGGCGTCGCCTGAGCACGTTGTCGCGGGTCGCGCTGAAGGTCGCACACGATTGCGCCGCCGACCGGCCGAACGTGCGTATCGTGTTCGCCTCGCGCCACGGCGAGTTGCGGCGCACGACGGACATCCTTCGCAGCATCAGCGCCGGCGAGCCCGTTTCGCCGACTTCGTTCAGCCTGTCCGTGCTCAACGCGATGACGGGCGTGTTCGGCATCGCGCGCGGCGATCGCACGGCGGCGAGCGCGCTGTCGGCGGGCGCGGAGACGCTCGGCTACGCGCTGCTCGAAGCGCACGCGCAATACGCCACTGACACGTCCACGCCCGTTCTGCTCGTGTACGCCGACGAACCGGCCGACCCTGCATACGGCACGATCGAAGAAGAGGTGCACGGCGGCGCGCTCGCGATCCTGCTCGACGCAGCGGCCGCGACGGGGCGCCTGTCCTGCGCGCGCACGGCGACGGCACCAGGCGGGAGCGCATCGCCCGAACGGGAGCCGGGTAATCTCTTTGCAACCCAGAGCCAGGCCGTGCATCACTGCCTCGATACACGCGCGGCCGCGCAGTGGCGCAGCGAATACGCCATCTGGAATTGGAGCTGGGATGAAGGCGTGGCTTGACTATCACTGGCGCCTCGCCGCGACGGCGCTCGCATTCACGGCGTTCGGCATCTGCGGACTCGGCTTCTCGCTGATCCTGTTTCCCGTCGCGTGGCTGTGGCCGCATCGTTCATCGAAGCAGCGCGTCATCACCGCGATCATCCACGGCTTCTTTCGCGCGCTCGTCGCCGTGCTGATCCGCGTCGGCGTGATGGAGCTCGACGCGTGGGGAATCGCCGCGCTGCGCCGCAACAAGGGCGACCCCGCCATCGTCGTCGCGAAT
>BBSL01000004.1 GCA_001319865.1 Burkholderia sp. E7m39 | reverse complement strand
GCTGTCGCTGACGCCGCGCGCGTGCTGCGTCGTCAAGAGCGCGCATTGGGGCAATCCGTTCTTTTGGGGCGTCGTGCGTGCCGCCGAGTACGTCAGCAACGCCGATCCCCTCGAGCTCGTCGAAGCAGGCGCGCGGCAACTTGCGCGCGGCTACACGATGATCATTTTTCCGGAAGGCACGCGCAGCCCCGCGCGCAACCGGATGCATGCTTTTTCGCGCGGTTTCGCGCACATGGCGCTCAAGTCCGGCGCGCCCATCCTCCCCGTGCTGATGGATTGCGATCCACCCGCGTTCACGAAGGGCATGCGCTGGTACAACGTGCCCGAGCGCGCGTTCCGCATGCGCGTGAACGTGCTCGATCCTGTCGGCGCGGACGCTCTCCTCGCGCATGACGAGCCGCCCGCGCTCGCCGCGCGCACCGTGACCAGCGCCATCGAAGCACACATAACCCAGCATCTGTTCGACCATGGATTCTTTAAAGCTTGAAATCAAACAGCTTCTGATCGAAGCGCTCGATCTGGAAGACCTGACGCCCGCCGACATCGACGACGACGCGCCGCTGTTCGATACCGACGGCGTCGGTCTCGACTCCATCGACGCGCTCGAAATCGGCATCGTGCTACGCAAACACTACCAATTGACGATCGCGGCGAACGACGAACGCACGCGAGAGCACTTCCGCTCGATCAATACGCTTGCGGCGCTGGTGGCAAGCCAGCGCGAGCTCGCGCATGAATCGGGCGACACCACAAAAAAAGGGGTATGACCGTGACCGACACCGAGATCCTTGAGCGCATCCGCGCAATCTTCAAAGAGAACTTCGCCATCGAGCCCGAGCGCGTGACGCCCGAAGCTCACCTGTTCGAAGAACTCGATCTGGACAGCATCGACGCCGTCGATCTCGCGATCAAGCTCCAGGAGATGACAGGCCGCCGCATCAAGCCGGAGGAGTTCAAGTCTGTGCGCACGGTCGGCGACGTGATCGTTGCCGTCGAATCGCTGCTCGCGGCGCAAGGCTGATGCACACACAACGTTCGCACGCCCCAGGCGCTTCGGACGATACGGATGCGCCGCGCGCCACGCAAGACTCGAACGATGCCGCGCGCCAACGTGGCTGGACCGGCTTCGCGCTCGGCGTGATCGCGAAGCTCGCGTATCCCGCCGTGATCCTGTGCGCATGGTTTCTCGATGCGCCGCGCTACGTGGGCTGTCTGCTGTTCGCGCTGCTGTGGCTGCAGCGCTGCGCGGGCACGGGCGCGTTCGGCGCGTCGCTGCGCAATCTCACGCGCGTCGACTGGGCGGTGGCGTTCATGCTGAGCGTCGCATCGGCGGGCATCGTGTGGACCAATAGCGAGCAGTTGCTGCGCGTCTATCCGGCGCTCGTCAATCTCGGGCTGCTGATCGTGTTCGGCGCGACGCTCGTGCGAGGTCCGACGATGATCGAAAAATTCGCGCGCATCGGCACGCCCGATCTGAGCGAGCCCGCGATCCGCCACACGCGCCGCGTCACGCAGATCTGGTGCGCGTTCTTTCTCGCCAATGGCATGTTCTCCCTGTACACCGCGCTCTATTGGCCGCGCGAAGCGTGGTCGCTGTACAACGGCGCGATCGCGTATGGCCTGATCGGCCTGTTGCTGGGCGGTGAAATCGCGTGGCGCTATCTGGTCATCCTGCCGCGCGTACGGCGCTCGGAGTCGGCATGATCGCGCTGCACGATCTGCTTGCATGCGAGCGCGCCGCGCATGTGCCCGTGTGCCGCGACGACGAAGCGAGCCATACGATCGACTTCGCGACGTTTCGCGCGCGCGTGTCCTGCCTTGCGGCCCATCTGCGCGAAACGCAGGCGCGCCGCTACGCGCTGTGCATCGATGATCCGTTCGACTTCGCCTGCGCGCTGTTCGCCCTTTTCGCGTGCGGCAAGACGCCTGTGATCCCGGCGAACGCGACGCCCGGGTATCTCGCCGATCTCGCCGATGCGTACGACGCCGTGCTGACGCACGCCGAGGTTCGCGCACATGCAGCACATTCCGTCCATGCCGCGTATGAAGCCCGCGCCGCGACGCCGTTGAAGATCGCTGCCGATGCGCCGCTCACGCTCTACACGTCGGGCAGCAGCGGTACGCCCAAGCCGATTCACAAGACGCTCGCGCAATTCGACGCCGAAGTGCACACGCTCGAGCGCGAGTGGGGCGCGCTCGTCGGCGATGCAACGATGCTCGCGAGCGTTCCGCATCATCACATCTACGGCTTGCTGTTTCGCGTGATGTGGCCGCTCGCGGCAGGCCGCGCGTTCGACCGCGCCGTCTGCATCGAGCCACAGCATGTGCAGTCGCGCATCGCGCAGTGCGGCGCGACGGTGGTCGTATCGTCGCCCGCGCAACTGTCGCGCTGGCCCGCGTTGCCCGGCTTTGCGTCATTGGAGCCCGCGCCGCGCGCGTTCTTCTCGTCAGGCGGTCCGCTTTCCGCCGAAGCCGCCGCCGAATACGCGACGGCCTTCGGCGCTGCACCCATCGAAATTTACGGCAGCACGGAGACGGGCGGCATTGCGTGGCGCCGGCAGAACGAAACGTCGGCGTGGCAGCCGATGAACGGCGTCGAAGTGAGACGCGGCGATGACGGCGCGCTAAACGTGCGCTCGCGGCATCTCGGTCACGACGACTGGCATCGCACCGACGACGCCATCACGTTCGACGACGACGGACGCTTGCGCCTGCAAGGGCGCCTCGATCGCGTGATCAAGCTCGACGGCAAGCGCGTGTCGCTGCCCGAAGTCGAGGCGCGGCTCGCGCTGCATCCACATGTCGCGCAGGCGTCCGTGGTGCCGCTCGCGGGCGCGTCGCGCGAACGCGTGGGTGCCGTGGTCGCGCTCACGGAAGCGGGCGGCGAAGCGCTGCGCAGCGAAGGGCGCGTCGCGCTCGCGAAAACACTGCGGCGTCATCTGGCGGCGTATTTCGATGTGGTCGTGCTGCCGCGTCACTGGCGCTTTCGTATCGCGCTGCCGTTCGATGCGCGCGGCAAGCTGCCCGTGGCCGCCGTCGCGGCCGCGTTCGAGCCGCGCGATGAAGGCTTCGAGCTGCTGTCCGAAGCGCGCAGCGGCGACCAGTTGCACTACGAGTTGCGGGTGCCGCCCGCGCTCGTCCACTTCGAAGGCCACTTTCCGGGCCTGCCCATTCTGCCCGGCGTCGTGCAGCTCGATTGGGCCATCCGCCTAGCCGCCGAGCACGTGACGGGTGTTCGCGACATCGAATCCGTCGACCGGTTGAAGTTCACCGCGCCCGTGATGCCGGGCGCGGTGATCGACCTGAAGCTCGCGCACGATGCCGCGCGGCGGCGCGTGCAGTTCGCGTATCGCGTCGATGGCCGCGACTGTGCGTCGGGCGTGATCGCCTATCGGGAGCGCACATGAGCGAAGCCGCATTCGCCGCGTGCATCGTCATTCCGATCTACAACCACAAGGACGCGATCGGCGGCACGGTCGAACGTCTGTCAGTGCATCGGCTGCCGCTGTTCGTCGTCGACGACGGCAGCGACGAGGCGACGCAAGCCGTGCTCGCGAAGCTCGCCTGCCAGTACCGCGAGCTGATGACGCTGATTCGCCTGCCCGTCAACGGCGGCAAGGGCGCGGCCGTGATGGCGGGGCTGCGCGCCGCGCGGCGCGCGGGCTACACGCACGCGCTGCAGATCGACGCCGACGGTCAGCACGATGCGAACGACGTGCCGCTGTTCCTCGAGGCCGCGCGCGCCGAGCCGGGCGCCGTGATTCTCGGCCGGCCCGTCTACGACGAAAGCGTGCCGAAGTCGCGTCTCTATGGACGCTATCTGACGCACGTGTGGGTGTGGATCGAAACGCTGTCGCTGACGATCCGCGATTCGATGTGCGGCTTTCGCCTGTATCCCCTCGATGCCGCGTGCGCGCTGATCGACAGCGTCGATCTGCCGACGCGCATGGACTTCGACATCGAGATCCTGGTGCGCCTGTACTGGCGCCGCCTCGCGTTCCGCGCAATCCCCACGCGCGTGACCTACGCGACGGACGGTGTGTCGCATTTCGACGTGCTGTGGGACAACGTGCGCATCAGCGCGAGCCACACGCGGCTCGTCTGCGGGATGCTGCTGCGTCTGCCGCTGCTGCTTGCGCACAAGTTCATGCCGCGCAAATCGGTTGCTACCGACGAAAGCGCGAAATGGTGGCGCGCCGCCGAGCGCGGCAGCCGGCTCGGCATGTCGCTGCTCGCGCTCAGTTGCAAGCTGTTCGGCATGCGCGTCACGGCGCTGTGGCTGCATCCTATCGTCGCGTATTTCCTGCTGACGGGCCGCGATGCGCGCGCCGCGTCGCACACGTACTTCGCGCATCTCGAACAGGCGGCAGCGGGTGAGCGCACGCCGCGTCCCGGCTGGCGTTCGGCTTACCGGCAGATGCTCGCGTTCGCACAATCGGGTCTCGACAAGCTCAACGCATGGTCGGGCCGCATCGATTCGAGCGACGTCGTGTTCGACGATCCGTCCGCGTTCGAGGCGCTCGTCGCGAGCAAGCGAGGGGCGCTCGTGATCGGCGCGCATCTGGGCAACCTCGAAATGACGCGCGCGCTCGCGGCGAGCGGCGGCCACGCGAAGGTCACGGCCATCGTCTACACCGAGCACGCTAAGCGCTTCAACAGCGTGCTGTCGACGGCGAATGGCGAGTTTGCGAAGCGTCTCGTGCAGGTCAGCGACTTCGGACCCGAGACGTCGATGATGATGCAGGAGCGCATCGATGCGGGCGAACTGCTCGTGATCGTCGGCGACCGCGTACCCGCGCACGAATCGGGCCGCACGACGGACGCGCAGTTTCTCGGCGCGACGGCGCCGTTTGCGCAAGGGCCGTACGTGCTCGCGCATGCGCTCGGCTGCCCGGTGTATCTGTTCTTCTGCCTGAAGGAGCGCGACGAGCGCAATCGCGAGCGTTATCGCCTTTACTTCGAGCCGTTCGCCGAGCGCATCGACTTGCCGCGCCGCGAGCGCGCGCAGCATATCGCCGCCTGGGCGCAGCGTTACGCTTCGCGTCTCGAACACTATTGCCGCAAGGCACCTTATCAATGGTTCAATTTTTTCGATTTCTGGGCGCGTCCCCGAAAAGCGATCACGCGCGGCATCACACACGGAGACGCGAATGTCCGAACATGATCTGATCGACGGCGCGCATCACGCCTCCACTGCGCAGGCTGCGAGCGTGGTGGTGGGCGGACGCAGGCTGTCGATCGAGGAAGTCGTCGCGGTCGCCAAGGGACGGGCGCACGTTGCGCTCAGCGGCGATCCTGCATGGCGCTCGCGCATCCAGCGCGGCGCGGACTTTCTGCGCCGTCATCTTGCGGCGGGCGAAACGGTGTACGGCGTGAACACGGGCTATGGCGACGCGTGCGTCGTCGATGTGCCGATGGAACTTGTCGAAGCGCTGCCGCTGCAACTGACGCGCTATCACGGCTGCGGCATGGGTGCGTATCTCGACGACGCGCAAACGCTTGCCGTGATCGCCGCGCGTCTGAACTCGCTCGCCTACGGTTTGTCTGGCGTGCGTGCTGTGCTGCTCGAACGTCTCGCCGATCTGATCAATCATCGCGTGCTGCCGCGCATTCCGTCGGAAGGCTCGGTCGGCGCGAGCGGCGATCTGACGCCGCTGTCGTATGTCGCGGCCGCGCTTGTCGGCGAACGCGACGTGATGTTCGACGGCGCGCTGCGCGACGCAGCGGGTGTGTGGGCGCAACTCGGCCACGCGCCCCTCACGCTTGCGCCGAAAGAAGGGCTCGCGCTGATGAACGGCACGGCCGTGATGACGGGCCTCGCGTGTCTCGCGTTCGTGCGCGCCGGACATCTCGCGCGGCTCGCCGCACGTTTGACGGCGCTCGCGACGGTCGCGCTCGACGGCCGCGCCGCGCACTTCGACGCGATGATCTTCGCAGCGAAGCCGCACGCGGGCCAGACGGACGCGGCCGCATGGATACGCGCCGATCTCGCGGGCCGCGACGATACGCCCGGCCACCGTCTGCAGGACCGCTATTCGATCCGCTGCGCGCCGCATGTGATCGGTGTCGCCGTCGATGCGTTGTCGTGGGTGCGCCGCGACGTCGAGAACGAACTGAACAGCGCAAACGACAATCCGCTGATCGACCCCGACGGCGAGCGCGTGCTGCACGGCGGCAACTTCTACGGCGGCCACATCGCGTTTGCAATGGATGCCTTGAAAACCGCCGTGGCGAATCTCGCCGATCTGATGGACCGGCAACTCGCGCTGATCGTCGACGACAAGTTCAGCAACGGCTTGCCGCGCAACCTGACGGGCGCGACGTCGGCGCGCGCGCCCATCAATCACGGCTTCAAGGCCGTGCAGATTTCGTCGTCCGCGTGGACGGCGGAAGCGCTCAAGCACACGATGCCCGCCAGCGTGTTCTCGCGTTCGACGGAAGCGCACAACCAGGACAAGGTCAGCATGGGCACGATCGCCGCGCGCGACTGCCTGCGCGTGCTCGAACTGACCGAACAGGTCGCGGCCGCGCACACGCTCGCCACCGTTCAGGCGTTGAAGCTGCGCATGCGCATCGACGAAGCGACGCTGGTTCCCGCGCCGTTGCGCGTGTTCGCCGACGAAGTCGCGGCCCTGTCGCCGTTCGTCGACGAAGACCGCGCGCTCGAAAGCGATCTGCGCGCGCTGACGGCGCGTATCGCGGACTGCGCGCTCGTCGATGTGACGGGGGGCGCGCGTCATGAGTGAGCGCCATCCGCGCCGGACGTTGAAGGCGAGCGCGATCGTCGAGGTGCCGTTTCACGATGTCGACGCGATGAACGTCTGCTGGCACGGCCACTATCTGAAGTACTTCGAGATTGGCCGCGCCGCGCTGCTGCGCGCGTTCGATTACGACTATCGCGAGATGCAGGCGTCGGGCTATCTGTGGCCGATCGTCGAGGCGCATCTGAAATACGTGCGGCCTGCGACCTACGGCCAGCGCATCGACGTGCGCACCGAACTGCTCGAATACGAAAACCGCCTGAAAATAGGCTATGAAATCGTCGATTGCGCAACGGGCACGCGGCTGACGAAGGGCTACACGATCCAGGTGGCGATTGAAGCCGCCACGCAGGAGACGCAGTTCGTGTCCCCGCCCGTGGTGTTCGACAAGCTGGAGCGCGCATGGGCACAATGACACGCCGCATCGCATTGACGGCGGTTTTGCTTGCGGCGGGCACGAGCACGTTGATTGTCGCGCAGGCCGCGACACAAGCGCAGACGCACAACGGCAACATGGCGCTGGTCCAGCAAGTCGCTTCGCGTCTCGCGCAGAAGAAGGGCGTGCGCGCGCAGTTCACGCAGACGCAGACGCTCTCCGCGATGAAGCAGCCGCTCGTCAGCACGGGCACGCTCGTGTTCTTTCGCGAGCGCGGCGTGATCTGGCGCGTCGATACGCCGTACAAGGCCACCTATGTGATCACCGATGCAGGCGTAAGCGAAGTCGATGCGAACGGCAAGCGCGTGAACACGAAGAGCGCGCAAGGGGTGAGAGGCGTCGCGCAGGTCTCGAAGATGATGCGCGCGATGCTCGGCGGCGATCTGTCGGCGCTGTACTCGCAGTTCGACGTCGACGCGCAGGGCACGCCGTCGCAATGGAAGCTCGAACTCAAGCCGGATCAGCCGCAGCTCGCTCAGTCGATCAAGGGCTTGCAGATGACAGGCGGCGAATTTCTGCAGACGCTGCGCATCATGCTCGCGAATGGCGACGTCACGCTGCTCGCGTTCACGAAGAGCGAGGCCATCGACGATCTCGCGCCCAATGAGCGCACGCTGCTGGGAGCACAATGATGCTGATGGCGCGGCAGTGGACGAAGACGCAGTTGTGGGGCATCCGGAGCGCATGGCTCGTGCTTGCGCTCGTCGCTTCCCTGTATTGCGTCTATCGTTTCATGGGCTCGTCGCCGTTGGAAACGAACCTGCTGGCATTGCTGCCTGCAACGGAAGCCGATCCCGTCGCCGAAAAAGCCGTCGATACGCTCGCGAATGCGCTCGGCGATCGCACGGTGTTCCTCGTCACCGGCAAGGACGCTGCGCGCGCGAAAGCAGCGGCGAAGCAGTTCGGCGCGGCGCTGCAAAAGAGCGGCGCATTCGGATCGGTGACGGCGGAGCTGCCGCCGTTCGACATGTCGCAGATCGGCGGGCTGTACATGCCGTATCGCTTTGGCCTGCTGACTCGCGACGACCGCGACACGCTGACGGGCAACGCGGCGTCGCTGCACGACGCGCTGATGCAGCGCCTCTACAACCCCGTGCGCGGCCCGCTCGCCACCCAGCTCGCCGATGATCCGTTCGGTTGGCTCGAACACTGGCTGGGCGGATTGCCGCTCGCCACATCGAACCTCGATCTCGAAGACAACATGCTCGTCGCGCATCGCGACGACGCGACGAGCGTTCTCGTCGTCACGACGCTGCGCGGTTCCGCATACGAATCGACGACGCAGCGCGATGTGCTGTCGGCCGTCGCACAGGCGCAAGCATCGCTGAAGACGGACTACCCCGACGCCGGCATCGCGCGCACGGGCGCCGTGTTCTACGCGGAATCGGCGCGCGGCGCGTCGGAGCGCGAGGTGCATCTGATCGGCGTGGCTTCCGCGGGCGGCATCGCGCTGCTGATGCTATGGGTGTTCCGCTCGCCACGCCTGTTGTTGCTCGGGTTCGTGTCGACGGCGCTCGGCATCGTCTGCGCGCTGGCCGTCACGTTGCTCGTATTCGGCAAGCTCCATCTGCTCACGCTCGTGTTCGGCGCGAGCCTGATCGGCGAGGCTGTCGATTATTCGATTCAGTATTTCGTCGTCTATCTCGGCGCGCGGCGAGGCTGGAACGCGCGGCAAGGAGCGCGCTCCGTGCGGCCCGCGCTCGGTGTCGCGCTCGCGACGAGCTTGCTCGGCTACGCGATTCTCGCGTGGGTGCCATTTCCGGCGCTCAAGCAGATCGCGTGTTTTGCGATCGCGGGCATCTGCACGGCGTTCGCTTCCGTTTTGTGGCTGCTGCCCGTGCTGCTCGTCAAGGGACCGAAGCAGGCGCAGCGACGTCTGTTTCTGCGCGCCGGTTTGCTGCTCGCCCGGTGGCACGCGACGATAGGCGGACGCCGCGCGTGGCTCGTCGCGGCCCTGCTGCTGATCGTCGCAGTTCCGGGCTGGCTGCGCCTGACGAGCGACGACGACATCCATCTGCTGATCCAGCGCGACCCGGCCCTGGTGGCGCAAGAGAATCAGGTGCGCAACGCGATCGGCGTCGACAACACCGCGCAATTCTTCGTCGTGCGCGGACCGTCGCAGGAAAGCGTGTTGCAGCGCGCCGAAGCGCTCGGCGCGAAGCTCGATGCATTGAACGGCGCACAAGCGGTGAACGGTTGGCAGTCGGTGGCGCAGTTCGTGCCGTCGGCGCAACGTCAGGCCGATGCGCGCGCCGTGCTCGCACAGCATGCGTTCAATGATCCCGCTGCGTTGCGCGCGATGCTGTTGCAAGCGGGCTTTCGCGACGAAGTCGCCGACGCGTGGATTGCTTCGTTTGCGAAGTCGAATACCGCGCCGTTGACGATCGAGCACTGGCTCGCGGCACCGTGGTCGCAACCATATCGCCATCTGTGGCTCGGTGCCGTCGATGCGCGCGGCGAACGCGGCTATGCAGCCATTGTGATTCCGCAGCGCGTCACCCCGCAGAACGTCGCCGCGCTGATCGCCATCGCGCGCGCCTTTCAGGGCGTCGCATTCGTCGACAAGGCCGCGAGCGTGTCGAAGCTGTTCGGCGCGTATCGCGTCGATAGCGGCATCTGGCTCGCGCTCGCGCTCGCACTCGTGCTGCTGCTGCTGATGGTGCGCTATACGCCGCGCGGCGGCATCGCGACGACGCTGCCCGTGCTGCTCGCCGTCGGCGTGACGCTCGCCGCGTTCGGCTACGCGCGCGTGCCGCTCAATCTGTTCAACTGCCTCGCGCTGATGCTCGTGCTCGGCGTCGGGGCGAACTATGCGGTGTTTCTGCGCGAAGGATGTCTGCGCGATCACGCCGATCTCGGCGCGGTGTGGACGGGCGTGCTGCTGTCGGCGGCAACGACGCTGCTGTCGTTCGGCATGCTCGCGTTGAGCGCGATGCCTGCATTGAAGAGTTTCGGCGCCACGCTGGCGCTCGGCATTCTCGTTTCGGTGCTGCTCGCGCCGATCGGCATGCCGCCCGAAAGAAGGAGAGTTGCATGACGTTGCCCCCCGTTTATCTGCACGCGCCCGGCATGGTCAATGCGCTTGGCGGCGACGTCGCTGCCATCGTGTCCGCGCTCGGCGGCGCGCAATCGCCCGGCATGGGATTGATGCACACGGGCATTGGCGATGCGTTCGTCGGCCGCGTGACGACGCCGCTCGACGTCGCGCCGCCTGCGTCGCTCAAGCGCTTCGATTGCCGTAACAATCGCATGCTGCTCGCGGCGCTCGAACAGATCCGTCCGCAGATCGAGGCCGCGCGCGAGCGCTACGGCTCGCATCGCATCGGCGTCGTGCTGGGCACGAGCACATCGGGCATCGACGCGGCGGAAGTCGCATTCGTGCATCAGGCGCAGGCAGGCGAGTTGCCGGAGAACTTCAACTACCGGCAGATGGAAATCGGCACGGCCGCGCCGTTCGCCGCTGCCGCGCTCGACGTGCAAGGGCCCGCGTTCACGATCTCGACGGCGTGCACGTCGAGTGCGAAGGCGTT
The DNA here is from genome assembly GCA_001319865.1 of Burkholderia sp. E7m39. GTDB lineage: Bacteria > Pseudomonadota > Gammaproteobacteria > Burkholderiales > Burkholderiaceae > Paraburkholderia > Paraburkholderia bengalensis. The sequence continues at coordinate 7,311 of BBSL01000004.1, read as the reverse complement.
CGTGTCCGCGCGGCGCATGCTGCAACTGGGGTTGTGCGACGCGATGATCGTCGGCGGCGTCGATACGCTGTGCGAGCTGACGGTGCAGGGCTTCGCGTCGCTGGAATCGACGAGTATCACGCGCACCAATCCGATGAGCCGCAATCGCAACGGCATCAACGTCGGTGAGGGCGCAGCCGTGTTCCTGATGACGCGCGAAGAGAGCGCCGTGCGCCTGGCGGGCGCGGGCGAATCGAGCGATGCGCATCATGTGTCCGCGCCGGACCCGCGGGGCATCGGCGGCGAGCTGGCACTGCGCGCGGCCTTGAAGGACGCGGGCGTTCAACCATCGTCGATTGCCTATGTGAATCTGCACGCCACGGCCACGCGCAAGAACGACGAGATGGAAGCGCATCTGATGGCGCGCGTGTTCGCCGACGGCGTGCCCGTGAGCGGCACGAAGCCGCAGACGGGCCATCAACTCGGCGCGGCGGGCGCGACGGAGCTGGGCTTCGCGTGGCTCGCGCTTGCGCGCGGCGATGTGCCGATGCCGCGCCATCAGTGGGACGGTGAAGCGGACCCGGCGCTGCCCGTGCTCGATCTCGTGGAGGACGAACGCTACGTCGCGCGCAGCGGCACGCAGTATGTGATGAGCAATTCTTTCGCGTTCGGCGGCAGCAATGTCAGCCTGATACTGGCGCGCTGAGCGCGCGGCGAACGCGAGCGGGCAACACGACATAACGACATGACGGCCACACCTGAGACCTCAGATACTTTTCCGCCGATCGACGCGATCCTGCCGCATCGCGGCACGATGCTGCTCGTCGACGGCGTGAGCGCGCTCAGCGACGAAACGCTGACAGCGCATGCGGCCGTGCGCGGCGACGCGTGGTACGCCGACGAACACGGCGCGATGCCCGCCTGGTTCGGCATCGAGCTGATGGCGCAGGGCGTCGCCGCGCACGTCGCGCTGCTCGCGATGCGCGCGGGCGGACGCGCGCGTCCTGGCGTGCTGCTCGGCACGCGCAGCTACAAGGCGCACGTCAGCGCCTTCGCGCGCGACGCGCAATTGACAATCAACGTGCAGGAAGTGCTGCGCAGCGAAGAAGGTCACAGCGCGTACGAATGCACGATCGAACACGACGGCGAGCGGTATGCCGACGCCGTCATCAAGGTCTATCAACCGGGCGATTTTCAGACGTTCATCGAGGGGAGTGTCAGTTCATGAGCCGGCGAGTACTGGTTACGGGCGCGAGCCGCGGCATCGGCCGCGCGATTGCATATCAGTTGGCCGCGGACGGTTTCGCCGTCTCCGTGCATTGCCGCACGGGCCGCACGGAGGCGGAGGCAGTCACGGCGGGCATTGCCGCGCAAGGCGGCTCGGCGCGCGTGCTGCAATTCGACGTGCGTGATCGCGCCGCGTGCCGCGAAGTGCTCGAAGCGGATGTCGCCGCGCATGGTCCGTACTACGGCATCGTCAGCAGCGCGGGCGTGACGCGCGACGCCGCGTTCCCCGCGCTCACCGACGAAGACTGGGACATCGTGATCGAAACAGGACTCGACGCGTTCTACAACGTGGTCCATCCCCTCACGATGCCGATGGTCCGCGCGAAGCAGGGCGGCCGCATCGTGACGATCGCGTCGGTGTCGGGCGTGATGGGCAATCGCGGCCAGGTCAACTACAGCGCGGCGAAAGCGGGGCTGATCGGCGCGTCGAAAGCGCTTGCCGTCGAGCTGGCTTCGCGCAACATCACGGTCAATTGCGTGGCGCCCGGGTTGATCGAAACGGGCATGCTCGACGACGTGCCACTCGAACACGCATTGAAAACCGTGCCGATGAACCGCGTCGGTCAGCCGGCGGAAGTCGCGGCCGTGGTCAGCTTCCTGATGTCGGATGCGGCCTCGTACGTCACGCGTCAGGTGATCGGCGTGAATGGCGGGATGATCTGATGAAGCGCGTCGTCATTACGGGCATGGGCGGTGTCACGGCGCTCGGCAGCCGCTGGGGCGAGATCGAGGCCGCGCTGAAGGCGGGCCGCAACGCAGTGCGGCGCATGCCGCAATGGGATTACTTCGAGTCACTGCATACGCGGCTCGCGTGTCCGCTGCCCGCATTCGAACAGCCCGCCGACTGGCCGCGCAAGAAGACGCGCTCGATGGGCACGGTGTCGATGTACGCGGTGCGCGCAAGCGAGCTTGCGCTCGCCGACGCGGGCCTCGCCGACGATGCGTCGATCAGCGACGGCCGCATGGGCGTTGCGTATGGCTCGTCGTCGGGTTCCGTCGAACCGATCCGCGCGTTCGGCACGATGCTCGAAACGGGCTCGATGACCAACGTCACGTCGAATAGCTACGTGCAGATGATGCCGCACACGACGGCTGTCAACGTGAGTCTGTTCTGGGATCTGAAGGGCCGCGTCGTGCCGACTTCATCTGCGTGTGCGTCGGGCAGCCAGGCGATCGGCTATGCGTTCGAAGCCATCGCGACGGGCAAGCAGACGCTGATGCTCGCAGGCGGCGCGGAAGAACTGTCGGGCCCCGCCGTCGCCGTGTTCGACACGCTTTACGCAACCAGCACGCGCAACCACGAGCCGCATCTGACGCCGCGTCCGTTCGACGCGAAGCGCGACGGCCTCGTGGTCGGCGAGGGCGCGGCCACACTCGTGCTCGAAGAGTACGAACACGCGAAGGCGCGCGGCGCGACGATCCATGCGGAGATCGTCGGCTTCGGCTGCAACTCGGACGGCGCGCACATGACGCAGCCGACGGCGGGCACGATGGCGCGCGCGATGCAACTCGCGCTCCAAGATGCAAGGCTCGACGCGAACGCGATTGCGTATGTGAACGCGCACGGCACGTCGACGGATCGCGGCGATGTGGCCGAAAGCCAGGCGACTTCGCAGACCTTCGGCGAGCGCATGCCGATTTCATCGCTGAAGAGCTATGTCGGCCACACGCTCGGCGCATGCGGCGCGCTCGAAGCCTGGTGGACGATCGAGATGATGAAGCGCAACTGGTATGCGCCGACGTTGAATCTGACTGATGTCGATCCTGCCTGCGCGCCGCTCGATTACATCAAAGGCGAGGCGCGCAGCATCGATGCCGAATACGTGATGAGCAACAACTTCGCGTTCGGCGGCATCAACACGTCGCTGATTTTCAGGCGCCTTCGATGAACCGTCGGCAAGGCTTGCAGCGCGTCGTCGTGACGGGCATGGGCATCGTGTCATGCATCGGCAATACGCTCGAAGACGTGAGTGCCGCGTTGCGCGACGGGCGCAGCGGTGTCACGCGCATCGACGCATGGCGCGAGCGCGGCTTCGGCACGCAGGTCGCGGGCGTGGCGTCCGTGGCGCACGAGCCGCCGTTCGAGCGCAAGCTCGAGCGCTTCATGGGCGACACCGCGCGCTTCGCCTGTCACGCGGCGCGCAAGGCGATCGACGATGCGGGGCTCGACGTTGCGGCTTTGCGCTCGCCTGAAGTGGGCGCGGTGATCGGCTCGGGCGTCGGCACGATGTCCGCGTACGACGACGCGCTGGCGATCGCGCACGCGCGCGGCGTCGAGAGAACGCCGCCGTACACGGTGCCGCAGGCGATGAGCAGCACGGCGTCCGCAAACGTCGCGCAGGTGTTCGGCATCGAGGGCGTGTCGTATTCGCCGTCGTCGGCGTGCGCGACGTCGGCGCTCGCGATCGGCCAGGCGATGCAGCTGATCCAGACGGGCCGCCAGCAGATCGTGCTCGCGGGCGGCAGCGAATGCTTGCACGACAACATGACGCTGATGTTCGACGCGATGCACGCGTTGTCGCGCGGCTTCAACGACGCGCCTGCACGCGCGTCGCGCCCTTACGATACGGCGCGCGATGGTTTCGTGATTGCGTCGGGCGGCGGCGTGCTCGTGCTCGAAGCGCTCGACCATGCGCTCGCGCGCGGCGCGCGCATCTATGCGGAACTGACGGGTTTTGGCGAGAGCACCGATATCGGCATGGTGAGCCCGCGCGCGCGTGGCATCGCGCGCGCGATGCAGGCAGCGCTCGGTGAAGCGGGCACGCGGCCCGACTACATCAATGCACATGCGCCGTCGACGCCGCTCGGCGACGTCGAAGAACTACGCGCGCTGCAAGCCGTGTTCGGCGACGACGTGCCGCCGTTTTCGTCGACCAAGGGCTTGACGGGGCATCCCCTCGGCGCATGCGGCGCGCACGAAGCGATCTACACGCTGCTGATGATGCGCGACGGCTTCATGGCGGGCACGACGGGGATCGAGCGGATCGAGCCGCTCGCGCAAGCGCTGCCGCTCGTGCAGACGACGCGCGAAGCACGCATCGACAGTGCGATGTCGGTGTCGTTCGGCTTTGGCGGCAGTTGCGCGAGCCTGATGTTCGGAAGAATTTGACCGCAGCCTGTCGGGATCAATCACAGGCACGAGCAGTACGTAACAGCACGCAAGATCACAAACGAGAACGAGGGAAGTCGAATAATGAAAACGAAAATGATGTTGGGGCTGGTAGCGGCCGTGTTGCTCACGCAAGCGGGTTGCACCACGAAGATCCAGTCGCTGCCGCTGCCCGCGGCGTTGCAATCGCAGAATGCACAAGACGTCGCGCTGTATTTCGGCGAGCAGCGGCATGCGCCCGTCAGGCAGACGCTCGGCAGCAAGGAGTTCGCCGTGCGTGTGCCGCGCCAGCCGCAAGACAGTCGGGAGTTCACGTGCAACCTCGCGCTTGCGAAAGGGGTGCAGCAGTTGCGCGATTTCGCTCGCGAGCAGCACGCGAATGCCGTCATCAATGTCACGACGCGCTTTCAACACAACGAATCTACGTCGCCGAACGAGTTCAAGTGCGGCGCGAGCCTGAACGGTTCGACGCTCGCCGTGCGTGGCGACATCGTGATGCTGGAAACACAATAAGCCTTGAATGAAGGGGTGAAACGACAAAGCGTCACGTTGACCTGCGCCGTTGCTGTTGCGATGCGCGAGCGCGCAACGGCGTTCATCTGCGGCGCAGGCGCGGTGATTACTGGCGTTGCGCTGGAAGGCGAAGTGGCGACGCTGTGACGGAAGCAGCGTGGGGCGGGGTCGATGCGCGATGCCGCCGCACTGGACGACCGGCTGGACCGCTCATGCCGTCCTGACGGCCGCGACGTTGACGAGCGTTTCGCGGCGCTTGCCGGGCTTCGGCGTGTAGATGCGCAGGCGCTCGAGCAGACCGAAGTCTTTCGCTCGGCTCCACCACAGGTACGGCAGCGAAACATTGCGCGTGCCGAACGCGAAGCCGCCGCGACGGATCATGTCGAGGTAGCCGTCCGCGCTTTTTTGCACGTGCATCGGATGGCGGAACAGCAGCCGGATCACCCAAGACTTGATGTACGCATCGGTCGATTCGGCGAACAGCAGCACGCCGCCCGGTTTCAGCACGCGGCGAAATTCGGCGAGCGCGCGTTCCTGCTCGACGAGATGATGAAACGTCTGATGGCAGAACACGATGTCGGCGCTTGCATCGGGCAGCGGCAGGTTCGCGCAGTCGCCGTGCACCACGTCGATTTCCGTCGCACCCGTGTCGGCGTGCTCGCGGCAATGGCGCGCGGACCGTGCAGCGAGTTCGAGCGACGGCTGATGAAAATCGAGTCCGATGATGCGCTTCGGCTTAAACGTTTGCGCGAGCAGCCGGAACGAAATGCCCTGGCCGCAACCGGCATCGACGATCACGGGCGAAGCGGGCAGCGGCGTGTCGATCAGGCGTTTGAGATCGTTGATGGCGACGCGCAGGACGTGATGTTCCCATGTATGCGTGCGCAAAAACCAGACGCCGAAAGCCGTTTCCGGAACGAACGGCACGCTGTTGGGTGATTCGATGGACTGCACGTTATTCCCCGGTCGGTGGTGGTCTTGGTAGTCTTTGATCTGGATTGTGCGTCATTGTAATCGCTGGAAAGTACTCGAAGCGTTGCGTGCGCAACACGCTATTTGAAGGGTGATTTATGAATCAGGATTCGTCGAAAAGCGCCACGGTGGATGTGGCCATTATCGGCGCGGGCCCGTCGGGTGCCGTCGCTGCGGCGCTGCTGCGCAAGTCGAGGCGCTCGGTGCTCGTGCTCGAACGTCAGCGCTTTCCGCGCTTTTCGATCGGCGAGAGTCTGCTGCCGCAGAGCATGGCCTACCTCGAAGAGGCGGGCATGCTGCAGGCCGTCGTCGAAGCGGGCTTTCAGTACAAGAACGGCGCGCATTTCGTGTATCGCGACCAGGTGTCCGCGTACGACTTCCGCGACAAGCATTCGGCCGGTTGGGGCACGACGTATCAGGTCGAGCGCGCGGTGTTCGACGATCTGCTGATCCGGTGCGCCGCGCAGCAGGGGGCGGACGTGCGCTTCGGTCACACGGTGCTCGCGATGCAGACGGGCGATACTCCCGTGCTCGAAGTCGCCGACGAAGCGGGCGACGCGTATCGTGTGCATGCGCGTTTTGTGCTCGATGCAAGCGGCTTTGGGCGCGTGCTGCCGCGTCTGTTGAATCTCGAAGCGCCGACGCGCATGCCGACGCGCGCTGCGATTTTCACGCATGTACGCGATGGCATTCCCGTCGATGCGCACGATCGCAACAAGATCACGGTGGCCGTGCATCCGGCGCATCGCGATGTGTGGTACTGGATGATTCCGCTCGCGAACGGGCGCTCGTCGGTGGGCTGCGTGGCGGAGGCTGCGTTTCTCGACGTGCCCGAGGCGGAGCGCGAAGCCAGGCTGCGCGCGCTGATACAGAGCGAGCCGACGCTGAATCGCCTGATCGGCGGCGCGCCGTTTCTGATGCCGGTGCGGCACATTGGCGGGTACTCGGCGAATGTCGAGCGGCTGCATGGGCCGGGTTTCGCGTTGCTTGGCAATGCAGGCGAGTTTCTCGACCCGGTGTTTTCGTCGGGCGTGACGATTGCGTTGCGTTCGGCGCATCTGGCTGTGCAGACGCTTGAGCGTCAGTTAAATGGCGAGAGCGTCGACTGGCAGGCGGCGTATGACGTGCCGCTGAGAAAGGGCATCGATACGTTTCGCGCGTTCGTCGAGCGCTGGTATACGGGCGAGTTGCAGGACATCATCTTTTTCCCGGAGCAGACGCCGATGATCCGGCGCATGATCAGCGCGGTGCTGGCGGGTTATGCGTGGGATGAGACGAATCCGTATGTTGCCGAGCCGGTGCGGCGGTTGAATGCGTTGTATGAGGTGTGCAGGGGGTAGGGGTTTTTGTTCGCTGTGCAGCGGGCTTTTTTTGTGGGCGATTTGCCTTCGCGGGGCGGGCGTTGCCGGTGTGTAACTGCCCTTTGCTCGGGCCTCCGCGATAGCGCTTTT
>BBSL01000003.1 GCA_001319865.1 Burkholderia sp. E7m39 | reverse complement strand
GTCTTCGATGCTGCGCACCCCGTGATCGACGCGATCCACTTTCAGCAGATCGAGTGCTTCGTAGATGTACGACGGCGGGCCTTCTTCGCCCGCGTGCGCAACGAGTTTGAGGCCTTTTTCACGGGCCTTTGCGAACACGCGCTCGAACTTCGAAGGCGGATGGCCGCGCTCGGACGAATCCAGGCCGACGCCGATCAGGCGATGCGGATATTGATCGAACAAAGGCAACGCGGCTTCGAAGGTGGCGAGCGCATCGTCTTCGGACAGGTGGCGCAGGAAGCACAGAATCAGCTTGCTGGTGAGGCCGCGCTGCTCGCCTTCGGCGAGCGCGCGCTCGATGCCCGCGACCACCGTCGCGATCGGTACGCCGCGCTCCGTGTGCGTTTGCGGATCGAAGAAGATTTCCGCGTGCACGACGTTGTCCGCGAGCGCGCGCTCGACGTACGCCATCGTCATGTCGTAGAAGTCCTCTTCCTTCAGCAGCACGCTCGCGCCCGCGTAGTAGATGTCGAGGAACGACTGCAGATCGGTGAACGCATACGCGGCACGCAGCGCCTCGATCGATTCATACGCGAGCTTCACGCCGTTGCGTTCGGCGAGCCTGAAGATCAGCTCGGGTTCGAGCGACCCTTCGATGTGAATGTGCAGCTCGGCCTTCGGTGCGCCGTTCGTCTTTTGAGCTAGCGGGGACAGTGTGGTTGTCGTCATGGTCGGTCGATGGTTCGGGTTATCGATGGTGTTATCGGACGCCCGATGGCTGGTCGGGCGTCCCCCAATGCTTGCGATGCCGTTCGCGTCAGGCGGTTTGCGCGCTGTGCGCCGCGTTGGCCTCGACGGCCTGCAGCAGTTGCGCCGCCGCCGAAATCGCGATGATTTCCGGCGACTTGTCGACGATGCCGTCCACGCCGAGCGGGCATTTCATCCGCGCGATCTGCGCCGGGTCGAAGCCGCGCGCGGCGAGCCGGTGCTCGAACTGCTTGCGCTTCGTGTGCGAGCCGATCATGCCGAAGAACGCGAAGTCGCCGCGCCGCAGGATGCGCTCGGCGAGATCGAGGTCGAGCGCATGGTTGTGCGTCATCACGATGAAGTACGTGTGCGGCGCAGCTTGGTCGATGGCTTCGTCGGGCGCATCGTTCGCGTCGATCGTCACGTTCGCGGCGCCCAGCGTTTCAGGCGGCGGGAACTGCGCGTCGCGCTCGTCGACCCAGTGCACGCGGCACGGCAAGGTGGCGAGCACGCGCACGAGCGCGGCGCCCACGTGCCCCGCGCCGAACAGCACGACGGGAAAATCGCGCGGCGCGATGGTTTCGGTGAGCAGCGCGCTGCTGTCGTCGAAACCCGCTCCGTCCCACAGCAGGCAATCGGCGGATTCGACGCCCGGCTCCGGATCGGACAGCATCACCGCATCGGGTGCGGGCCCGAATGATACGCTACGCACCACCGATTGACCCGCCGAAAGCCGCTTCGCAAGCGAGGTCACCCAGCCGAGATCGCCGATGTCGAGTCGCTCGAACGCGAGCACGACGGCACCGCCGCAGCACTGTCCGAGGCTCGGTCCGAGCGCGAAGCGTTCGAGCCGCCGCATGTTCGGCGCGCGCATGCCGTCGCGCAGCACGCGGCGCGCGCTCTCGATCGCTTTCCATTCGAGGTGCCCGCCGCCGATCGTGTGGCGCGCCGAGTCGCGCGTGACGATCATCTTGGTGCCGGCATCGCGCGGCGCCGAACCTTCGGCGCGCGCGACCGTCACGAGCACGACGGCGTCGCCGTGCGCGAGCAGTTGTTGCAGATCGGTGAGCCAGGCTTGCATCCGGCCATTCTCCATACGGGGCCGCGCGGGTTGGCCGCACAGCCGGTTGATCGTTGCGCTGCGCGTTCGTGTCGCGCGACGCTGCTTGTTGGGCCTCGTGTCGAGCGTGACCCGCTACGCGCTCGCGGGCTCCGATGACGTTGGATGGGCTGCTGCGTCGATCGTTGCAACCGGCCGCAACGCATCGATGGCATCGAGAATCGCTTCCGGCGTGGCGGGCGCGCGCAGCGCGGGCGCATGCGGCGCATCGGGCGCGGTGGCCGCGACGGCGTCGCGGATCGCAAGAAACACCGAGAACGGCAGCAGCAATGGCGGCTCGCCGACGGCCTTCGAACGGAACACGGTCGGCTCGGCGTTCTCGTTGCGATACAGCTTCACGTTGAACGCGGCGGGCGTATCGCTGACGGCGGGTATCTTGTATGTCGACGGCGCGTGCGTCATCAGGCGGCCGTCGCGATTCCACCAGAGCTCTTCCGTCGTCAGCCATCCCATGCCCTGGATGAACGCGCCTTCCACCTGGCCGAGGTCGATGGCGGGGTTGATCGACTGACCGGCGTCGTGCAGCGCGTCGGCGCGCACCAGTTTCCATTCGCCCGTCAACGTGTCGATCACGACTTCGGACACGGCTGCGCCATACGCGAAGTAGTAGAACGGATGGCCCGTCAGCGTCTTCGCGTCCCAGTGCACTTTGGGCGTCGCGTAGAAACCGTCGGACCACAACTGCACGCGTGCGAGATACGCGGCGCCGACCAGTTGTGCGAACGGCATCGACGCGCCGTTCGCCTGCACCAGGCCGTTCGCGAACTGCACGTCTTCCGCGTTGCCGCCGAGTTCCTTCGCGGCGAGCGCGGCGAGACGCGCGCGGATCGTGTGCGCGGCGGCTTCAGCGGCCTTGCCGTTCAGGTCGCTGCCCGTCGATGCCGCCGTGGCCGATGTGTTGGCCACCTTCGACGTATCGGTGGCCGTCACGCGCACGTGCGCGAGCGGCAGGCCGAACGCGTTCGCGACCACTTGCGCGACTTTCGTGTTGAGCCCCTGGCCCATTTCGGTGCCGCCGTGATTCACGAGCACGGAGCCGTCCTTGTAGACATGCACGAGCGCGCCCGCCTGG
>BBSL01000002.1 GCA_001319865.1 Burkholderia sp. E7m39 | reverse complement strand
TCAGGAACGGCACGTTGAACGAGATGCCGAACTTGACGGGCGAGTACGCGATGCCGCGCTTGAGCACCGGGCTTTTCGCGTTGAACGCGGCGATCTCCGCGCGTCGCGCGTGGTAGTCGCTCGAGGCGATCAGTTCATCCGTCAGCGGCGCGATGATGTTGTCTTCGACCGTCTGTCCGTACGGCGTGACGTTGCGTTCGCCGACGCCGTAGAAATTTGCGCGCCGCACGTCGAGCGGATCGCGCTTCAGCTCGCGCGCGATGCCGTCCATCATCACTTCCATCACCAGCGCGCCTTGCGGGCCGCCGAAGCCGCGAAACGCCGTGTTCGATTGCGTGTTGGTCTTGCACGGCAGCGCAACGATATCGACGTCCGACAGGTAATACGCATTGTCAAAGTGGCACACGGCGCGTGTCGCGACGGCGCCCGACAGGTCCGCCGAAAAGCCCGCGCGCAGCGCGATCTCGACGCGCGCGCCGAGAATGCGGCCGTCGTCGTCGAAGCCTGCTTCGTATTCGTAGACCGCGTCGTGACGCTTGCCCGTGATCATGAAGTCGTCGTCGCGATCGGCGCGCAGTTTCACGGGCCGGCGCAAGCGATGCGCGGCCAGCGCCGCCGCGCACGCGAACAGCGCCGACTGCGATTCCTTGCCGCCGAAACCGCCGCCCATCCGGCGGCATTCGCACACGACGCTATGCGACGGCCAGCCGAACATATGCGCGACCACCTGCTGCATTTCGCTCGGATGCTGCGTCGAGCTATAGACGAGCATGCCGTCCATTTCCTTCGGCACGGCATACGCGATCTGGCCTTCCAGATAGAACTGCTCCTGGCCGCCGACTTCATAAGTGCCCGTGATCCGGTGCGGCGCACTCGCGATCTTTTCGGCGGGCGCGCCGCGCTTCAGATGCAGCGGCGGCAGCACGAACTGCTTTTTAGCCTTCGCTTCGCTGGCCGTCAGCACGGCTTCGAGCGGCTCGTAGCGCACCACGTCGTCGCTTTTCGCGAGCGACGCCGCGCGCCGCGCCAGTTCGTGACTGTGCGCGACGACGATGAACACCGGCTGGCCGAGATACAGCACCTCGCCGTCGGCGAGAATGGGATCGTCGTGCAGCACGGGGCCGCAGTTGTTTTCGCCGGGGATGTCGTCGGCCGTCAGCACCGCGACGACGCCGGGGGCGGCGCGCACGGCTTGCAGATCGAGCGACACGATGCGCGCGTGCGCATGCCGCGACAGGCCGAGCGCGGCGTGCAGCGTCTGCTGGAGTTCGGGAATGTCGTCCGTGTAGATTGCTTCGCCGCTCACGTGCAACGCCGCCGATTCATGCGGCAACGGCACGCCGATCGCGGCCTGGGCTTCGTCGCGTGCCAGTTCCGGCTGCGCGGTTTGCTGTGCGAAAACGTCGGTCCGTTTGTTCATCACGTCTGCTCCTGCGCGGCTGCGCCGTGAAGCGCGCTGGCATCGAACGCGAATGCGTTGACCTCGCGCAACGCGAGCGGATCGGCGTCGCGCGTTTCGAGATGAAAGCGCCACAGCAGATTGCGCGCCACCTTCAGCCGGTACGCGCTCGTCGCGCGCATGTCGGTGAGCGGCTGATAGTCGGCGGCGAGTGCTTCCATTGCGCGCTGCGCGCTGGCGGCGTCCCACGGCGCGCCGGCGAGAGCCGCTTCCGCCTGCTGCGCGCGCTTTGGCGTCGCGGCCATTCCGCCGAACGCAATGCGCGCGGCGACGATCACACCGTCCGCGATACGCAGCGCGAAGGCCGCGCAGACGGCCGAGATGTCCTGGTCGTAGCGCTTGGCGACCTTGTACGTCCGAAAACGCAGGTCGGGCGCGGGACGCGGCACGCGGATCGCCGCGAGGAATTCGCCGGGCTCGAGCGCTGTCTTCTGGTAGCCGAGATAGAACGCGTCGAGCGGCAGCACGCGCGTCTTGTGCTCGCGTTGCAGCACGACAAGCGCGTCGAGCGCGATCAGCGCCGGCATCGAATCGCCGATGGGCGAGCCGTTCGCGACGTTGCCGCCGAGCGTGCCCGCGTTGCGGATGGGCAGCGACGCGAAGCGCGTCCACAATTCCGCGAGTTCGGGATAGTCGGCGGCGAGCGCGGCATAGGCCTCTTCGAGCGAGACGGCCGCGCCGATCGTCAGCGTCTGCGCATCGCGTTCGATCGTCTTCAGTTCGGCGACGTTGCCGATAAACAGAATGTCGCCGAGATCGCGGAACTGCTTCGTCACCCACAGACCGACGTCGGTGCTGCCTGCCAGCAGCCGCGCATGCGGATGCGCGGCGCGCAAGGTCGCGAACGCGTCGAGCGTGACGGGCGCGAGGAAAGCGGGCGTGCCGAATGCGTCGCCGCGCGCGTCGGGCGCGCGATATTCGAACGTGCCGTCGCGCTGGATTCGTTCAAGCGCCTCGATGACGGCGGCGCGATCGAGCGCGGCGCGCGGATATTGCTGCTCGTCGAACATCTTTTGCGCGGCCTCGACGATCGGCCGGTAGCCGGTGCAACGGCACAGATTGCCGGAGAGGGCGGTGTTGATTTCGTCGCGTGTCGGCAGGCCGGCGGCAGCCGGATGATTCTCGTAGAGCGCCCACATCGACATCGCGAAGCCCGGCGTGCAGAACCCGCATTGCGAGCCGTGACAGTCGACCAGCGCCTGCTGCACGGGATGCAGCGCGCCGTCGGCGGCGCGCAGGTCTTCGACGGTGAAGAGGGCGCGGCCGTCGAGCGTCGGCAGAAACTGGATGCAGGCGTTGACGGCCTTGAGCGTCAACTGGCCGCGCGCATCGGTTTCGCCGACCACGACCGTGCACGCGCCGCAATCGCCTTCTGCGCAACCTTCCTTGGTGCCCGTGCAGCGCAGATCGTCGCGCAGATGCTGCAGCACGGTGCGCGTAGCGGGCACGCCGCTTACCTCGCGGACGGCCCCCTGGTAATAGAAGCGGATGGTTTGCGTTGTCACGGCGAATCCTGAAGACATTGCGGACCGGGCGCGCGTTACGCATGGGGCCGCCACAGCCGGCCTCGCGCACGTAGATCGCCATCCTGCATCGAACATAACACCACTTTGTCCCAAAAATATTTCCCCGCGCGAATGGGGGTTATGCGGGAGCGGTCATGAGGGATGCGGGTTGGATCGCGCGGACCCCAAATGGCCGACGCAGAAACGCGCTCAAAGGCTTGCGGAACGGGGATCTGGCGGGATGTCTGACCATCGGGCGCGGCTTGGGCGGAACGGCCAGGCGGGCCAGGTGTTTACGCCGAAGGCTGACGGTGAAGTGCGTGGGGGGAATCGTCGGGAGGGCGGATGAGGCGGATTGAGGCAGATGACGCGGCGAATGCCGCCGCCGCGCCGGGTCTCGCAAAGGCTCGTTGGACCCGGCGCGGCGTCGCGGCTTAGCGGGCGCGGCGATTACGCCAGAGGCTGGTCGCGAGCCCCAGAAACATCACGACGAAGCCGATCAGCGACCAGCCCGGCAGCGAAATGCCGAGAATCGGCGGATAGGGTGTTTCGCACAGTCCGGCGACCTTGAACACGCCTGGCAGCCAATGCGCGGGCGGCAAGCCGTCGACGATCGGCTGCAGCGCGTCGAAACCGCAGCTGAAGTTCGGGTGCGATTGCACGTACACGTGGCGCGCGGCCGTCAGCAGCCCGCCGAGCGCCGACAGCAGCGCCAGCACTTCGAGCAGCCGCACGCCCGTCCAGCCGCGAAAGCGCGCGCCGAGAAACGCGAAGATTGCGATCAGCAGATAGAAATAGCGCTGGATGATGCACAGCGGGCACGGGTCTTCATGTTCGACGAACTGCAGATAGAGCGCGCCCGCCACGAGCGCGAGACAGACAAGACCGAGTAGAACGAGCAGACTGCGCTCGCGGCGCAATGTAACGTTATCGATGATCATGATCCTGCTAGCGGTGGAAGTTCCGGAAAGGGTGCGGCGATTCTAGCCGAAGCCCGCCGCGCGTGCCGGCACGGCGAAAGCCCATGGGGCGGCGGCACGGCTGCTGGCATGGGAGCCGCCGGGCGCATCAGCGGATCGTATTCAGTACCGCTTCGACGGCCCGTCCTATTCCCAGCAGCCCGTCGTCGGCATGCGGCGCGGCCGCGAGCATCAGGCCGACGGGCGCGCCGCCGCGCGGATGACAAGGCAGCGAGATCGCGCAGGCATCGAGGAAGTTGAACGCGCTCGGATTGCGCAGCACGAGGCCGTTCGCGCGGAAGAACGCGTCGTCGTCGACGAGATCGGCGACGCGCGGCGGCACGATGGGCACCGTCGGCGCAACGATGGCGTCGAAGCGCTGCCACATCGGGCGCGCCTCGGTCAGCACGGCGGCGCGTTCGGCGAGCAGGTCGAGATAGTCGGCGGCCGTCGCCGGCTGGCCCTTCAGGATGCGCGCGAGCACACGCGGGTCGTATGCGTCGCGCTGCGCGTCGAGCAGCGGGCGATGCCACGCGTACGCCTCGATCGGCGAAAAGCCAAAGCGGTTGATGTCGGCGAGCCGGTCTAGCGGCGCAAAGCGCACGTCGCTGACGATCGCGCCCGCCGCTTCGAGATGCTTGAGCGCGGCGTCGTAGGCCGCTTCCACTTCCGGCTCGATGCCGTCCGTCACGTAATGGTTCAGCACGCCCAGACGCAAGCCTTCGAGCGGACGCGCGGCGGGAACGACGGGCTCCAGCCCGGCAAGAATCCGGTCGACGAGCGCGCAGCATGCCACTGTCACGCCGATCGGACCGAACGCGTCGAGCGTGCTCGACAGCGGCACGCCGCCTTGCTTGGGCACGCGGTCGGCCGTCGGCTTGAAGCCCGTCAGGCCGCACAGCGCGGCGGGAATGCGCAGCGATCCGCCCGTGTCGCTGCCGAGCGCGACGGCCGCCATGCCGTCCGCCACGGAGGCGGCGGCGCCCGACGACGAGCCGCCCGACACCCGCTCGTCGCCCGTCGCACCGCGCCGCCACGGCGACAGCGGATTGCCGTAGTGCGGATTGAGACCGAGGCCCGAAAACGCGAACTCGCTCATGTTCGTGCGCCCGACGATCACGGCGCCCGCGCGCTTGAGCCGCGCGACGGCGGGCGCGTCCGCCGTGGCGGGCGCGGCGTTCGCCAGCGCCTTCGAGCCCGCGCGCGTCACCTGTCCTTCGATGTCGAACAGATCCTTCACCGACACGGGAATCCCCGCGAGCGGCGACAGCACGATGCCGGCGGCGCGCAGGCGGTCGTGCGCGTCGGCCGAAGCGCGGGCGTTGTCGGCGTCGACCTGTATGAAGACGGCCGCCCCCTGGCCGGCGGGATCGGCGATGCGAGCGAGCGCCGCTTCGACCAGCGCGCGGCTCGTCGTGCGGCCGGCGGCGAGATCGGCGGCCAGTTGGGCGAGGGGCGGGAATGGCGTGAGTCCGGATGGCGTGGCAGTGGTCATGGCGAAAGTGCGGCAGGCCTGTAGAGGAAATGAAATGCGGGCGACGGAGAATCGAAGCGTCACAGCCGCTCAGAGCCGTATTGTGACGCGTGTGACGCGTCGCGCGGAATCGGCGCGAGTCTCGTGCGCGGGCGCGTCGAAATGCATCGGCGGACACGGTAAATCGTTTTCCACCGTCGATGCGGTACCATCGCGTTTTCTGTATTGATTTTGTAAGGAACGACGTCATGCACCACGGAATCGGCTTCATTCAGGATCTGGCAGTCGTGATGGCGCTCGCAGGCGTCGTCACCGTGCTGTTCCATCGCCTGAAGCAGCCGGTGGTGCTCGGTTATATCGCGGCGGGCGTGATCATCGGGCCGTACACGCCGCCGTTCCAGCTGATCCACGACGAGCAGACCATCCAGACGCTCGGCGAACTGGGCGTCGTGTTCCTGATGTTCTCGCTCGGGCTCGAATTCAGCCTGCGCAAGCTGTTCAAGGTCGGCGCGACGGCCGTGGTCGCCGCGCTGTCGGAAATCGTGCTGATGTTGTGGATCGGCTACGAGATCGGCAGCGCGTTCGGCTGGAGCCGGATGGATTCGCTGTTTCTCGGCGCCATTCTCGCTATCTCGTCGACGACGATCATCGTCAAGGCGCTCTCCGAACTCGGCCTGAAGCGCGAAAGCTTCGCGCAACTGGTATTCGGCATCCTGATCGTCGAGGACATTCTCGCCATTGCGATGCTCGTGCTGCTGTCGGGCATCGCGCAGACGGGCGAATTGTCGGCGGGCGTCGCGTTCGTCACGCTCGGCAAGCTGCTGCTGTTCATGACGGTGTCGCTGGTGGTCGGCATTCTGGTCGTGCCGCGCGCGCTCAATTACGTGGCGAAGTCGCAGAGCGACGAAATGCTGCTGGTCGCCGTGCTGGGCTTTTGTTTCGCGTTCTGCCTGCTGGTCGTCAAGCTCGACTACAGCATCGCGCTCGGCGCGTTCCTGATCGGCGCGATCATGGCGGAGTCGCGCCATCTGCACCGCATCGAGCATCTGATCGCGCCGCTGCGCGACGCCTTTTCGGCCATCTTCTTCGTGACCATCGGCCTGATGCTCAACCCGGCCGTGCTGGTCGAGTACGCGTGGCCGATCGCCGTGATCACGGTCGCCGTGATTCTCGGCAAGATCGTTTCGTGCGGGCTCGGCACCTTTCTGGCGGGCAAGGACGGGCGCACGGCGATGCGCGTGGGCATGACGGTATCGCAGATCGGCGAGTTCTCGTTCATCATCGCGTCGCTCGGGCTCACGCTCAAAGTGACGAGCGCGTTCCTGTATCCGATCGCCGTCGCCGTGTCCGCGCTGACGACGCTCTTCACGCCGTATCTGATCCGCGCCGCCGACCCCCTCACGCGCCGGCTAGGACACGCGATGCCGCGTACGGTTGCGAATGTGTTCGCGATGTACGGACAGTGGCTTGGCAGTCTGAGGCCGGCGTCGGGCGAGCCGACAGTTTTCGGGCTCACGCGTCGGATCATTCTGCAGATCGCGGTGAATCTGGCGATCGTCGCTGCGATTTTTCTGGCGGCCTCGTATGGCGCGCCGTATTTGACGCGTTACGGCGCCGGTCTGATCGAGCAGTGGCTGCCGTCCGAACCGATGCGGCGCGTCGTGCTGTGGAGCGCGGCGCTCGTCGTGTCGCTGCCGTTTCTGGTTGCCGTCTACCGGAAGACCAAGTCGCTCGCGTTGCTGCTCGCCGAAATTAGCGTGCAGCCCGCGAAGGCCGGGCGCTTCACTCGCGCGATCCGCTATGCGATTTCGGACCTGGTGCCTGTCGTTTCGATGCTAGGCGTGTTTCTGCTCGTCGCGGCGCTGTCGAGCACGATCCTGCCGCCGACGGGCTTGCTGGTCGCCGTGCTGCTCGTCGCGGCGCTGCTGCTGACGCTGCTGTGGCGCTGGTGCGTGCGCATTCACGCGACGATGCAGATCGCGCTGCGCGAAACCTTCGACGAGCAGCCGGATCCCTGAAGCACACACGCTGCAACCCTCGCTACCACCGTTTTGGCTGTGACTCAACCGCCGCAGGTTGCATGTTGTGTCTCGATGTGACGAATTGTGTGCCGGTTTGCCGCTCCAGAGCGCGAGGCGGATAATGAGACATGTCTATTCGTTCACGCGCGAAGACGCGTCTGTCATACAGTCATGAGCGAGAACAATTCCGATAACGCCGGTATACCCGGCGCACCATCCAAGGCCGGCGTACCCGGCGCTCCATCTCCTTCGACGAGCCAGCCCGGCGCCGCCGGGACGCCGCCGGCTCCGACTCCCACCCCCGCCAAGGCGGCAGCTTCCACCGACGCCCCCGAAAGCGCGTCCAACGTCACGCCTGAAAACGCCGCCGCCGCGCAGCGCCGCGAGACCGAACAGGCTCGCGCGAGCGCCGCGCAGGCGACTGCGCAGCAGGAGGCCGCGGCGCGCGTGCAGACGGTCGTCACGAATGCGGAGCGTGCGGCAGCGACGGCAGCGAGCCCGGCAGTGCCGGGCGGCGCGACGGCCGCGCCTGTCGGCGGCGAGCCGGACGGCACGCTCGGCGCAGGGGCCGTCGATCCATCTGCGAAAGGTTCGCCGCCCCCGGGCTTCGGCGCCGCGCCGGATTTCGGCGCGTACAATCCGCCGCCCGCGAGCGCCTATCCACCCGCACCGCCTGCCTATCTGCGGCAAAGCGATTCCGCGTGGTCCGTGTTCGGGCGGATCGTCGCGGCGCGTGCGCGGCAACTATTCGACCGCGCGGGCCGCAGGATCACGCAGCGCACGCTGCGCATCGGCGTGTCGGCGCGCATCTTCCACCCGGAGCCGGGCGCCAAAGGCTTGCGCGGCAAGACGCTGCAGTACCTGGAGGAATCGATTGCCCATTGGGTGATGTCGCGCGACGTGCTTGTCTTCATGATCCCGACGGTCGGCCATCAGGGCATGCTGCACCCGAGCAATATCCGCCTGCGAGACTACGCCAAGCATCTGGACGGCCTGCTGCTGCAAGGTGGCGCCGACGTGTCGCCGCAGTCGTATGCCGAAGTGGCGACGCGTCCCGAATGGCCCGGCGACCGCGTGCGCGACATGTACGAACTTGAGCTGCTGCACGAGTTCATCGAGTCGGGCAAGCCGGTGCTCGGCGTTTGCCGCGGCTGCCAGCTCATCAACGTGGCGTTCGGCGGCACGCTCTATCAGGACATCGCCTCCGACGTGCCGACGGCGGGCGTCCACGTCAACGAACACTACGACCAGCACCGCCACTCGGTGCATTTCCCCGAAGGTTCGACGCTCGTCAACATGTTCCCGGGCCGGCGCGAGGCGATCGTCAACTCGATTCACCATCAGGCGGTCAATCAGCTGGGCCGCGATCTGAACATCGAGGCGGTGTCGGCCACGGACGGCATCATCGAAGCCGTGCGTTACCGGCGCGCGCCCTTCGTGATGGGCGTGCAATGGCATCCGGAGTTTCATCGCGCGGGCGGTCCCGAGCTGCTCGACTGCACGCCGCTGCTCGATACGTTCTTGCGGGTGGCGCGCGAAACGCGCTTCTGAGCGCGACTGCATGTCGACCGAACGCGAGCGGGCCAGCAATGGCCCGCTCGCGTTTTTGTTTTTCGTCTGTGGCGTGTCTGCTCGTTCTTCGTTGCTGCGTCACTTCGATCGCAGAAATCCACCCAGCTTTTACGAACTTTTGCGTTTGCTGATGCAATTGTTTAGTTGTCCATTTATCTCGATTTAAAGTCCTGTCGCCGCACGTCAGAAAGGACAGTTTCCAAGCGATAATCCGAGGTTGTTTCGGAATACGCATGGAGTAGCGACGTATGAAGTACCCCTTGGATTTGCGCCGCACGATATGGCTCGTCGTCGCCTGCATGCTAATGCATGGCGGCGGCACTGCGTTGGCGGGAAACCGGTTGTCGTCAGAGCCGGCCGGCGCGCGCGCAAACGCCGCCGGCAGCGTCCAGGCCGATGCGCAAGCCAGTGACGATGCTGTCGACGATGCGGGCAAGGTACTCGGCATCAACGCTCTGGCCGACGCGAGCGGCAGCGGCGGCGCGCAGGGCGACGTCGCGGACCTGGTGGAGCTGATTCACGACGGTGGATTGACGGAAATGCGCACCACGTACAACGGCGGCTATGGCGCGTCGCTGTTCTTCCACGCGCAGAGCATGACGTACTACGTCGCGCTCTTTCAGGACAAGCATTTCTGGCGCGTGATCCGGACCGTGGACGAGGCGCGCGCGGAAGCCGTCTACGCGGGCTTCGCGCGGCAAACGGCGCAACTCGCCGACGTCGAGATCCGCAAGGCGCAGCTGCGGGCGCAGAAGGCGTCGATCGAGCGTGTGATCGGCGAGTCGCAGATGCGTGCGCAGCGTCTGCAGGCCGACATTGAAGTGGCGCGCGCACAGGAAGCCAAGGTCGCCGACTATCAACGGCAGCAGCAGGACGAGACGGTCGCGTTGCGAGAAGAGAAGGAAAAGGCACAGTCGCAACTGCGCGTGCTGCAGCAGCAGGTTCAGTTGTTGCAACGACAAGCGGAGGCCGGGCTGCCGGGTAACCGCTGACAACGGGGGTGATTCGAGCGCGGGAAGCGCGGCGTGTCGGCTTTCGATGAGCAAGGGCTGAGTCCTGCATGATGCGGGACTCAGCCCTTTGTTGTCGAGCCTGGCTATCTGAACGATTACCGCAGAAACTTGTAGCCAAGCGTTGCGGCGAAATTGATATCAGGCGTTACGGCGCGGTTCTCAGTGACGTTGCGAGACGCTGCTGTGCTCGCGCGCGGCTCACAACGTCACTTCGAAAAGCGCTCGGGCACTTCCGTTACGCGACGCTGCGACAAGTGGTTCATCCACTCCGTGCTGTCCGCGTTGACGCGGCCACGATTGACCGGCGCTGTCGGCGTGTCGCGAACGTGCGTGCCCGCGGACATCGTGATGGATTCGTAGTCGCTGTCTGGGCGAGGGGACGGCGCAAGCGGCGAATACGCGCCCGCGGCGGAAGGCAAAGGCCGCGCGCGATGCAGCGAAGCGAGCGGTGCGTCGGAGAATGCAGCGACTGCGCGCTCGCGCCGGGTGGCTGCCGGCATGTTGTCCGCCACTTGCGGCATGCGCCGGGCCTCGGGATGTGCGTACGCGCTGCGCTCGTGCCTGGCGGGATGCAAGCGACGTGCGGCGGGGGCGAAGCGGCTAATGCCCGATTGCTTCATGCGCTGCGGTGCAACGCCCGCGTGACGCCGGTTGGCGCCGTGCGGCGCGATAACGCCTGTCTGGCCAGTGGCGGCCTGCGGGGTGTGCGCGGTCTGCGAGGCCTGCGAGGCCCGTGACGCGTTCACGAGCGGCGCGCCGCGTCCAGATGCGTGTCTCGCGGAATCCGCTACCGCTGCAACCGGTGTGCGCGCTGCGAGATCGCTCTGCGCGCGATCCCGCGCCCTCGCTGCATCAGCGCGTCGCTCGACGGCGCCTGAGCGAACATGCTCGCGATCGGCGGGACTCGCGCTGGACGGAAGCTTCAGCGACGAACTCAGTGTGACTTCGGGCGCGGCGGCGAGCGCTGGCGTCGGCGGCTGGCGCGGATGATTGGCCGCCAGCCACGCAATGGCCGCCGCGCCCCCGATCGCGCACGCGCCGCCCGCGACCCGGCTCCATTGACGATTGATGGGTTCGAGCGAACCCACGGGATCACGCAGATTCAGCCCGATGGCGCCGCGTCCGAACACGGCAGCAGGGGTGACCGGCTGTCGGCGCAGGCTCTGCGGGTCCCAGCTGCACATCGCGCGGATCGAGTCGGCGCTCAGGCAAAACGTGCGCAGCATCGCCGCGTACAGCGCCCTCAGTTCCGTACGAAGGCTGACGTTAGGCGGCAGCAGCGCCCATTCGCGACCGAGGGAGCGGGACACCAGCTCGAGCGGCCGCAAGCGCGGCATTCTGAATTCGCCGGCAACTAGTGTGAGGGGTGGTGTCGACACGGTCTTCGCCTCGTTCTTTTTTGCGTGTTTGGCCTCGAAGCGGCGGACAGCAACAGCCGTGAACGTGTTGCGTGTTCACGGTTCGGTCGAGGCGTTCGGTCGCGGTATGGTGGCGGGCGAGTGCCGTTCTGGCGATCAGATGAATCCGAAATGCTCAGTTATCTCGACGATCAGGTGTTTCGCCATCGAGGCGATAGACGTATCGCAACGCGGTGATGTCGGTGCCGCCCATCTGATCCGGCTCGGCGCCGGAGAACTGCCAGCCTTGCCGCTCGTAGAACGCAATGGCCGGCGTGTTGCCCTCGAGTACGTAGAGATAGAGCTGCGCTTCGCCGTGCTCGCGCGCCCAGTCCTGTGCGGCGCGCATCAGCAGCTTGCCCGCCCCGATGCCCTGATGCGCGGGCAGCGCGTGCAGATTGTCGAGCAGCACACCCCACGGCGAATCGGGCTGACGCTCCACGCACACGAAGCCAATCGGCTCGCCCGCGCGCTCCGCGATCAGCACGATGCGCCGCTCGGCGCCCGGCGCCGACAGCCGCGCGCGCCAATACGACGCACGTTCGTGCGCGACTTCGCTATCGAGGAACGCATCGGGCAGCAGTCCGCGGTAGGTGGCCTGCCAGCTCGCGCTATGAATGGCGGCGATCAGATCGGCGTCCGCGTCGGTCGCGGGGCGAAGCACGAGGGATGAAACAACGGTCGGCGAGACGGAATCAGGCATTGCGGCAGTCCGGACAGGCAAATGCAGACATTTCGGAAAAATCAGGCCGATGGACAGACGGCACGGGAATCACGTAAGGCGAAAAGCATACAAGCAGCACGATAAGACGCATGTTCGCCGCCGTCACCTTGCAGAGTCTGCCGCGCGAAAACCGCATCGGAAGAATCTTCTTGGTTCGGGCTGTTTGTAAGCAAAATGTATTAAATGCGCGTCTATCGGAGTAACGTTATTATCACGGAACGCGCATTATGTAAGCGAATCTGCAGGTTTACCCTGATACCTTCGCCATTCTCGCCGAATCACAATACCGCGCCCTCACGCGAGCGCTGTGCCCGACGGACGCAACCTTCGCTCACGTAGTGGCACTACGCATCCGCGCTGCGCCGCGGATCGTTTGAACTGCCCAGTGCCGCCTGTCTTACGCAGGTTGCGGGCCTATTTCGAGATTGTCATGGCAACTGCATCCCATGCTCACGTAGCGACGGACGAATCCAAGGTCCGAACCGTATTCCGCGTCGTCAGCGGCAACTTCCTGGAAATGTACGACTTCATGGTGTACGGCTATTACGCCGCAGCCATCGCCAAGACGTATTTTCCGAGCGGCAACGAGTTCGCCTCGCTGATGCTGTCGTTGTCCGTGTTCGGCGCGGGCTTCCTGATGCGGCCGTTGGGCGCAATTGTGCTCGGCGCATACATCGACCATCACGGCCGTCGCAAGGGCCTGATCCTGACGCTCGCGCTGATGGCGCTCGGCACACTGACAGTCGCGGCCATTCCTGGCTACGCGACGATCGGCGTGCTCGCGCCCGTACTCGTGCTGCTCGGGCGGCTGCTGCAGGGCTTCTCCGCGGGTGTCGAGCTGGGCGGCGTCTCCGTGTATCTGTCGGAGATCGCGACCAAGGGCAACAAGGGCTTCTATTGCTCGTGGCAGTCGGGCAGCCAGCAGGTCGCCGTCGTGTTCGCCGCGTTGATCGGCGTGATCCTGAACCGCATGCTGCCCGCCGACCAGATGACGTCCTGGGGCTGGCGCGTGCCGTTTCTGATCGGCTGTCTGATCGTGCCGTTCCTGTTCCTGATCCGCCGTTCGCTGAAGGAAACGGATGAGTTCCTCGCGAAGAAGCACCGCCCGTCGGTCGGCGAGATTTTTTCGTCGATGATGCAAAACTGGGGCGTCGTGCTGGGCGGTATGGGCATGGTCATCATGACGACGGTGTCGTTCTACATGATCACCGCGTACACGCCGACCTTCGGCAAGGAAGTGCTGAAGCTCGACGCAATCGATACGCTGATCGTGACCGTGTGCATCGGTGTGTCGAACCTGATCTGGCTGCCCGTGTCGGGCGCGATCTCGGACCGCGTCGGCCGCCGCCCCGTGCTGCTGACCTTCACGATCCTCACCATTCTCACGTCGTATCCCGCTGTGCAGTGGCTCGTGGCCGAGCCGTCGTTCGCGCGCCTCCTGATGGTCGAGCTGTGGCTGTCTTTCCTGTACGGCTGTTACAACGGCGGCATGGTCGTCGCGCTGACGGAAGTGATGCCGCCCGACGTGCGCACGGCAGGCTTCTCGCTCGCGTACAGCCTCGCGACGACTATCGGCGGCTTCACGCCCGCCATCGCGACGTACCTGATCCACTCGACGGGCAACAAGGCCGCGCCCGGCCTGTGGATGAGCGTAGCGGCCGTGTGCGGGCTGATCGCGACGCTCGTGCTGTATCGCACGCAGGAAGCGCGCAATCAGTACCGGACGGCGTGAGCCTCACGGCGTGTCAGGCAGCAAAAGAAAACCCCCGCCATGCGGGGGTTTTTTCATGGGCGGCTGCGCAAGCACAACCGCAACCGCAAGCACAACCGCAACCGCGGCGGCAAGCGCCGCGCTCAATCGCCCAACGCCGACACCACTTGTTCGACCACTTCCGCCCACGCTCCGGGCCGCGCCTGCCGCACGAGCCGCGCCGACGGATACCACGGGCTGCGCGCGTCGCCGACGAACCAGCGCCAGTCGGCGGCGTACGGCAGCATCAGCCATAGCGGCTTGTTCAGCGCGCCCGCCAGATGCGCAACCGACGTATCGATCGATACGACGGCGTCGAGACGCTCGATGATCGCCGCCGTGTCGGCGAAGTCGCGAATGCGCCCGTCGAAGCGATGAATGTTCTTCACACGCGGATGCGCGTCGAGCGCGGCGCGCTCTTCGTCGGCCAGCGCGGGCTGCAGCACGATCCAGTCGATGCCGTCGAGCGCGAACAGCGGCTCCAGCGCGGCAAGCGGCATCGAACGGTTTTCCTGGCGCTGCACGCGCCCCGACCACGCGAGCCCGATCTTGCGCTTCGCGTGTCCGCCGAGCGAGCCGCGCCATGCGCGCCGCGCCGCCGCCGGCGCGTTCAGGTAGGGCACGCGCGACGGAATCGAGTCGGCATCGGTGCCGAGCGCCAGCGGCAGACTGAGCAGCGGGCACTGCAGGTCGGCGCGCGGACGCGGCTCGCCTTGCGCGATCAGCGTGATGCGCCACTGTTTCGCGGTCGGCGCGAGCAGGGCGGCGAGTTCCGGCTGCACTTCGAGCACGACGCGCGCTGCGCGCTGCGCGGCCTGTTCGACGAAGCGCACGAATTGCAGCGTGTCGCCGAAACCCTGTTCGGCATGGACGAGCAGCGTGCGATCCGCGATCGGCTCCCCGTGCCAGCGCGGCAATTGCGCGCCGTCGGCGGGCGCCGCCGCAGCTTCGGGCGCCGTCGCGCTGTCAAGACGCCATTCGTATTCGGGCAGGCCGCGCTTGAAATCGCCGAGCGTGAGCAGCGTCACGGCCCGGTTCATATGCGCGACGGCGAGATCGGGCCGCAGACGCAGCACCTGATCGAACGCACGCAGGGCGGCGTCGTGCGCGCCGAGCGCGTGGTGCGCGGCGCCCAGGCTCAGCCATGCGAGCGCGAAGGTCGGATCGAGGCCGACGGCGCGCTCGAAGCGAGGCCGCGCTTCGTCGTGACGGCCGAGCGCGGCGAGCGCGTTGCCGAGGCCGAACAGCGCGGGCGGCAGGTTCGGCTGCAGCCCGAGCACGGCTTCGAACTCCGCGACGGCCTGTTCATGGTGGCCCGTTGCGTCGAGCGTATTGGCGAGGTTGAAGCGCGCGGCGACAAAGCGCGGCTCGGCCTTGAGCGCCGCGCGAAAGTGCGCGCTCGCCTCGACGGACGAACCGAGCGCGTTGAGCGCCATGCCGACGTTGTTATGCGCGCCCGCGTGGCCGGGCCGCAGTTCGAGCGCGCGCCGGAACGACTCGACTGCCTCGCGGTGCCGGCCAAGCGCGTGCAGCGCGTTGCCGAGATTGACGTGCGACGACGCGTCCATCGGCTGCAGACGCAGCGACTTTTCGAACGCGTCGACGGCGTCTTCGTGGCGCCCGGCGAGCGCGTACGCGTTGCCGAGGTTGTAGTGCGCCATCGGAAACGTCGGCGCGAGCGTCAGCGCATTGCGAAAGCGCTCGATGGCCTGGTCGAGCCGGCCGAGCGCTTTCAACGCGTTGCCGAGGTTCAGCTGCAGCCCGGCGTCTTGCGGGCGCAGATCCACGGCGCGCCGCACGAGCTCGGCCGCCTCCTGGTGCTGGCCTTGCTGGTGACGCAGCACGCCGAGCAGATGCAGCGCGTCGACGTGGCGGGGATCGAGTTCGAGCGTCGCGCGGTAGCCGCGCTCGGCGTCGTCGAGCCGGCCGTCGCGATGCGCGCTATAGGCGCGCTCGAAAAACNGGGAACATGACGCAGGCGAGGGT
>BBSL01000001.1 GCA_001319865.1 Burkholderia sp. E7m39 | reverse complement strand
GTACGCCTCAATGAGAGCCGGAAAATGTCCGCCGTAGTTTCCCCTCAAGCCGACGATCGCGTCGTCGAGATTGCCGATCTGTTCCGTCTGCTCGGCGATCCGACGCGTCTGCGCATCGTGCTTGCTTGTGTCCACGAGCGGCGCGCAGTTGGCGCGATCGCCGAATCGTTGAGCCTGTCGCCTTCTCTCGTCAGCCATCATCTGCGGCTGCTGCGGGCGGCGCGCATCGTGCGCGCGGAGCGGCAAGGCAAGCAGGTGTTTTACGTCGCCGCCGATCAGCACATCAGCGGCATGTTGACCGACATGCTCGAGCACGTCGCGGAACCCGTCAGCGAATCGGCCGCCGATTTCGCGCAGGAACACCCATGAAATACGCCCCTCATCAAGCCACCGGGCCCGCGACCGAACCGCGGTCAGCGCCGCTCGAACCGCACGTGCACACGGCTGCCTGCGCGCACGCGGAGCACGGCGACCACAGCCACGATCACCCGCACGACCTCGACCACGACGCGGATCGCAAGGGCTCGCGCGCGCATCAGCATGATCATGCTCACGGTCATGGCGGTCATCATCACCATCACGCGCCCGTGGCAGGCCACGGCCGCGCGTTTGCCATCGCCGTCGCGCTGAACGTCGCGATCGTCGTCGTGCAGGCGGTGTACGGCGTGCTAGCCCATTCCACGGCGCTGCTTGCCGACGCGGGACACAATCTTTCCGACGTGCTCGGCCTGCTGCTCGCATGGGGCGCGACGTGGCTCGCGACGCGCCGGCCGTCCACGCGCTACACGTTCGGGCTCGGCGGCTCGTCGATTCTCGCGAGCCTGCTCAACGCGGGCCTGCTGCTGTTCGCGTGCGGCGTGATCGTCGCCGAGGCCGTCGGGCGCCTGTTTCATCCCGCGCCCGTCGCCGGGCTGGACGTGTTCATCGTCGCGCTCGTCGGCATGGTCGTGAACGGCTTCTCCGCCTGGCTCTTCATGCGCGGCCAGGAAGACGACCTGAACATTCGCGGCGCCTTCTTGCACATGCTGGCCGACGCCGCCGTGTCCGCCGCCGTCGCGGTCGCGGGTCTGGCCATCCTCTTCACCGGCTGGACATGGCTCGACCCTGTGATGAGCATCGTCGTGGTCGCCGTGATCGTGTACGGCACGTGGGGCCTGCTGCGCGATTCCGTCAAGCTCGCGCTCAACGGCGTGCCGACGGGCGTCGATCTGCAGAAGATCCGCGACTATCTCGCCACGCAGCCTGGCGTCACCGATGTGCACGACCTGCACGTGTGGGCTCTGTCGACGACGGGCAACGCGCTGTCGGCGCATCTCGTGATGCCGGCCGGACATCCCGGCGACAAGGCGATCGACACCATCGTCAGCACGCTGCGCGTCGAGTTCGACATGCATCACGCGACGCTGCAGGTCGATATGGGCACCACACAGCATCGCTGCTCGCTCGATCCCGCGTCGCACGCGCACTGAGCGCGGCGTCGCGACTGATTCTCGATCCGGGCGCTGCTTTGATGCGGCGCGTCGTCGGCAAGACGGCAGGGACTGAAATGCTCGGCGTACACTAACGGGCATGTCCGACTGCGGAGGTCTGCATGACGGGTGCTTCCATCGACGTACCGCCCGTGCTGATCGTGGGCGCGGGGCCGACGGGGCTGGCGGCAGCCATGAGTCTTGCGCGCGCCCGCGTGCCCGTGCGTCTGATCGACAAGGCGCAGCAGCCGGACCCGCATTCGCGCGCGATCGGCATTCAGGCGCGCACGCTGGAATTGCTGGAGCAGCACCGGCTCGTCGACAAGTTTCTCGAACTCGGTCATCGCGCGCGTGCCGCGAATCTTTACTCGAACGGCCAGCGTCTCGCGCGGCTCGATTTCGATCCGTTGCAAACGCGCTATCCGTATCTGCTGTTTCTCGATCAGTCCGTCACCGAACGTCTGCTGACGGAGCACCTGGCAACCTATGGCGTGCAGATCGAACGCGGCGTCGAGCTGACGATGTTCGCGCAGGGCGCGGCGGGCGTGAACGCCACGCTGCAGCGCGCGGACGGCCATATCGAGACATTGCATCCGTCGTACATGATTGCTGCCGACGGCGCGCACAGCGCGATCCGCCATCGGCTCGGCATGAGCTTCGCGGGCAAGACATTCGAGCAGACCTTCCTGCTCGCCGACCTCGAAGCGGACACCGGCTGGTCCGACGACGAGTTTCATATTTTCGCGTCGGGCGCGGGACTGGCCGCACTGTTTCCGATGGGCAAGAGCAGGCACCGGCTGATCGCCGATCAGCCCACGATGGCGGCGGCCACGCCGGAGCACGGCAACCCGGCGCCGCTCGCCGCGATCGCTCCGCCGACGCTCGATGAATGCCGCGTGATCGCGAAAAGCCGCATTCATCATCCCGTCGATCTGACGAGCCTGTCATGGTCGAGCTACTTTCACCTGAATAGCCGCATGGTCGCGCAGTTGCGCGTGCAGCGCGTGTTTCTCGCCGGCGACGCCGCGCACGTGCACAGCCCCGCAGGCGCGCAAGGGATGAACACGGGCATCCAGGAAGCCTTCAATCTCGGCTGGAAACTCGCGCGCGTGTTGCACGGTAATGCGCCCGAGCGGCTGCTCGATACTTATCACCTCGAGCGTCATCCCATCGAGCGCGACGTCCTGCGGCAGACCAGCTTCGCCACGCACATGGCGGAAGCGGATCACGGGCCGCTCAAGCTGCTGCGCGAGCGCGTGATGCCCGTGCTCGCCGCCCTCGGCCCGTTGCGCGACGCC
The DNA here is from genome assembly GCA_001319865.1 of Burkholderia sp. E7m39. Taxonomy (GTDB): domain Bacteria; phylum Pseudomonadota; class Gammaproteobacteria; order Burkholderiales; family Burkholderiaceae; genus Paraburkholderia; species Paraburkholderia bengalensis. Next base: position 23,511 of record BBSL01000001.1, on the reverse strand, counting down.
GCGCGCCTGACCGTCAGCGAGCTGTCGATTCAATACCGGCGCAGTCCGTTGACGCTCGAACGCGTGCTCGACGGCGGCCCGCGCGCGGGCGAGCGCGCGCCCGATGCGCTCGTGCATGTGATCGACGGGCCGCTGGGGCGTCTGCCCGGCGCCGGCTGCATCTTCGATCTGCATGATCCGGCGTTTTTCTCGCTGTTCCTGCTCGTCGAGCCCCCAGAGGATGCCGCGTCGAGCAACGGCAAACGCCTCTCGCTGCACCTGAAACCCGCGCGGCCCGCCGATCTCGACCGTTTCGCCGCCGCCGTCGAAGATCTGCTGCCGGGCGCCGTGCGCGTGTGGCGCGTGACGGATGCGAACGGCGAAGGCGGGGGGGCTTCGCTGAGCGAATCGTTTGGACGCACGCGGCCGTCGTTCTATCTGGTGCGGCCCGATGGCTATGTGTGTGCGCGCGGGCGCCCCGGCTCCGATCTGAACGGGCTGCTGCGGCATTGCGAAGCGTGGTTCGCGAGGAGCGGGCTCGGCGAGCCCGCTCCGTGACGCGCGCAAGGCACGCACCGGAATGCGCACAAAAAAAAGCGTTCGCATCGAGCCCGATGCGAACGCGAGGTACTGCTGTTGCGTGGAGCGTGTCAGGCCGGCGCGGCTTCCTTCGGCGTGAGATCGGCGAGATGCCTGATAAGCGCCTCGCGAACCATCTCATGCAGCTCGAGCTCGGCCCCTTCGGGCTTCGCGTGCAGGGTCGCCAGAATCGCGCGGCGCATGCGCGGCTCCCAGAAGCGGCGGATGTGATCCGCGATGCTGTCGATCGCTTCGTCGCGATCCGGCATCGACTCGAAAAAATCGCCGATGCGGTTCGCCATGTCGATCAGGTTAGCTACGTCCATTGCGTTACCTCATTTGCCTGACGTGGTGGCAAGCTCGCGCTTGTCGAGATGCTCGAGCTGCTCGTTGTTGAAGCGCGAGTACTCCTTCTGCCATTCCGACGGCTGCTCGACAGGCATCACCTGCACGGCCGTCACCTTGTACTCGGGGCAGTTGGTCGCCCAGTCGGAGCTGTCCGTCGTGATCACATTTGCGCCCGATTCGGGGAAGTGGAACGTCGTGTAGACCACGCCCGGCTGCATCCGGTCGGCGACCTTCGCGCGCAGCACGGTATAGCCCGCCCGCGATTCGATGCCGACCCAGTCGTTGTCCTTGATGCCGCGGTCTTCGGCGTCGTGCGGATGAATCTCCAGCCGGTCTTCGTCGTGCCAGCGCGAGTTTTCCGTACGCCGCGTCTGCGCGCCGACGTTGTATTGCGACAGGATGCGGCCCGTGGTCAGGATCAGCGGGAATTTCTGATTGACCTTCTCCGGCGTCGCGACGTACTTCGTGATGACGAACTTGCCCTTGCCCCGCACGAATTCGTCGATATGCATCGTTGGCGTGCCTTCCGGCGCGTTCTCGTTGCACGGCCACTGGATGCTGCCGAGTTTGTCCAGCTTCTCGTACGACACGCCGTGGAAAGTCGGCGTGAGACGCGCGATCTCGTCCATGATCTGCGACGGATGCGTGTAGTTCATCTCGTAGCCGAGCGCGCGCGCCAGCAGGATCGTCACTTCCCAGTCCGAATAGCCGGGCAGCGGCGGCATCACCTTGCGCACGCGCGAGATGCGGCGCTCGGCGTTGGTGAACGTGCCGTCCTTTTCGAGGAACGTCGAGCCCGGCAGCAGCACGTGTGCGTACTTCGCCGTTTCGTTCAGGAAGATGTCCTGCACGACGATGCATTCCATCGACGACAGCGCCGCGCCCACATGCTGCGTGTTCGGGTCCGACTGCACGATGTCTTCGCCCTGGCAGTAGAGACCCTTGAAGCTGCCATGAATGGCAGCATCGAACATGTTCGGAATGCGCAGGCCCGGTTCCGGCTGGAGCGTCACGCCCCATTCGCCTTCGAACAGCGTGCGCGTGACGGTATCGCTGATATGGCGGTAGCCCGGCAGTTCGTGCGGGAACGAGCCCATGTCGCACGATCCCTGCACGTTGTTCTGGCCGCGCAGCGGATTCACGCCGACGCCTTCGCGGCCGATGTTGCCCGTCGCCATCGCGAGGTTCGCGATGCCCATCACGGTCGTCGAGCCTTGCGCGTGCTCCGTTACGCCGAGGCCGTAGTAGATCGCCGCGTTGCCGCCCGTCGCGTAGAGGCGCGCGGCTTCGCGCACCTGCTGCGCAGGCACGCCCGTCACGCTTTCCATCATCTCCGGCGAGTTCTCCGGCAGCGCGACGAAATCCCGCCAGTGCTGGAACGCGCGCGTCTCGCAGCGCTCGGCGATGAATGCTTCGTTCAGCAAGCCTTCCGTGACGATCACGTGCGCGAGCGACGTCACGATCGCGACGTTCGTGCCCGGACGCAGTTGCAGGTGATGCGTGGCCTTCACGTGTGCAGTATCGACGATATCGATGCGGCGCGGATCGACGACGATCAGCTTCGCGCCCTGTCGCACGCGGCGCTTCAGACGCGAGCCGAACACCGGGTGGCCGTCCGTCGGATTCGCGCCGATGACGATGATCACGTCGGATTTATCGACGGAGGCGAACGTCTGCGTGCCCGCCGATTCGCCGAGCGTCGTCTTCAGGCCGTAGCCCGTCGGCGAGTGGCACACGCGCGCGCAGGTGTCGACGTTGTTGTTGCCGAACGCGGCGCGCACGAGCTTCTGCACGAGATACGTTTCTTCGTTCGTGCAGCGCGACGACGTGATGCCGCCGATCGAATCGCGGCCGTACTTCTGCTGGATGCGGCGGAATTCCGACGCCGCGTAGTTCAGCGCTTCCTCCCAGCTGACTTCGCGCCACGGGTCTGTGATCTTCGCGCGGATCATCGGCTTCTTGATGCGGTCCTTGTGGGTCGCGTAGCCCCACGCGAAGCGGCCCTTCACGCAAGCGTGGCCCTCGTTGGCCTGGCCGTTCTTGTGCGGCACCATCCGCACGACGGTGTTGCCCTTCATCTCGGCCTTGAACGAGCAGCCGACGCCGCAGTAAGCGCAGGTCGTCACGACGGAGTGCTCGCCCTGACCCATCATCACGATGCTCTTTTCCGACAGCGTCGCCGTCGGGCACGCGGCCACGCACGCGCCGCACGACACGCATTCGGATTCCATGAACGGCTGGCTTTCGCTCGCCGCGACGCGCGATTCGAAGCCGCGTCCGCTGATCGTCAAGGCGAACGTGCCTTGCGTCTCTTCGCACGCGCGCACGCAGCGGTTGCAGACGATGCACTTGGACGGGTCGTACGTGAAGTACGGGTTCGATTCGTCCTTCTTGTCCTTCAGGTGATTCGCGCCGTCAAAGCCGTAGCGCACTTCGCGCAGGCCCGTCACGCCCGCCATGTCCTGCAGTTCGCAGTTGCCGTTGGCGGGGCAGGTGAGGCAGTCGAGCGGGTGATCGGAGATGTACAGCTCCATCACGTTGCGGCGCAGGCCTTGCAGACGGTCGGTTTGCGTGCGCACCTTCATGCCCGCTTCGACGGGCGTCGTGCACGACGCGGGATAGCCGCGCCGTCCTTCGATTTCGACGAGACACAGGCGGCACGAGCCGAACGGTTCGAGCGAATCGGTCGCGCACAGCTTCGGGATGTTGACGCCGGCCTCGGCGGCCGCGCGCATCACCGACGTGCCCGCGGGCACCGTGATCGCCTGGCCGTCGATTTCGAGCGTCACGTCGACGTCGGAGTGACGCAGCGGCGTGCCGTAGTCGGTATCGTCGAACGGACCGCGCTCGTTGCGCAGCGCGCCCGCCTTGCACGCACAGTTGCCGGAGCCGCAGCCGCCGGATTGGAAAGTGATCGGATCGGACATGATGGGCTTCCTGTTAGGCCGCTTCTTTCGGCGTGGCGGTCACGAGACCGAAGTCGTCGGGAAAATGATCGAGGGCGGATACGACCGGGAACGGCGTCATGCCGCCCATCGCGCACAGCGAACCGGACACCATCGTGTCGCACAGGTCGCGCAGCAGTTGCACCTGCTTCGTCGACGTATCGCCGTTGCGGATGCGCTGGATCACTTCGACGCCGCGCGTCGAGCCGATCCGGCACGGCGTGCACTTGCCGCACGATTCGAGCGCGCAGAAGTGCATCGCGTATTGCGCGAGGTCGGCGAGATTCGACGTGTCGTCGTGAATCACAAGGCCGCCGTGACCGACGACGGCGCCGACCTTCGCGTATTCCTCATAGTCGAGCGGGATATCCCACTGGCTTTCGGGCAGATACGTGCCGAGCGGGCCGCCGACCTGTACCGCGCGCGCCGGACGGCCGCTTGCCGTGCCGCCGCCGTAGTCGAACATCAGTTCGCGCAGCGTGCAGCCGAACGCCAGTTCGACGAGGCCGCCGCGCTTCACGTTGCCCGCGATCTGGAACGGCAGCGTGCCGCGCGAGCGGCCCATGCCGAAGTCCTTATAGAACGCCGCGCCCTTCGCGAAGATGATCGGCACCGTGGCGAGCGTGATCACGTTGTTGATCACGGTCGGCTTGCCGAACAGGCCTTCGAGCGCGGGCAGCGGCGGCTTCGCGCGCACGATGCCGCGCTTGCCTTCGAGCGATTCGAGCAGCGCCGTTTCCTCGCCGCACACGTACGCGCCCGCGCCTTTCGCGACGAAGAGTTCGAAGCGATGTTCCGAGCCGAGCACGCTATCGCCGAGCCAGCCGGCCGCGCGCGCCTTGGCGATCGCGGCTTCGAGCATGTCGATCGAGTGCGGATACTCGCTGCGCACGTAGATATGGCCGACGGTTGCACCCGTCACGATGCCCGCGATGATCATCCCTTCGATCAGCACGAACGGATCGCTTTCCATCACCAGCCGGTCGGAGAACGTGCCCGAATCGCCTTCGTCGGCGTTGCAGACGATGTACTTCTGATCGGCCTTCGCGGCGCGCACCGTGCGCCACTTGATGCCCGCCGGGAACGCTGCGCCGCCGCGGCCGCGCAGGCCGGATTCGACCAGTGCTTCGACGGCCGCGTCGCCGTTCATCGCGAGCGCGTTGTACAGGCCGACGATGCCGCCGTTGGCGATGTAGTCGTCGGTCGAGAGCGGATCGGTGATACCGATGCGCGCGAACGTCAGACGCTGCTGCTTCTTCAGATACGGAATCTCGTCGACCACGCCGACGTGCTTCGCATGCGTCGCGTTGCCTTCGATAAAGCCCGCGTCGAACAGCGATGCGACATCTTCCGCTTCGACGTTCGCATAGCCGATGCGGCCCTGCGGCGTTTGCACTTCGATGAGCGGTTCGAGATACAGCAGACCGCGCGAGCCGTTGCGCACGAGTTCGATGTCGATGCCGCGCGCTTTCGCTTCGTCGGCGATGGCTTGCGCGACGGCGTTGGCGCCGAGCGCGAGCGCCGACGAGTCGCGGGGAACGTAGATGCGCGTCATGCTGTTTCCTCCACGCGTTTCATCGCGGCGGCGTAGATCGCGTCGAACTTTTGCGGCGTGACCTTCGCGTACAGCTCGCCGTTGATCATCATTGCGGGCGACAGCGCGCATTGACCGAGGCAATACACCGATTCGAGACCGACGGCGCCATCGCAGGCGTGATCGTGCTTGTGATCGTCACCGTGCTTGTGCGCATCGAAGCGGCAACCCGTGCGCGCCTCGATATGCTGCGCGAGCGCTTCCGTGCCCATGCTGCGGCAGGCTTCCGCGCGGCACAGCTGCACCGTCACCGGCGCGGCAGGCGACTGGCGGAAGTGGTGGTAGTAAGTGATGACGCCATGAACTTCCGCGCGCGACAGGTTCAGCGTGCGCGCGAGCGGCGCGACGGTGTCGGGCGGCACGAAGCCGACGTCGTCCTGAATGGCGTGCAGTACGGCAACCAGCGATTTGCCGGGCAGTGCGTGACGCTGCACGAGTTCGTCTGGCGCAATGGCGTTCGGTCGATCCACAGTGGGGCTCCTCCAAAGTCGATATATGCACTTGTTATTCATAACCCGCGCATCTATGCTTTGCTTGTTTGATATATCAATGCGAACGATAGGCGGGTGTACCGGCTTTCGCAATAGGAACTGAAAGTACATATATGATTCGGATCGAATGCCAGGCGCAGCTGATTGTGCGGGACAGCAACGGCCAAACGTCCAGCCTGACTGACGCTGTGCCACTCCTCTCGCTCGTCGACCAGACGGGCAGCATCGCGCAGGCGGCCGCGCTTAAGGGTTTGTCCTACCGCCACGCGTGGGGTTTGCTGCGCGCCATCGAAACGCAACTGGGCGGCGCGCTGATCGAAAAGGAGCGTGGGCGCGGTTCGGCGCTGTCTGAATTGGGACAGGCCGTGTTGCGCGCGCAGCGACTGTGCGGGGAGCGGCTCGACGGCAACATGCAGGCGCTCGCGAGCGAGGTGGCAAGCGATCTGAACCGCTGGCTCGCGCCGCCCGCCGAAGACGTGCGCATCCACGCTTCGCACGGTTATGCGGTGGCTGCGCTCGTCACGGCGCTCGTCGCCGACGAAGTGCCGCTCGACATCAAATATCGCGACAGCGCCGAAGCAATCACGGCGCTCGCGCGCGCCGAGTGCGATCTCGCCGGCTTCCACTTGCCGCGCGGCGAGTTTCGCGCGGCTTGCGCGGACAAGTACCGGCAGTGGCTCGATCCGCAGCGCCATGTGCTCGTCCATCTGACGCGGCGCAAGCAGGGGCTCTTTCTCGCGAAGGGCAACCCGAAGGGCATTGGCGGATTGACGGATCTGGCGCGCGACGACATCCGCTTCGTCAACCGCCAGCACGGCTCCGGCACGCGCATGCTGATCGATCTCGCGCTGCGGCGTGTGGGCGTCGATCCCGACCGCGTGAACGGTTATGCGTCGACGGAACTGACGCATTCGGCGATCGCGGCTTTCGTGGCGAGCGGCATGGCGGACGTCGGGTTTGGCGTCGAGCCGGCCGCGCATCACTTCGGGCTCGACTTCATTCCGATCGTCGACGAGGACTATTACTTTGCCTGCGACAGGGCACGGCTCGAACGCGCGCCACTGACGACGGTGATGTCGGTGCTGCGTGGCAAGACATTCCGGCAGAGCGTCGCGCATCTGGAAGGCTACGATGCCGGCGACTGCGGCAAATTGCTGGAACTGGACGAAGGCCTGGCAGGCGAAGAGACGGCCGCCTGAGGTGCGCGCCGTTTCGATGCGGCGTGCAAGAAAGCGCAACACGGCGCAAGCCGGCGCAAGGCGCGCATGGCGTAAGCGCCCGTAACAACGGATCAGGCCGGGGGCGCTGCGTTGCAGCGCGCTTTGCGTTAATCTCTACGCTTTCATTACAACGCCTGACATGCGCGGCGTTCATGCCGCGCCGAATCGACATGAAATTTCTCGTTCCCGCCTGTGCCGCCGCGCTGACTGCTGGCGCGCTGTTTGCCACGATCTCAGTTGCGTTTGCGCAGAATTCGCCCGGTGTGCCGGGCGGCATCCTGACCGAGGAATTCAAGCTGAACGAGCATCCGCAGATGCCGTTCGGCGCCTCGGCGCCATCGAAGAAGTTTCAGAGCGACAAGCCGTCGAAGCTGCGCAAGCGCGGCGACAACGGCGATCCGAACGGTTGCAACCTCAAGTGCCCTGACGATCAATAATCAAGTCTGACGCGCCGCGCCTTCGCGGCGCGGCGTCTACCCGCCGACGCGCGCGTATCAGGGCTTGGCCGTATGCCACACGTCCTTGAAGCCGTCGCCCTTCATGTCGCCGGGTTTCTCGTCCTTCGCAAAGCGGTAGAGCGGCTTGCCCTTGTACGCCCACTGCTTGCTTCCGTCCGCGCCGTCGATCATCGTCCAGTCACCTGACGGCTTGTCGCTCGCGTCCGCCGCAGCGGCAGGCCATGCGGCCGCGCAGCCACCTGTACAGGCGCTCTTACCTGGCGTCGTGTCTTTATCGAAGGTGTAGAGCGTTCGTCCCTGTGCGTCGACGAAATGTCCGTCCATGGTTTTCGGCGGCGCGGCGAAGGCGGCTTGTTGAAGCGCGAGCGCGGCGATGAGGAAGAGAGTCTTGCGCATGATGCGGCTCCTGTTCTGGACGTTGTATATGGAGTGTATGCAATCGGTTGGCTTGTGCGCGCTGAAGATGCGGTGAAGCGGCGCGCTCCGAATAAACGGCCTGCGCGCGTAAATATTCCACGCGAGCGTCGAATGCATGCCCGTCATTGCTCGCGAGTGGCGCCTCTTCGTCGCTGCATCGCGGTTGACTGTCTTGCCTGCGCTTTCAGTCAGCAAGATGCATGTGAACCGCTCGACATAATCGTCGGATCATTCGCGTGCCGCGAGATGATGTCGATGGGGCGGCCAGCGCTGGTAACGCGCTGCGCGAGCTTGCCGGAGAACGTCGACGAGGGCGTCGACGGCTGGATCTCGAAGCGCGCGATACGCACGCGATGACACAGCGGTTGTGCGACATGCTGGCTTGCCGAGATGCTTTGCCGTCGATGGGGCAACGCGCTCGCGGCAAAGCCCGGCGGGAGTTCTGCAACAGCAGGTTCGTCCGGGAAGCGGAAGAGGCGTATGTGCGCGCCGCGGCATGAGGGCGTGATGCCGTCGCCGGAAACGACACAAGGCCAGGAAACGACAAAAGCCCGCGCAGCTCAGCTGCCGCGGGCTTTGTATTTTTTGCGGCTGGTGTTAACCGTGTTCGGCCGGGCGAATCAGCGTTGCGCCGCAGGTCGTGATGTCGCCGATGTAGGCGATGCGCTTGCCATCGTGCCGGCGCCTGCCGCTGGCGATGATCGGGTATTTACCGCCGCAGCGCGGGCACGCGACCAGATGGCCGTCGAGCGCGACGCCGATGCCGGCGTCGGTCAGATCCTGCGCCGCCTCGACGATCTTGCCTCCGTGATCGGTCATGTCGCCGAGGCGGGCCATGATGGGAACCTCTACGTCGCTCATGTTTGCACTTTCCATTTTATTAGTGATGCCAATCGAATCTGACGGCTGCCGGGCGCGCGCCGTTGGATTTGCGCATTTCACGTCATGTCAGTCGGCGCGGCTATCGGAAAAGGTTGAAAATGGGGCGCCAACCTATGCAGGATGCATGATGGCGACGCTGCGTTTGAAGACCGGCGGTGATAAGAGGGGAGGGCGTCAGCTTCCTGGCAGGCGCGCGTGACGCAAATGGCAAAAACCCGCGAAGGCATGGCCCGCGCGGGTTTCAAGGCAACGCCGAGGTTGCCGGAATGAATATGGTGGAGGCGGCGGGAATCGAACCCGCGTCCAGAAGTCCTCCACGACTAGTTCTACATGTTTAGTTCTGTCTTTTAATTTAACTGGAGCGACGCGGACGAACACGCTGCGCTACGGCGATTCACTAGATTTTCGACCCGGACGTCGTGACACCGCCAAGGCTTAACTGACGTAAATGACCTCTGTCGGTATTGCTACCGGTCTTGCGACACTAGCCCGTCAGTGAACTAGGCAGAGGACGGCGGCCCTTAGGCTGCCAGTGCGAACGTATCGTCGTTTGCAGTTACGTTTTTCCCATTGATTAACGAGGTGACGGGTCCTCGACATGCCCTAGCCGCTTCGCAACCCCTGTCGAAACCAGGTCGCCCCCGCAGAAGGAATGAGCAACATATGTGGCCCAAGGAGTGATTTTACAACAGCGCTTCGCCCGAGTCACGGCGAAACGCGTAGATTGCGCCTCGCGCTTCAGCTGATGTCGCGCAGCAGCTTTTGCAGCTCGGCTGTCGAGTTCACGACATGCTTCGCGTGCCAATGGGTGGGCGGTATGTCGTTGCCGCAATAGCCGTAAGCCGCGGCCACCGTCACCATGCCCGCCGCGAAGCCTGCCTGCACGTCGCGCAGGTCGTCGCCGACATAGACGATCCGTTCCGGCTGCAGGTCCAGTTCTTTCGCGGCGTGCAACAGCGGCGCCGGATGGGGCTTCGAATGCGGCGTCGTATCGCCGCTGACGACGCAGCCCGCGCGGGCGCCCAGCCCGAGTTGCGCAACGAGCGGCTCCGTCAGCCGCGCGACCTTGTTCGTCACGATGCCCCAGCGAACGTTGCGCGCATCGAGTTCGTCGAGGATCTCGCCGATGCCCGGAAACAGCAGCGTTTCGATGCACAGGTCGGCTTCGTAGTTCGCGAGAAATTCGTCGCGCATCGACGCGTAGTCGTGGTGATCGGGGCCGATACCGAACGCGCCTCCCAGCAGTCCGCGCGCGCCCGCCGATGCGAGCGGCCGCAGGCGTTCGAGCGGCACCATCTCCAGGCCGCGCTCGTGGCGCATTTTATTGACAGCTGCGGCGAGATCGGGCGCCGTGTCGGCAAGCGTGCCGTCGAGGTCGAACAGGATGCCCTGACAAAGACCAATCGACGTGTCTTCGTCCTCGCGTTGTGGCAGGGGCGTGGGATCGCTCATTTAACTAGGCAGACAGATATAGGGGCGGGTTGAAGGCGCGCGGATCGCTCAGGCTTCGCGACGGCACGCCAGCATATAGTTGACGTCGGTGTCGCCCGAGAGGCCGAAATGCTTGGTGAGCGGGTTGTAGGTGATGCCCTTGATGTCCGCGGTGTGCAGGCCCGCCGCGCGCGCGAAGCCGGCCAGCTCCGACGGCCGGATGAAGCGCGCGTAGTCGTGCGTGCCCTTCGGCAGCATGCGCGCAAGGTACTCCGCGCCGATCACCGCCAGGAGGTAGGACTTCACGTTGCGATTGAGCGTGGAGAAGAACACCCAGCCGCCAGGTTTCACGAGCGTCTTACATGCTTCGACGACCTTTGACGGATCGGGCACGTGCTCGAGCATTTCCATGCACGTCACCACGTCGAACGATGCAGGCTCGCGGGCTGCGAGCGCTTCGGCGGCGATCTCCTCGTAATTTACCGTCACACCGCTTTCAAGGCTGTGAAGATCCGCGACACCCAGCGCTTCGTGAGACAGGTCGATCCCCTTTACGTCGGCACCCAACGTCGCCATCGATTCCGACAGGATTCCGCCGCCGCAGCCGATATCGAGGACGCGTTTGCCGGCGAGGTGCGCGTGCGCGTCAATCCAGTTGAGCCGCACCGGATTCAGTTCATGCAGAGGCTTGAACTCGGCATTCGGGTCCCACCAGCGATGCGCGAGATCGCTGAATTTCTGTAGTTCGTGGGGATCGGCGTTGGTCATGACGGAGACGGCCTCGGAGGCGGATGGAGCGGTGGATCGGAGAAACCCTGAGTATATAGGGCAGTGAACCGGGCGGCAAAAAGGCGCCGGAGCCGCCGGCGAATGCGTTTCTACTCGCGGTGGCGCTTGCTGGCGATGCACATAAAAAAAGCCCCGCCGAAGCGGGGCTTTGATACTGCCGTGTTCTGTAGCTTACTGCTTCGAAGTACCGACAACTTCGACTTCCACGCGACGATCCGGTGCGAGGCAGGCGATGAGTTGCTTGCGGTTCTTCTGGTTGCAACCGGTCGTGACCGGGTTGCGCTTGCCCTTGCCTTCCGTGTAGATGCGGTTGGCTTCGATGCCCTTGCTGACCAGGTATGCCTTGACAGCTTGTGCACGACGCAGCGACAGACGGTCGTTGTACTTGTCCGAACCGATGCGGTCCGTGTAGCCCGTAGCCACAACGACTTCCAGGTTCAGACCTTGAATCTTCGATGCCAGGTCGTCCAGCTTTTCCTTGCCAGCCGGCTTCAGGATAGCCTTGTCGAAGTCGAACAGCGTGTCAGCCTGGTACGTGATCTTCTGGCTGGTGATTGCGGGAGCGACGGGCGCCGGTGCCGGCGGCGTCGGTGCTTGCGCGACCAGTGCGCCATCGCACTTTGCGTTAGCCGTTGCCGGCGTCCAGAACGCATCGCGCCAGCAAAGCTCGTTCGTGCCGTTCATCCACACGTATTCGCCGGTGCCGTTCACCCAGTTGTCGTTCGTGGCTTGTCGCGACGCCGGCACCGACTGTGCCGAAGCGGATGCAGCCATAACTGCGGTAGCTGCAATGAACGCGAGCTTTGAAAGTTTATTCATATTTCTCCTCTCGAAATTGAGATTACCGCAGGTTTACTGCGAGCCTGTTGACGAAGACCAGTCATACATTGCTCGAAGTATAACATCGGTATGGCGCGAACGCCGCTGTGTGTAGACTTCGAGCCGTGTCTAACTTTGTGCGTTCGCATTTTGCCATATCGTTCCCTTCCGACGATAAAAAAATCCCTCCCCTATAGTCGAGCCCGGTCGAATGTGGTGCATGCGCAACAAAAGGTGTCAAGTTCGTGAAGAGCCCGCCGGAGGCCGTTTTGCGCGGCCTGGAGGTGAGCATTTTCCGGGCCTGGCCGCGTCGCGCGCGAGGTGCTTCCAGGTGCCGTTTTTCCGCGTCCCACTAATAGGTATACGCAGGTCGGCGGGAGCGGTTGCGCCGCATGGTAGAATCGCGTGATGCGCGTTTGCAGATTGTTGCAGGCGCGCACACAGGGGTAGGCCCAAGCGGTGGGGTGAAGAACGCGTTTCCCTCATCGTCTTCGCGCGTAAACGATACGGACAATGGATCAATTCGCCAAAGAGACTCTACCAATCTCCCTAGAGGAGGAAATGCGCCGCTCGTATATCGAGTACGCGATGAGCGTGATCGTAGGGCGCGCGCTTCCCGATGTCCGAGATGGTCTGAAGCCGGTTCACCGGCGCGTGCTGTATGCCATGCACGAGCTGAACAACGACTGGAACCGGGCGTACAAGAAGTCGGCGCGTATCGTCGGCGACGTGATCGGTAAATACCACCCGCACGGCGACTCGGCTGTATACGACACGATCGTCCGCATGGCGCAAGACTTTTCGCTGCGCTACATGCTGGTCGACGGGCAGGGCAACTTCGGTTCGGTCGACGGCGACAACGCCGCGGCCATGCGTTACACCGAAATCCGCATGGCCAAGATCGGCCACGAACTGCTCGCCGATATCGACAAGGAAACGGTCGACTTCCAGCCGAACTACGACGGCAGTGAAAACGAGCCGACCATCCTGCCTGCGCGCATTCCCAACCTGCTGATCAACGGCTCGTCGGGCATCGCCGTCGGCATGGCGACGAACATTCCGCCGCACAACCTGACCGAAATCGTCGACGCCTGCCATCATCTGCTGAAGAACCCGGAAGCGACGATCGACGAGCTGATCGAGATCGTGCCCGCGCCGGACTTCCCGACGGCGGGCATCATCTACGGCGTCGCGGGTGTGCGCGACGGCTACCGCACAGGGCGCGGGCGCGTCGTGATGCGCGCGGCCACGCACTTCGAAGAGATCGATCGCGGCCAGCGCATGGCGATCATCGTCGACGAACTGCCGTATCAGGTGAACAAGCGTTCGCTGCTCGAGCGGATCGCAGAGCTGGTGAATGAGAAAAAGCTCGAAGGCATCTCAGACATTCGCGACGAGTCCGACAAGAGCGGCATGCGCGTGGTGATCGAGCTGAAGCGCGGCGAAGTGCCTGAGGTCATCCTCAACAATCTGTATAAGGCAACGCAGCTCCAGGATACGTTCGGCATGAACATGGTCGCGCTGGTCGACGGCCAGCCGAAGCTGCTGAACCTGAAGGAAATGCTGTCGCATTTCCTGTCGCACCGTCGCGAAGTCCTGACGCGGCGCACTGTTTTCGAGTTGCGCAAGGCGCGCGAGCGCGGCCATGTGCTCGAAGGCCTCGCCGTCGCGCTCGCCAACATCGACGACTTCATCGCGATCATCAAGGCCGCGCCGACGCCGCCCATCGCGAAGCAGGAGCTGATGGACCGCTCGTGGGATTCGTCGATCGTGCGGGAGATGCTGCAGCGCGCGGAAAGCGACAATGCTTCGTCGGGCGGCCGCGCGGCATACCGTCCAGAAGGGCTGAACCCGGCGTACGGCATGCAGGCGGACGGTTTGTACCGTCTGTCGGACACGCAGGCGCAGGAAATTCTCCAGATGCGCCTGCAGCGCCTGACGGGTCTCGAGCAGGACAAGATCATTGGCGAGTACCGCGACGTGATGGCCCAGATCGCCGACCTGCTGGATATCCTCGCGCGTCCGGAGCGCATAACTTCCATCATCTTCGACGAACTCAGCACGATCAAGAGCGAATTTGGCGACGAACGCCGCTCGAAGATCGAGATGAACGCGACCGAGCTGAATACGGAAGACCTCATCACGCCGCAGGACATGGTCGTGACGATGTCGCACGCGGGTTACGTGAAATCGCAGCCGTTGTCCGAATATCGCGCCCAGAAGCGCGGAGGTCGCGGCAAGCAGGCAACGCAGATGAAGGACGACGACTGGATCGACACGCTCTTCATCGCGAATACACACGATCACATTCTGTGCTTCTCGAACCGCGGCCGCGTCTACTGGCTGAAGGTTTATGAAGTGCCGCAGGGCTCGCGCAATTCGCGTGGCCGTCCGATCGTCAACATGTTCCCGTTGCAGGAAGGCGAAAAGATCACGGTCGTGCTGCCGGTCAAGGAATTTTCGGCCGACAAGTTCGTTTTCATGGCGACGGCGCTTGGCACGGTGAAGAAGACGCCGCTCGAGGCGTTCAGCCGTCCGCTGAAGAAGGGCATCATTGCCGTCGGTCTGGACGACGGCGATTACCTGATCGGCGCGGCCATCACGGACGGCGAGCACGACGTGATGCTGTTCTCCGATTCGGGCAAGGCGGTGCGCTTCGACGAAAACGATGTTCGCCCGATGGGTCGCGAGGCGCGCGGCGTGCGCGGCATGCAGCTCGAAGATGGTCAGCAGGTGATTGCATTGCTGGTTGCCGGCGACGAGCAGCAGTCGGTGCTGACGGCGACGGAAAACGGTTACGGCAAGCGCACGCCGATTCTGGAGTACACGCGTCACGGCCGCGGCACAAAGGGCATGATCGCGATCCAGACGTCCGAGCGCAACGGCAAGGTGGTTGCCGCAACGCTCGTCGACCCGGAAGCGCAGATCATGTTGATCACCAACACAGGCGTGCTGATCCGCACGCGCGTGTCGGAAATTCGAGAAATGGGCCGCGCAACGCAAGGTGTTACACTCATCAGCCTTGATGAAGGTACCAAGCTTTCCGGTCTGCAACAGATTGCCGAAGCGGAAGCTGACGTGGACGGCGATGCCGACGCACCCGCGGACGACGCGAATGGTGACGAAAGCGACGCGCCGTAATCCGCAGTGAAGCTTCTCAAGTGATGCGTAAGACCGCGCGGGCCCTGTGATGATGAGGCGCATCGGGCCGATGCGCCGCTGGCGCGGTCGAGCAGTTAGGTTAATTTCTCTTAGGGAGTAGTGATGCAAAAACGTTTCAAGCAGTTGATGGTCCTGGCCGCTTTCGTGCCGACGCTCGCGATGGCGCAAGCGCTGCAAAACCAGCAGCCGGCGCCGGCTGCTCCCGCTGCGGCTGCTGCACCCGTTGATCCCGCCAAGCAAGCCGCCATCAAGAATCTGCTCGACGCGATCGACGCACAGAAGCTGGTCGGTGCAATCGGCAACAGCGCGCAGATGCAGGCCAAGCAGCTCGTCCCGGCCATCCTGTCGGATGCCCTGTCGGAAAACAAGACGATGACGGACAAGCAAAAGCAGGCTTCCGTCCCGGCGCTGCAGAAGAACGCTGTACCGAAGCTGGTTGACTCGGCAGGCCAGGTTTTCGCCACGGACGCATTCAAGCAGGACGCCATGCAAGCTCAGTACGACGCCTACGCGAAGTACTACAGCACGCAGGAAATCAACGACCTGACCAACTTCTACAAGAGCCCGACGGGCCGCAAGTTCATCCAGGTGCAAGACCAGGTTGGCCGCGACGTCGTGAACGGTCTGATGCAGAAGTACATGCCGCAATCGATCAAGGCAACGCGCGACCAGGCTGACAAGGAAGTCGCGTCCGTCAAGCCGGCGAAGTAAGCAAGGTCGAGCGAGGCTGAACGGCGCCAAGACGTCTGCCAACGGACGCACGATGAGGGAATTCGCGAAATCCCCTTGAATCGCCGAGGTTTGGCGGGTTTTGAGCGTCAATGCGATAATGGCTGTTTGCGCTTGTGCGCAGACGGCCATTTTTCTTTCAGGCGCGGTTTCCGGTTCTTTTCCATGCCGCGCGCCTGCTTCCGGGGTTCTCACGCAGGGTTTCCACGATGCGCGTCTTCAATTTCTCCGCCGGTCCGGCGGCCATGCCCGAAGAAGTGCTGCGCCAGGCAGCCGACGAGATGCTCGATTGGCGCGGTAGCGGCATGAGCGTGATGGAAATGAGCCATCGCGGCAAAGAGTTCATGACGATTCATGAAGAGGCGCTGACTGATCTGCGCGAATTGCTGCAAGTGCCGTCAAGCCATCAGATTCTCTTTCTGCAAGGCGGCGGACTCGGCGAGAACGCGATCGTGCCGATGAACCTGATGGGCCGCAAGGCGCGCGCCGACTTCGTCGTGACGGGCTCGTGGTCGCAGAAGTCGTTCAAGGAAGCGCAGAAATACGGCACGGTCAATCTCGCGGCGAGCGGCGAAACGCCGGACGGCTTCACGCACGTGCCGCCGCGCGCGGAATGGAAGCTCTCCGACGACCCCGCCTACGTCCACCTGTGCACGAACGAGACGATCCACGGCGTCGAAACGTTCGAGATCCCCGATCTCGGCGACATTCCGCTCGTGGCGGACGCGTCGTCGCACATTCTGTCGCGGCCAATGGACATCGCCAAATACGGCGTGCTGTTCGGCGGCGCGCAGAAGAACATCGGCATGGCGGGCGTGACAGTGGTGATCGTGCGCGAAGACCTGTTGGAGCGCTCGATGGCGATCTGTCCGTCGGCGTTCGAGTGGAAAACGGTTGCACTGAACAATTCGATGTACAACACGCCGCCCACGTACGCGATCTACATCGCCGGGCTGGTGTTCAAGTGGTTGAAGAAGCTGGGCGGTCTCACGGCGATCGAGGCACGCAACGTCGAAAAGGCGAAGCTGCTGTACGACACCATCGATTCGTCGAGCTTCTACCTGAACAAGGTCGAGCGCAACGCGCGGTCGCGGATGAACGTACCGTTTTTCCTCGCCGACGAGTCGCGCAACGAAGATTTCCTGGCCGGCGCGAAAGCGCGCGGGCTGGTGCAGCTGAAGGGCCACAAGTCCGTCGGCGGCATGCGGGCGTCGATTTACAACGCGGTGCCGCTCGAAGGCGTCAAAGCGCTTGTCGAGTACATGAGGGAATTCGAACAGCGCAGCGCGTGATACCACGGGTCGCGGCGCGCGCATCCTCTTTCGAACTGGCCCCGAACTGGCCGCAACAGGCATGGACGACGAACTCAATTCCCAACTCAAACCGCTGCGCGAACGCATCGACGCGATCGACGCGCAGCTGATCGCGCTTCTGAATCAGCGCGCCGCCGTCGCGCTCGAAGTCGGCGAGGTCAAGAAGCATTTCAATGCGCCCGTGTTTCGTCCGGAGCGCGAGCAGCAGGTAATCGCGCGGCTGCAGGACATGAGCGCAGGGCCGCTTGCCGGCGAGCACATCAGCGCGATCTGGCGCGAAATCATGGCGGCGAGCCGTGCGCTGGAAAAGAACCTGACGGCCGCCTATCTCGGCCCGGCCGGCACTTACAGCGAGCAGGCGATGCACGAGTATTTCGGTCAGTCGATCGAAGGGCTGCCGTGTTCGTCCATCGACGAAGTGTTCCGCTCGGTCGAGGCGGGCGGCGCGGAATTCGGCGTCGTTCCCATCGAGAATTCGACGGAAGGCGCGGTGTCGCGCACGCTCGATCTGCTGCTGCAAACGCAACTGCTGATCGGCGGCGAACTGGCGTTGCCCATCCATCACAATCTGCTGACGCTCAACGGCGGCCTGACAGGCGTGACACGCGTATGCGCGCACGCGCAGGCGCTGGCGCAGTGCCAGCGCTGGCTGTCCACGCACGCGCCGCACGTCGAGCGCCAGGCCGTGTCGAGCAACGCCGAAGCCGCGCGCATGGCGGCGCAAGATCCCACCATCGCCGCCATTGCCGGCGACCGCGCGGCAACGCAATACGGCCTGCAGGTCGCCTACGCGCTGATCCAGGACGATCCGCACAACCGCACGCGCTTCGTGATGATCGGCAAGCAGCCGACGGGCGCGAGCGGCAATGACAAAACGTCGCTGATCGTGTCGGTGGCGAACGAGCCCGGCGCGATGTTCAAACTGCTGGAACCGCTCGCGCGGCACGGCGTGTCGATGACGCGTTTCGAGTCGCGCCCCGCGCGCGTCGGTACGTGGGAGTACTACTTTTACATCGACATCGAAGGCCATCGTGACGACGCGTCGGTGCAAGCCGCGCTCGCCGAACTCGGCCAGAAAGCCGACTTCCTGAAAATTCTCGGTTCGTATCCGCGCGCACGCTAATACGCCTTTGTTTTGCCCTCAACAAGCAAGCCTGATTAAGAGCTTTCCGGAGATATTTATGACAACGTCTTTCGGTCCTTCCTATGTTCGCGCGATCGCGCCCTACGTGGCTGGCAAGCCGATCTCGGAAGTCGCGCGCGAATTCGGGCTGGACGAAGCGCGGATCGTGAAGCTCGCGTCGAACGAAAATCCGCTCGGCATGCCCGAGTCGGCCAAGACGGCGATGGCGCAAGCCGCGAGCGAACTGGGCCGATATCCGGACGCGAACGGCTTCGAACTGAAGGCGGCGCTCGCCGCGCACTACGACGTGCCCGCCGACTGGATCACGCTCGGTAACGGCAGCAACGACATCTTGGAACTGGCTGCGCACGCGTTCGTCGAGAAGAGCCAGTCGGTCGTCTACGCGCAGTACTCGTTCGCCGTGTACGCGCTGGCGACGCAAGGCATCGGCGCGCGCGCGATCGTCGTGCCCGCCGTCAAGTACGGCCATGATCTCGACGCCATGCTCGCCGCGATCGGCGACGACACGCGCCTCGTGTTCGTCGCGAACCCGAACAATCCGACGGGCACGTTCATCGACGGCCCGACGATCGAAGCGTTCCTCGCGAAGGTGCCGCGCCACGTGGCTGTCGTGCTGGACGAGGCGTACACGGAATACCTGAGCGCCGACCAGCGCTACGACTCGATCGCGTGGGTGCGCCGCTATCCGAATCTGCTGGTGTCGCGCACGTTCTCGAAGGCGTTCGGCCTCGCCGGCCTGCGCGTCGGTTTTGCGATTGCGCAGCCGGAACTGACCGATCTGATGAACCGTCTGCGTCAGCCGTTCAACGTGAACACGCTCGCGCAAGCCGCCGCGATCGCCGCCCTGAACGACAAGCCGTTCCTGCAAAAGAGCGCCGAACTGAACGCCCAGGGCTATCGCCGCCTCACGGACGCGTTCGACCGACTCGGTCTCGAATACGTGCCGTCGCATGGCAACTTCGTGCTGGTGCGCGTCGGCAATGACGACGGCGCGGGCAATCGGGTGAATCTGGAGCTGCTGAAGCAGGGCGTGATCGTGCGGCCGGTGGGCAACTACGGTCTGCCGCAGTGGCTGCGCGTGACGATCGGCTTGCCGGAAGAAAACGACGCGTTCATCGCGGCGCTAGAAAAGACGCTGGCAACGGCCTGAGCGTTCAATGCAATCCGCGCGCCTCATCGAAGCGAGGCGCGTTTTTTCTGTGACTGACGTGGCAGCGTTTTCTTTCGACAAACTGGTGATTTTCGGCGTCGGACTGATCGGCGGGTCGTTGGCGCGCGCGTTGCACGAGCGCGGCAAAGTGGGCGGCGCGCGTCGCGTGATCGGCGTGGAGCGCTCGGCGGCATCGACTGAGCGCGCGCTGGAACTCGGCGTGATCGACGCGAGCGCGTCGCTCGCCGACGACGCGGCGTTGCGCGACGCCCTCAAAGGCGCCGATGTGGTGCTGCTCGCGGCGCCCGTCGCGCAGACGCAGCCGCTGCTCGAGCGCATCGCGCCGTTTCTCGAGCCGTCGACCGTCGTCACCGACGCTGGCAGCACGAAGTCCGACGTCGTCGCTGCGGCGCGCGCGGCGCTCGGCGAGCGCATCGGCCAGTTCGTGCCGGGCCATCCCATTGCCGGCCGCGAATCGAGTGGCGTCGACGCGGCGCTGCCCGACCTGTACGTGAACCGCAACGTCGTGCTGTGCGCGTTGCCGGAGAACGCGCCAGCGGACGTCGAACGGGTTGCCGCGATGTGGCGCGCGACGGGCGCGAGCGTGCACGCGATGTCGCCGGAACAGCATGATCGCGTGTTCGCGTCCGTCAGCCATTTGCCGCACGTGTTGTCGTTCGCACTGGTCGAGCAGATTCTTCATTCATCGGATGCGGCGCTGAAGTTCTCTTTCGCGGCGGGCGGCTTCCGCGACTTCACGCGCATTGCCGCGTCGAGCCCGGAAATGTGGCGCGACGTCTGTGTGGCGAACCGCGCGGCGTTGCTCGACGAAATCGACGGCTATACGGCCGTGCTCGCGCGCTTGCGCGCAGCCATTGAAGCCGGCGACGGCGCGACACTCGAAGCCGTGTTCGCGCGCTCGCGCGCCGCGCGCAGCGAGTGGCAGGAGCGCGCCGCGTCGTCGCAACAGGCGGCCGAGCAGCCGTCGTCCGAGCGTTCGGCCACCGACGACGCGTCGAAATAAAGGACATTGGAATTCACATGGAACATCTCGATCTCGGACCCTTCTCCCGTGCGTCCGGCACGGTCCGTCTGCCCGGCTCGAAGAGCATTTCGAACCGCGTGCTGCTGCTCGCGGCGTTGGCCGAGGGCGAGACGACGATTACGAATCTGCTCGATTCCGACGACACGCGCGTGATGCTCGACGCGCTCGAAAAGCTCGGCGTCAAGCTGAAACGTGACGGCGACACCTGCGTCGTGACGGGCACGCGTGGCGCGCTGCCCGCCGCGCGCGCCGATCTGTTCCTCGGCAACGCGGGCACGGCAGTGCGTCCGCTGACGGCTGCGCTGGCCGTGAACGGCGGCGATTACCGGATTCACGGCGTGCCGCGCATGCACGAGCGGCCGATCGGCGATCTCGTCGACGGGCTGCGGCAGATCGGCGCGAAGATCGACTACGAAGAGAACGAGGGTTTTCCGCCGCTGCGCATCCGTCCGGCGCAGATTACCGTCGATGCGCCGATCCGCGTGCGCGGCGACGTGTCGAGCCAGTTCCTGACGGCGCTGCTGATGACGCTGCCGCTCGTCAAGACGGCAAGCGGCGAGACGGTCGTCGAAGTGGCGGGCGAGCTGATTTCGAAGCCCTATATCGAGATCACGATCGCGCTGATGGCGCGTTTCGGCATCAAGGTCGAGCGCTTCGGCTGGGAGCGCTTCACGATTCCGAGCGGGGTGCGTTATCAGTCGCCGGGCAAGATCATGGTGGAAGGCGATGCGTCATCGGCGTCGTATTTTCTGGCCGCGGGCGCGCTGGGCGGCGGACCGCTGCGGGTCGAAGGCGTGGGGCGCGCGAGCATTCAGGGCGACGTCGGCTTTGCGACCGCGCTGATGAAAATGGGCGCGAACGTGACGATGGGCGACGACTGGATCGAGGTGCGCGGCGTCGGCAACGACCACGGCAAGCTCGATCCCATCGACATGGACTTCAACCTGATTCCCGACGCGGCCATGACGATCGCCGTCGCCGCGCTGTTCGCAGACGGCACCACCACGCTGCGCAACATCGCCAGCTGGCGCGTGAAGGAAACCGACCGCATTGCCGCGATGGCGACCGAACTGCGCAAAGTGGGCGCGAAGGTGCAGGAGGGCGAGGATTTCCTCGTCGTGACGCCGCCTGAAAAGCTGACGCCGAATGCCGCGATCGACACCTATGACGATCACCGGATGGCGATGTGCTTCTCGCTGGTGAGCCTGGGCGGCGTGCCCGTGCGGATCAATGATCCGAAATGCGTCGGCAAGACGTTCCCCGATTATTTCGAGCGCTTCCTTGCGCTCGCTCAACCGTGACTGCATTGACAACATCCGCCGCCCAATCCGGCGGGCGAACTTTCCGATGAAACCGACTCGTCCCTTTCACCAGACGCCCGTCATCACGATCGACGGCCCGACCGCCTCCGGCAAGGGCACGGTGGCCGCGCTCGTCGCCGCCGAACTCGGCTTCCACCTGCTCGACAGCGGCGCGCTTTACCGGCTGGCGGCGCTCGCCAGCGTGCGCTACGACATCGACCCCGATGACGCCGACGCGCTTGCAAAACTGATCGGCGACCTCCATATCACTTTTCGCGAAGGCATTGCGCAACTCGACGGCGCCGACGTCTCAACCGACATTCGCGCCGAGGAAATCGGCAACCGGGCGTCGGCAATCGCCATCCACGCACCCGTGAGGGCCGCGCTGGTGGCTCGTCAACGGGCTTTTCGCAAGCCGCCGGGTCTGGTCGCGGACGGCCGCGACATGGGCACCGTGATCTTTCCTGACGCGTCTTTGAAGGTGTTTTTGACGGCCAGCGTCGAGGCCCGCGCAGCCCGCCGGCATAAGCAATTGATCCAAAAAGGTTTTTCTGCTAATATGGATGACTTGCTCCGGGATTTGCGTCAACGCGACGAGCGCGACAGTCAGCGCACGGCCGCGCCGCTCAAGCCCGCAGCGGATGCGCAGATGCTCGACACCTCCGCATTGTCGGTCGACCAGGCGGTCGACCAGGTGGTGCAGTGGTACCGGGCGCTGGTTCCGCAAAGCTGAACGCGGAACGCTCGCATCAAGGTTGTTTTGTTGTCGTGTAGGCGCTTTGCGATGAAACGCGAAGCAATTGTTAACCCTTAACCCCGTATGGCTTTCGCTCCTTTGCCGTAGTGCTGAACCGTGGTGGTTCACCTGACGCTGCGAAAACCATGCAAATTCAGATTTTTATGTCCGACCTGCAAACCTCTACCCCGAATACCGAATCTTTTGCGGCTCTGTTCGAAGAGTCGCTGACCAAGCAGGACATGCGCGCTGGCGAAGTGATCTCCGCCGAAGTCGTGCGTGTCGACCACAACTTCGTGGTCGTCAACGCTGGTCTCAAGTCCGAAGCCTACATCCCGCTCGAAGAGTTCCTGAATGACGCGGGCGAGGTAGAAGTGCAGGCGGGCGACTTCGTTTCCGTCGCGATCGACGCGCTGGAAAACGGCTATGGCGACACGATCCTGTCGCGCGACAAGGCGAAGCGTCTGGCTTCGTGGCTGTCGCTGGAAAAAGCCCTCGACAACAACGAACTCGTGACAGGCACCATCACGGGCAAGGTCAAGGGCGGCATGACCGTCATGGTCAACGGCATCCGTGCGTTCCTGCCGGGCTCGCTGGTCGACACGCGCCCTGTCAAGGACACGACGCCGTACGAAGGCAAGACGCTGGAATTCCGCGTCATCAAGCTGGACCGCAAGCGTAACAACGTGGTGCTGTCGCGCCGCGCTGTGATCGAAGCGACCCAGGGCGAAGAGCGCGCAAAGCTGCTCGAAACGCTGAAGGAAGGCGCGATCGTCGAAGGCGTGGTCAAGAACATCACCGACTACGGCGCGTTCGTGGACCTCGGCGGCATCGACGGCCTGCTGCACATCACGGATATCGCATGGCGTCGCGTGCGTCACCCGTCGGAAGTGCTGTCGGTTGGCCAGGAAGTCACGGCAAAGATCCTCAAGTTCGACCAGGAAAAGAACCGCGTTTCGCTCGGTATCAAGCAACTGGG